>JACQXA010000004.1:0-300000 GCA_016208975.1 Nitrospinota bacterium
GAACGGTATGTACTCCGCCCAGCCCTTCTTGCTCAACACCTCGGTGATCGCCGCGGTCAACGTAGTCTTGCCGTGGTCCACGTGCCCTATCGTACCAACGTTCACGTGCGGCTTGTCCCGCTTGAATACCTCTTTAGCCATTTTCGTTAGCGCTCCTGCTCGTGTTCCCTAAAGTTTTGCCATCTTAAAAACATCAACCGCGCCGCGCCTTTTCCAAAACGCTAAAAGAACAGCGCGCCACCACTCCGAAACATATCTGGAGCCCAAGATGGGGATTGAACCCATGACCTCTTCCTTACCAAGGAAGTGCTCTACCACTGAGCTACTTGGGCGCTATCGCTTTACCGTTAACTCCGCTTTTATGGAGCGGGAAACGGGACTCGAACCCGCGACCCTCAGCTTGGAAGGCTGATGCTCTACCAACTGAGCTATTCCCGCCCCGGCTTCAAAGCCCATCTTATATATGGTGGGGAGGGAAGGATTCGAACCTTCGAAGGCTGAGCCGGCAGATTTACAGTCTGCTCCCTTTGACCGCTCGGGAACCTCCCCGCACCAAATCCTTCTATATAAAACCCTGGCCCGCCCGGACCTGAAAAACCTTAACTGGAGCCGGCGAAGGGACTCGAACCCCCGACCGGCTGATTACAAATCAGCTGCTCTACCAACTGAGCTACGCCGGCATGGCAATTTTTAAGCCAATTTAAAAAGTAAACGTGTAATTTATAATTATTGGACTTTAAAGTCAATAAACAAAATTGATTTTTTATATTAGCCCGGGCAGGGCGATTGCCGAGCCTTGAGAGGGTTTTGGCATGACAGGTGGTGTTTTCCTTCCACACCCGGCCGCCAGCATAATAACCGCCAGCGCCACCATGGCCGCAATCGCCGGAAAACCCGCAGGTTTCACCATTTTTTCATCTCCCGACCTATCTCCTTGAGCCGGGCCGAAATCCGCCGCCGGGCGGCGCCACCGGGAGTGTTTTTACCGTCCGCCGAGTTCTGGGGGGTTATCTTCCCGGGTTTTATCCCAAGCAGGCGCCGGTCTATGGCTGAAAGTTCCCTGATGTCCAGCCCGCCGAAATCCACCCCTTTTTCCACGCATGCCCGCACAAGCCGGCCTACTATCTCGTGGGCGTCGCGGAATGGAACGCCTTTCATCACCAGCCTGTCGGCCACGTCCACGGCCGTCATGTAACCCTCACCAGCCCGTTTGGAAAGTTTAGCGGTGTCCACTTTTAGGGCCGATATGATGTCCGCCATCAGCTCCAGCATGATCACCAGCTGGTCGAACGAGTCGAACACCGGCTCCTTGTCTTCCTGGAGGTCTTTGTTATACGCCAGGGGCAGGCCTTTCATGGTGGTGAGCAGGGATACAAGGTTGCCCGCCAGCCTGCCGGTTTTGCCACGGACCAGCTCCGGCACGTCCGGGTTTTTCTTCTGCGGCATTATTGAAGAACCGGTGCAGAAGGCGTCCGGAAGCTCCATCACCCCAAACTCGTTGGTGGTGAAAATTATAAGCTCCTCGGAAATCCGGGACAGATGAACGCCGGTCATGGAGCAGGCGAAAAGGAACTCCGCTACGAAATCCCTGTCTCCCACCGCGTCCAGACTGTTTTTGGAGATGGAGTCGAACCCCAGTTTTTTCGCCACCCATTCCCTGTCTATGGGGAAATTGGTTCCTGCCAGCGCCGCAGAACCCAGGGGAAGCACGTTTATCCGCTTCCGCATATCTATAAATCGTTCGGCGTCGCGCCCCAGCATCTCGAAATATGCCAGGAACCAGTGGGCCAGCCTGATGGGCTGGGCGGGCTGGAGATGGGTGTAGGCTGGCGCGATGGTGTCCAGATGCTCCACGGCCTTGTTGTAAAGTGATTTCTGGAGACGCCGGATCTGGGCGATGGTCTCGTCCACCGAGTCCCGCATGAACAGCCGGAACGCCGTGGCCACCTGGTCGTTCCTGGACCTGGCGGTATGAAGCCTTCCACCGGCAGGGCCTATGATGGTTTTCAACCGCCGTTCCACGGCCATGTGGATGTCTTCGTCGGCATCGTCGAACTTGAAGGAGCCGGAGGTTATTTCAAGCTCAATTTTCTTCAGGCCGGTCACGATGGCGGCGGCGTCTTTTTTAGGTATTATCCCCTGGCGGCCCAGCATTTCGGCGTGGGCCAGGCTCCCGGCGATATCGTGGCGGTACAGCCGCCGGTCGAACCCCAGGCTGGCGTTGAATTTTTCCACCAGCGGATGGGTGGGTTCCGTAAACCTGCCGGACCAGGCTTTCTTTTTGTTCAACGCCCCCCTCCATCGTCAAAAAGATTTAGTATATCCTTTATTGTTCGTGATTTGCAAGAAAAGCTAGGGCATATGGGAGAGGGCGGCCCGAAGGGCCGGATGAGGGGGCATATAGTTGATATTTGCATTTTTTCACCCTCCCAAGGCCCTTCTCATCAATGGAGGGGCCTAAGCAGAGAAAACCATGGCCTGCGACCACGGGAAATCGGAAAATCGGCCGCATTAATCCTTCACACGAAAATCAGCCACAACAAAACCGAAGAGATGGCGAAATCTATCTCGTATTGGCAGAGTGGAAGACTTTACGTTGATTTGTTATAGCAGGCCCCCTTCCCTTATCCGCTAAACGTTGACGGATCGTAGTTTAAATCATTGGGGTATATGGCGAAGTAGTCCATCAATATTACGGAGCCACCCCAGGCGCGTATACCGATGTCTCCGGTGGCTATGGCCGTTCCCGCCGAATCCAATAACACTGTTTCCACAAGATACGGCTGGGTTTCCGATCCCTGGCCTGCGGTTATCTCTTCCAGGCCAAGATAGATTGAAGCCATGTTTTGATAAACATATATGTAAACCGTCCGCCACAACCCCGTCCAGTTGCCGTTGCCCCAGCGCCAGCCATTCAGCGCCGTCAACCCTGTGCGGTTCTCCGGGCAGAAGAAGGGATATGTGGTATCCGGATTTTGCGAATTGAAAACCTCACATCCCGTGGCACAGGTTTCGCTCCCCATGAAAACCTTGCGGGTGAGTAACATGCCCGCGCCGTCGTTCCCGAACACGGCAGAAAATGTGTCGCACGGGGCGATGTAACCAATGTTCATGTCGTATTGCCAGATATAGCCTGTAAGGCCGCCCAAATCCACCAGGTTGGGGTCGGCTTGGGACGGGTAGGAGGCGCGGAAATAAAGCCCGAACCCGGCGCCGGAAACCAGCTTGACCCTGGTCTTGATAAAATAGTTCTGATACCCCGCCTGGTCCGGCGCAATGTTTATCCCCTGCCGGGCGAAACAGCCCGCGGCGGACTGGCATTGGGCATAGGCGCAAGGGTCGCCCGCGCCAAGGGTGTTCAACTTGAAACACGCGGCGGTGTGGATTAATAAGCGGGTGTCACCCTGAGCCGTTATTTTCAATATACTCGCTATCCCGCCCGGTTCGGAGGGGTGGGTAATTAAGTTTAAAGTGTCTCCGCCGGACTGTGTCGTAACCGTGGCGTATGGGGTCACCACCGCATGGGCGGCGGAAGCCTGGCCGGTTTCATAATAGGTGTCCATGACATCCGTGTCTGGCTGGTCGAAGCTGTCCATAAAATACGGAGCGGAGCCTCCAGCGGGTATGGTAAGGCTGGTGGATACGGTACGGGAGAAATTGCCATCACCGGCGGCCCACCGGCCCGTGGATGTGATGGTGACGATATCATCGGTTTGGGGGTTACTGTCGGCGTCCACATAAACCGCGGTCAGAGAAAATTCCGGCCCATTCTGGCCAAGACGCATTGTGGTTCCGTCCAGGTTTTCTATAATCTGGCGGTTCGACGTGGTGTAACCCGAAACCCTCTGGCGGAACCATTCCAGCCCCGACTGGGCGGCATAAAACGCGGTCACGCTCCGCCCCGTGTCCGCCGGGGGGGCGAAGGAGGCGGAGGAAACCATAAGCGCCGCCAACCCAAGCGAGGTTATCCCCGCCATGATGATCACCACCAGCAATGCGGACATGCCCCGGTTCCCCCGCCCCGGTTTCATCTGATAACCTCGCGCCAGTTCAAATCCCTTGTTCCCGGCGGGAACACGGAGGTTTCCATCACGGCTTGGGCTCCGTTCTTTTCGCGGGTGATGGAGATTGTGAAGTGGCGAAGCTCCGGGGAATCGTCGCTGGCGGTCACGCTAAAAGATGTTACGTTGTCTGTCAAAACCACGGGGCCGGACTGGGCGGTGGTTCTGTAAAGCGCCCGGTAGGCCTGATTGAGGTTGAATGTTACAACTGCGGACTTGTCCACGCACGCTACGCAATCCATGGCGGAGGGGCGGTTAATCGTCAGGGTAGAAGATGATGCGCCCCGGGCCGGTGAAGAGACAGCCTCGCCGCCGGGAGCCTGTGGCGCGGCGGATTGTAGCTCTCTGGATATGCGTTCTAGCGCGGCTCCGGTCTCCTCCGAAATGTTGTTTTCCAGCGCGGCGGATAAATATAATCCCAGCGCATTTGAAAAATAGCCGGAAACGCCAAGCCCGATAAAGCCCAGAATAGCCATCGTCACAACCAGTTCAACCAGCGTGTAACCTTTAGCGGGGCGGGAGCGGTTCAGTAAGCGCATCAATCAAACTCCGCCAGCCGTTTTCAGGAAGGTTAGTGTGTATGTATCCCCGTCAGGCGACGAAGTAATGGTGACGGTCACCAATACGAACCCATCGGCGCAGGCGGGGTCTTGCGTCGCAAGGTCACTTGATAAACAGGTGAACGAACGGGTGGCTCTATAAGTAACGCCGTCCATAACCTTGTCGGGCATGGCGACAGGAGAGGTGGCGGCCAGGGACACCGCTTGCTGGCTCCATTGGGTTGGCGTAAGGCCCGCAAAATCCCTGGCGACAAGCTCCGCCTGCTGGCGGGCCAGGTTGGCCAGAGCGGCGCGTTTATAAAACCATTTGGAGCCCGTGGCGCGGGAGGCTGTCATCAAAGGCGCGCCGAGCGCCATTGCCGCGATGGAGATAACCATGACCGTCATGACGATCTCCACAAGGGTGGCGCCGCTTTTGTTCCGAATCATTGCGCCGAGGTCATCCCTGTATATCCGGCCACGGATACGGTTTTGGAGCCTTCGCCGGAAATTATCGTTACCTGGGCTGGCGACAAGGGTTCACCAAGCGAGTTGAAGGTTACGGAGACCGTGGTGTTGATATAAACTCCGCCACCCAGCGGGGAAAGATCACGTTCATTCCCGCCGGAGCCGTCCGCCGCCGCATCATAAGTGTAAGAGCGGTTTCCGTTTATGAATTGGAGGGAGCGGGACACGCCCCGGTTCATGGCGGACACTTGCGTATGACGTATATCCGCTTTCATCACCTCCACGGCTTCGTGAAGGCTCAATCCGCCGTTGGAAAACAATGGCGCCGCGGCCACCGCAAGGATAAACGCTATTGAAAGCGCCGCCACAAGCTCCACCAGCGTAAAACCACGGGTATGGCGAAATGGCCGCATAATGATGGCGATGTCCGTTTGTTTCCGCAAATATACTTACCCAGGCCCGCCCAGGCAATAGCCTTTACGGGTGGAAGGCTTTTTTTGGATATGCGCCCGCGGCATGACGGTATAATTGACCCCATGTTCAGGTTGATATGGGCTACGGTTTCAGTCATCGTCATTCTATTGTCCTCCGGACCCGCCTATTGCCAGAAGGTTGTGGAAGTGTTCGAGATTTATTACGGGCAGGCGGGCGACATGGCCGGGGCGGTGAAACTAGTGTTGAGCCCGGAGGGGAAGATGTCGGTGGACGAGTCGTCCAACATCATTATAGTTAACGACCGTCCCGTCAATGTGGAAGAGGCCCGCAAGCTGATAAAGAGGCTGGACAGGGCGCCGAAGAACATAAGGATAGAAGTGGAGTTTTTCGAGGAAGAGCGGATAAACTCTTTGGGGCTTAATCTGCAATGGCGCGTGGAGGGGGCGGGATTTGCCGTGGCCACTATCCCGGCGCCAGGTTCGCCGGGAGCGCAAGTGGATGTCCACCAGCTGTTAAAGAACGCGCGATCCACGAAAAAACAGTTTCTACGGGTAATGGAGAACCAGACGGGCCGGATATTCGTGGGGGAAAGCGTCCCCTTTGCCGGTTATCTTGTCCGGTATGGTTATATAGAGAAGGACGTGACATTTAAGAATGCTGGCACAAGCTTCGTTGCGCGGGCGAAAACCATAACTGGCGGAAAGATAGCCTTAAGCCTGGAGCCGGAGGTAAGCTCTTACGATGGTGGTAATAATAGCTTTACCGTTAAAAACGCCGCCACCATGATCGTTCTGGACGATCCTGGCTCGGTAGCGCTGGGTGGTGTGGATAGCGTGGAAGAATCGTTTGGCGGCTCGTTTCTGCAATCGGCTGGCGGGCGGGAGGCCAATTCAAGGTTTGTAATGGTAATCACTGTCCAAAGCGAGAAATGATGTATATAGGGCGACAATGCGGGCGTTGATCACCGGAGTTTCCGGGTTCGTGGGAGCGCATCTGGCTCGTTTGCTGGCGCGGGAACCGGGAACGGAGGTGTTCGGCGTTTACCGCGATAATCCGCCAGCGTCAACGGTTCCGGGCCGGCATTTCAAGGTGTCGCTGGAGAATCCTGAAGAGGTGGCCGGTTTAATAAAAGAAGTGGCCCCGGATGGGATATATCATCTTGCGGCGGTGTCCTTCCCCGGAGACGCGGCGCTGGACAGGGTGAACGCATATAAGAGTAATTTCATGACCGGCGTGAACCTGCTGGAGGCGGCGGCCACGCATAGCCCGAAAGTAAGATTTTTATACACCAGCAGTTCGGAGGTTTACGGGCTTGTCCGGCCCGAGGAAAACCCGCTGGCGGAAACCCGGGAGGCGCGGCCGGTTAGCGCATACGCCGTTTCCAAATACTGTCTGGAGCTGGTTTGCCGTCAGTACGCGGCCAACCCAGGCCTGGCGGTGATGATAGCGAGACCCTTCAACCATACCGGGCCGGGCCAGCGGGGAAAATTCGTTGCGCCGGAATTCGCCATGCAAATCGCCCGTATAGAGGCGGGAAAAGCCGAGCCTGTGATCCGCACCGGCAACCTGGATTCGCAACGGGATTTTACGGACGCGCGGGACGTGGTGGAAGCGTATGTAAAAATCCTGCGCCAGGGGGAAAGGGGAGAAACGTATAACGTATGCTCCGGCGGCGCTGTGACCGTGGAGTGGATTTATAAAACTCTGGTTGGATTATCTCAAACACCCCAAATCAGGCATGAACTGGACATGGGTAAGGCCCGCCCCTCCGAAAACCCTGCTATTTTCGGCTCCCGTGAAAAGTTGGAAAAACTGTGCGGCTGGCGCCCAGCCATACCACTAGAGCGGACATTGCGGGATTTACTGGAAGACTGCCGAAGACGCGTGGGTGAGGAAGGTTGACCGGCTATCATCGGCAAATTGCCATCATAATGGCCTTATAGGCTAAATTCCCTTGTTCGTGAAAGGCTTAACAGGTATCATTTGAGATTCTTTTTATCTTGAGAACAAGGGAGTATCTCGAAAAATGGCGGCCGTTATAAATGCCGGGTCAGTCCGCGTAGGGTATTTAATAATATACGATAAACAGCTGTGGCGCGTAATGGCCACGGAGCATGTTAAGCCCGGCAAGGGCGGGGCCTACGCCCAGTTGAAACTGCGCAATGTCCTTCAAGGTAACCAGACAGAGGTGAGGCTCCGCACAGAAGAGAAAGTGGAACGCGCCGCGCTAGAACAGCACGAGATGGAATACCTGTATGAGGATCCGGCTGGCTTCTGCTTCATGAACACCGAAAGCTACGAGCAGGTGTTCTTTTCAAAAGACGATCTGGCCGGGGTTCTGGAATATCTTCTGCCCAACACCAGGGTGCAGGTGGAATATTATGACGGAAAGGCCATTGGCGTAACTCCCCCCAGGATGGTGGAGCTTAGGGTGGTGGAAACCGAGCCTTCGTTGAAAACCGCCACCATCACAAGCACGCCCAAACCGGCGAAACTGGAGACGGGGCTTATCGTGCAGGTTCCGCAGTTTGTGGAGGTGGGCGAGAAAATCCGGGTGGACACCACCGAGGGAAAATACATGGAGCGGGTGAAATAGCTCCAGCCGGTATATTGCCATGAGTGATTTACTCGATTGCATTAATACAAAAAAAGCCGTCCTGGTTTGCGCCATGGCGGCTTTTTTATTTTCGGCTACGGGCGCGGCCCCCTCGGCCTTTGCCGGGCCCTCTATAAAAGTTACGCCCGCAAAACATGACCTGGGGAAAATAAATGAGGGCGACAAGGTATCACGCCGGTTCACCATAACCAACGAGGGGAACGAAACCCTGGTGGTGAAGGACGTAATCCCTTCATGCGGGTGCACAACGTCGCAGATAGACTCTAAAAATATCGGTCCGGGAGAGTCTTCCGGCGTGACGATTGTTTTCGATTCGGCGTTGCGTCCGGGGCCGTTCACCAAACAGGTGACAATTCTATCCAACGACGAGGCCCGGCCAAAGGTGGACGCGCTGATAACCGGCGAGGTTGTAAGAGCCCCGGCCCCCAGGGTAACGCTGGAGCCTTCGCTTGTCCGGCTAAACAAAGCGCCGCCGGAAAGCGTGGTGGAAGCCTGGTTCAACGTGCGAAACGACGGTTCGAAGGAACTGGTGGTGACAGGGGTTTATCTTAAGAAAGGGGTTTACGCTGTTGGAGCGCCGGTGCGGGAAAAAGCTCCAGTGGAGGCGTTCACGCTGGCTCCTGGCGGGCAGAAACCCATAATGTTACCGGTTAAAACCCCGGCCAAGGGCTTTATCCGGCTGGAGTATCAGGTTGAAACCAACGACCCCCGGATTCCAATGGCCACTTTGATCATTACCGGCGAGGTGGAAACGCCAAAGAAGTGAGCCGCGTCTTGCGGGTAAAAAAGGTTATTTCACAGGCCCCATGGCAACTCTTGGCGGTTATGCTATAATTTCCCTTCCTCAAAGGAAATGCGGGTGTAGCTCAGTTGGTAGAGCATCAGCTTCCCAAGCTGAGGGTCGCGGGTTCGAGCCCCGTCGCCCGCTCCAAAAATAAATCCCTTACAGTAATTCAGATTCCCAAATAGTTGTCGCAATCACCATTTGCCGTTTCCCCCAGGTTGCTAACCTCAATCTCGCTTCCCCGGGTCGCGTATTTCAGTCTCGCTTCCCCGAGGTCACCGTTTAACCGCGTCCCCGAGGTCGCTGACCTCGGTCTTTAAGAAATCCGTGGTCGGGCGACCACGGGGAAGCATTGGGCGACGTTGGCATCCGCGCCTGGGCCGGTTCGGTGATGTGAATGGATTACTTCGCTATTTATCCGAACGATTTGAACTACGACCCGGCCACTTTTAGCGGGTGATGTGGTGAATGTCAGGGCGAGCGAGTTATGGCGAGCTTGCCGAGCCACGAACCATGACATTCCCTCTGTCCGAGGTGGAAAACATCTCGCGGAGCGCCATTTGTCATCCCGGCCAAGCGTAGCGCGAGCCGGGATCAGAGACTCAACGGGGAATAGACGATGCCCCGATGCCTGGTCAAGCCCGGCATGACAATGTTCCCACTATTGGGGATATTCTTACCGCTTCACCGTGGTCGCCCGACCACGGATTCCTGTCGCTACTGTCGTTGTTTAAAGATGACCGGGGTCAGGCGACCCCGGTGAAGCGCAAAGAGGACATGGGGTCAGGTCTTGAAACTTGATATTTTTTCATCCAGTCAACGTTATTCAACCATATCTTTAATAACGTTATTAGCCTAATAAACCTTGCGGATTCAATCCCTCTCCACCTTTAGTTTCAAAAAGTGGGTGGCGCAGGAGATGCACGGGTCGTAATTCCTTATGGCCTGTTCCAACTGCCAGGTAAGCTTGTCTTCCGGCAGGTCCAGATATTTTGAGGTGTAGTCCGCCAAGTCCTGCTCGATTATCCGCTGGTTCTGGGAGGTGGGGGGCACTATCTTGGCCTCTTGTATTATTCCCTTATCGTCCAGCCTGTAACGGTGCCAGCAGATTCCCCGGGGCGCTTCGGAACAGCCGCAACCGGATCCGGCTTTGGGGATCAGCTCCACATGCGGTTTGGCGGGGCGCTCGTAATTTTCTATTATGCGAATGGCCTCCTCCACGGCGAACAGGGTTTCCACAGCCCTCACAACAATGCTCTTGAACGGATTGTGCACCGTTTCGCCCAGCCCAGCCTGCCTTGCCGCATCCTGCGCAACTTGCGGTAGCCTGTCGAAATTCAGGTTGTACCGGGCCATAGGGCCAACAAAATATGCCCCGCGCCCCTTGATGAACGAACGGAGCGCGTTGGAATGGGCCACGTGCTCCTCCTCGAAATGGTTCTCGTATTCGTTCAGGGCTATGTCTATCCCCTTGCTGGAGACCAGCCGCCCCTCGTTGAACGGATATTCGTCCGGATGCCGCATGCTCACATACTCGTATTCCCGCTCGAACTCCGGAAAGTTCAGCGACCCGGTGAACTTCACCGTTTGAACAGCCCCGTCCCGCGCCCATTTCAGCTTCTCCAGCAGAGGCTCCAACTCTTTTCGTTCGGGGACGCGGTAGAACCCGCCCACCCGCACGTTTACAGGATGGATCTCCCGCCCGCCAAGGGTTTGCACAATCTCGTTGCCAACCTTTTTCAGTTTCAGCGCCAGCTCCACCGCATCCCGATGGTCTTTGGCCATGTGGATGGCGCTCTGGTATCCAAGGAAATCCGGCAGGTGAAGCATGTATATGTGCAGGATGTGGCTTTCTATCCACTCGCCGCAATAGATTAGCCGCCGCAACGCCCGCAATTGACCCTCCACCTTCACCCCCAGGGCCGACTCCATGGCATGGACGGAACTCATCTGGTATGCGATGGGGCATATGCCGCAGATTCTGGCCGTGATGTCCGGCGCGTCGGTGAAAGCCCTGCCGCGCAGAAACGCCTCGAAAAACCGGGGCGGCTCGTATATGGTAAGCTTCACGCTGGCCACCTTGCCGCCGGTGACCTTTACATACATGGCGCCCTCCCCCTCCACCCGGGCCAGGGCGTCCACCTTAATCTTCATGGCTTTTTCTTTCATGGGCCTCACTCTCCTTGCGGAAAGCCTCGGAATTCGCGTTGAACCCGCGATAGGCGCGGATTATCCCGTCATCGTCCATCCCAAGGGTTTTCCACTGCCCGCTAACCGACGCCGTGTTGGGCGTTTCCATGGGGCCGAAACATCCGTAACAGCCCCGGTTGAACGACGGGCATAAAACCCCGCATCCGGTTTGCGTAACCGGCCCCATGCAGGGCGTGCCATGCCCCGCCATGACGCAAACATAGTTCTTTCGTTTGCAGTCCACGCACAGGCTGTATGTGGGTATGTTGGGCCGTCTGCCGAACAGGTATGCGCTTATGGTCTCCACCAGCTGGGTCTTGCTTATGGGGCATCCGCGTAATTCAAAATCCACCGGCACATGGTCGGCGATGGCCGTTGAGCGGGAAAGGGTGGAGATATAATCCGGCCGGGCGTACACGATGTTGGTGTACTCCTTCACGTTGGCGAAGTTCCGCAACGCCTGGATGCCCCCCGCCGTGGCGCAGGCGCCGATGGTCACTAAAAACTTCGACTGGCGGCGAACCTTGTGGATGCGTTCCTCATCGTGGGGGGTGGTTATGGAGCCTTCCACCAGAGCCAGGTCGTAAGGGCCTTTGATCACCTCGCGGGAGGCTTCAAGGAAATTGGCTATGTCTATGGCCCCGGCCACTGCCAGAAGCTCGTCCTCGCAATCCAGCAATGACAGCTGGCACCCGTCGCAGGAGGCGAACTTGAACACCCCCAGTTTTTTCTTCGCGGTTCTGGCCATGGCTCACACCTCCCGTTTTGTAAATATGTGGGAGACTTCCGAGTACCGGAACACAGGGCCGTTCTTGCAAACAAAATGGGGGCCGAACTGGCAGAACCCGCAAAGCCCCACGCCGCACCGCATGCTCCGCTCCATGCTCACCATTATGTTCCCGGCGGCCACCTGGCGCCGCGCAAGCTCCATCACGGTGTAACGCATCATTATTTCCGGCCCGCAAACAAAAGCCATGGTGTGCAGGGGGTCGAACCGCGCCTTGCCGATAAGCCTCGTCACCACCCCCACTTCCCCTTTCCAGCCATTACCGCCCCGGTCCACCGTCACTAATACATCCATGCCGGAGCGCCATTGCTCAAGCTCCTTCGTATAGAGGATGTCCTGGGCGGACCTTGCCCCATACAACAGTGTCACTTTCCCGTATTTTTCCCGGTTGGCCAGCACGTGATAAATGGCCGGGCGGAGCGGGGCCAGCGCTATGCCTCCGGCTATTATCAATACGTCATGCCCCTCGGCGTCTTTTACAGGCCAGCCGTTCCCGAATGGGCCGCGCAGACCCAGATAGTCCCCTTTTTTCAGGTCACGCATGACGTTGGTCACCGCCCCCACGGCGCGCACGGTGTGGATGATATCCGAATTTTCCGCCGGGTCGCCGCTTATGGATATGGGGACCTCCCCCACGCCGAAAACGTAAAGCATGTTGAACTGGCCGGGGCTGAATTTGGGCGGCCCGCCGCCGTTGCGGGCTGGAGCCACGCTTAAGCTGAACGTATCGTAAGTCTCCACCCACGTCTTTTTGATGACGTAAGGCTCCGGAGTCATAATGTCGCTCATTATCCCCTCTCGTTTGGCGCCCGGAAGCGCTGTCAGGCTTTCATCGCTTTGGCGCCACCGTAAAGATCCAGAAGCTGGATGTTGGCGGCGTGCAGGCTGTCCCAAAGTATGTGTGAGAACCGCTTGAACAACTCATACCCCAGGTCGTGGTCAGCCTCGCATTTGGTCCTTAAACATTTGCCGTCCAGGGCGATGGCGCGGGTAAGCTCCATGGCGCGGCCATCGAACATCCAGCGGTATGGCGGAATGAGCCACGACCAGCCCGCTATGTCCCCCTCGGATAGGGTCTGGATGATGATTGGCCCCTTATTGGGGCTGTTCAGCTCCAGCGACACCCTCCCCTGGCGGATAAGGAAGAACTGGTTGGCTTCCTCCCCCTCCCGGAAGATGTAATCCCCGGCGTTGAACCGCACGTTGGAGGCGCAACCGGTAAGAAGCTCCAGATGCTCCTTCTTCAGGCCTTGCAGAAACTGGCTTTGAGTGAGTATCGTTTCCAGCGAGCGAATCATGGCTTTATAGCCCCCCCCTGATTTTATTTGTCTCCGGAACCGTGGGCGCCAGCCGTTGAGCTTGCCCGGATGGCGGCGGCCTCTTCGGTAATGTCTATCCCCACAGGGCACCAGGTTATGCACCGGCCGCATCCCACGCACCCCGACGAGCCGAACTGGTCATGCCACGCGGCCAGCTTGTGTATCATCCATTGCCGGTACCTGCCAAGATGGGTCTGCCTTACGCTCCCGCCGTGGATGTACGAAAAATCCTTTTCAAAACAGGAGTCCCACTTCTTCCACCGCTCGGCCTTTTGGCCGGAAAGGTCCGTCACATCCTCCACGCCTGAACAGAAGCAGGTTGGGCACACCATCGTGCAGTTCGCGCAGGCCAGGCATCTTTCCGCCACCTCGTTCCAGCGCTTGTTCTCGTAACTGCCGTAGAGAAGCTCCTTGATGCCTGTGGTGTCCAGCTTTCTTCCCATCTTTTGCCCGGCGGCTTTCATCAGGGTTTCAGCTTCCTGCCTTTCCTGATCGCCCAGAGGGGAGCCGGGCAACCCGGACAAGATCACCTTCCCCATCTCCGACCCGGACAAGGCCACGAAATAATGAACGCCAGGCTTTAACACTTCCGTCAGGCAGATGTCGTAAAAC
Source organism: Nitrospinota bacterium (assembly GCA_016208975.1). Classification (NCBI taxonomy): domain Bacteria; kingdom Pseudomonadati; phylum Nitrospinota; species Nitrospinota bacterium. Next base: position 13,813 of record JACQXA010000004.1, read on the forward strand.
CCTGTGGCGGCGGGGCCTGTATTCATGGAGGCGCAAAAGCATGTTCCGCATGGAGCCGTGCAGTTGACGGCGATTATCAAAACGTTCTCCCGCCGGGCCTGATAGGCCTTGTCGGCGAATTCGCCGCCGAAAAATATCTTGTCCTGGATTTTAAGGGCGGCCAGTTCGCACGGGCGAACGCCTATGAGGGCAAGCTTCGTTGCGGGCGGCTTTTCTTCAACAACCTTAAAACCCGCGCCATCCATGACGGCGGTAAAAAGTTTTGACCTGGGCGGGTTAAAGTATTTTTTCCATGATTGGGGGCTTGTGCCGTAACCGAAGATGGCATCGTCGTCCCGTTTAGCCAGGCGGTACCGGCCCGGCTCCTGCGCATCCCCCATGCCCACGGGCATGTCCTCCGTGGAGCCGATTTCATCATAAACGATCGCGCCGTCTCGAATGGTGGGGCCTAAAGCGGCGTAACCCGCATGGCGCAGGAAACTGAGAAGGGCGTTAAAACCTTTTATGTCGATCTTAAACATACCGCCTCCAGAACCGGATTCTCTCACAGTCCATAGACTACCCTCCCCTTTGAACAACAGGCCGAGGCGCCACTTTAAGGTGGCGGCGATCAACAAAAGCTCGTCTTCATTTTATTACTAAAAGTCACAATGCAAAGCTATTTATTGATTAAGTTTAAATTAGGAAATGAGCGTAACCATTGCAACAGCCATCGCTGGGTGAATAAAAGTTTATAACTGTTATAAACCATCTGGAACCGCGGTTCGGGTTATGCTAGTATTAAGTTTGAAGTGGGGGGAAATCATTGGGGTGCGCCACCCCGTTTGGAGAAAGTAATGAACTCTGACGATATCGATGTATCCAAACCGGTTGAAATAGCCGAGAACATCTGGTGGATCGGCTTCAACGATAAAAACGCCGGCTTCCATTGCAATCCCTATCTTATGATTGACGGTGATGAGGCAGTGGTGTTCGATCCGGGCTCCATCCCCCATTTCCCCGTGGTTTTATCCAAGCTGTGCAAGCTGGTTTCGTTCAACCAGATATCCAACATCATCGTGACACATCAGGATCCAGACCTGTGCGCCTCCATACCCAGGTTTGAGGAGCTTATTTACGGAACCGAGGGGCAGTGCAACGTGGTGGCCCATTCCCGCGCCACAATCCTCATCGCCCATTACGGCGTAAGGTCGGAGTTTTACAATATAGACCAGCACGACTGGAAGCTCACGCTAAAGTCCGGCAGGGAGTTGAAGTTCATCTTCACCCCCTATCTGCATTTCCCCGGCGCTTACATGACATACGACGCCAATAGCAAAATCCTTTTCTCTGGCGACCTGTTTGGCGGCTTCTCTTTCGATTGGAGCCTTTACGCCAACGAGTACTACATGGAGGCCATGAAAGCGTTCCACGAAAACTACATGCCCTCCAACCAGATATTGCGCCACGCCATGAACAAGCTGGACAACCTGGATATCAAGATGATCGCCTCGCAACATGGCTCAATCATCAACAAAGATATACGCAAATATATCGATGCGCTCAAGAACCTTGATTGTGGTGATTACATCTTCTCTAGCGCCGGAGACTGAACGTGAGCTATAAAATCCTTATTGACCTGGTCATCCAGAGGGAGATGGGCATAATTGGCCGCCATAAAACCCTGGAGGTCGTGAAAGATGTGGGCATTTCCACCGATGACACAGGTGAAACGTTGGAAAACGACCATACTTTTCAAATCAATGACCTTGAAAAGCTGATGACCCGGTTCAATGAAAAATACGGCCCGGTGGCTGTGATGGGATGCAAAATAGCCGTCGCCAGGAAAGCCAGGGAACAAAGCCTGCAACTGCCGCCGATTCTACGATAAACCGGTTTTATTTTTTCTCCCGTCTTCCCGTTCCACTTCTCCGGCATTGTTGGACACTGTAACAATCCCTGACATTTTCAAAATACCCTCCAACTAATTGGAAAGATACTCCTGGTCAAACTGGCTATCTTTTCTTGACTATCTTTTCCGATAGCTTGGAAGCGATATCCGCTGGCATGGCTGAAAGCACCCGGGCGGCGTTACGCTCTTTCATGGCCGAAATTACACGGACGGCGATGGCGGGATCCAGTTGCTGGATGAGAGCGGCGGCGTTTTCCGGGGCCATAGAGGAATAAGTCTTGGCAAGTTTCTGGACGGAGGTCTCCTCCAGGTCACCCCTCTGTTTTATAAGGTCGTCTATCTTGGCCTGGGTGGCCTGCAGTTCAGATATCTGCTTGTCCAGATCTGTCTGCAGGGCGTTGAGCCGCTCCTCTTTCTGTTTTAACTCCTCTTCCTTGGCGTCCAGCGTCTTCTGGCGTTTTTCCACCTCCTGAAGGATTTCAATATCCAGCGCCCCTTCCTCTATTTTTTTTGGTTTGGGCGCGCCGCCGGTTTGCAGGGTGGATTCTTTTCCATTGGCGGTTTCTTCAGCGGCTGTGGGCTGGGTCTGGGCCTCGGCGGCGCCGGGCAGGGTGAACCAGTTCAAGACGTACATGATGGCTACCACCTTTATCGTGATGGCCACCACCGCCAGCGCCAGTAACTTTTTTTTGCGTGTCATGTTTTTCCCGCCGTCTTTTTACGGCCTATGCTCCTGGATTATAGCCCCTGGAGAACCGCATAAGCGCCATCTCGTCGGCGCCTATCCTCTCCTTCCGGGACTCTTCCGCGTCATACCGTTCCCATTCCCGCTCCCGGTGGGCCTCGATGATCTTCTTCTTCTTCACCGCCTCGATGAGCTTTTGACGCTCCATGTCCACTATCTGCAAGGCCTGTTCCGCCTGTTCGCTCTCATACTTGATGTCGGTTTTGACGCCTTTCATGTACGAGTCGTAAAAAATCAGCATTCCCGCGTCCGGGGCGGTTTGCATCATATGGGTTACTTCCCCCATCACCGCGGACTTCTCATGTTCCATGTGGTCGATTTTCTCAAGCTCTTCATAATACCGGCGGTTAGCCTCGGCCAATCCCCGCTTCCGCTCGTCTTCGAGGGTTTTTCGATACCTCAGGAGTGGCTCCAGCCTGTATCTGAACATTTCCGGTATCCTACGCCAGGATGTTCTTCATGGCTTCCACGCAAGCGGGAAGCGGCGAGGACTCTTCGATCCTCTGCTTAAGGAACGTGGTCATGGCGTCTATCTTCGCCAGGGCCAGGTCTATCCTTTTATTCGAACCGGCCACATAAGCGCCGATGTTAATCAGGTCTTCGGCCTCCCGGTAGGTGGCGTATAGCTCCCTGAACCTTATGGCCAGTTGCTGGTGTTGCTGGGAGGTAACATCCACCATGACGCGGCTTATGGATGAAAGCACGTCCACCGCGGGGTAATGCCCCAGCGAAGCCAGACGGCGCGATAGCACTATATGGCCGTCCAGTATGGCCCTGGAGGCGTCGGATATGGGTTCTGAAATGTCGTCTCCCTCGATAAGCACCGTGTAAAGGCCGGTTATGGAGCCCGGCCCGTCGCACGTGCCGGCCCGCTCCAGAAGACGGGGCAAGGCGGCGAACACGGATGGGGTATAACCCTTGGTGGCCGGCGGCTCACCCACGGAAAGGCCGATTTCCCGCTGGGCCATGGAGAAACGGGTTAGCGAGTCCATCATCAACAGGACGTTTTTACCCTGGTCGCGGAAATATTCGGCGATGGCGGTGGCCACATAAGCCCCGCGCAAACGGATGAGCGGCGGGTTGTCGGAGGTGGCCACCACCACAACGCTCCGTTTCATACCCTCCTCACCCAGGTTTTTCTCTATGAACTCCCGAACCTCACGCCCCCGCTCACCTATGAGGGCTATCACGTTTATGTCGGCGTTGGTGTATTTGGCCATCATTCCCAGCAGGACGGATTTACCCACGCCGGTTCCGGCCATGATGCCTATCCTTTGCCCCATGCCCACGGTGAGCAGGCCGTTTATGGAGCGCAATCCCAAATCCAAAGGTTGTGAAATCCTGCGCCGCAAAAGGGGGTTGATGGGATCGGCGTAAAGGGAGCGCTCCTCTTTGCAAAGCAGGGGGCCCAAGCTGTCCACCGGCTGGCCCATGGAGTTTAGCACCCGGCCCAGCACATTGTTATCCACCTTGAAATTGGCGGTCTCGCTACGCACGGCTATGTGGCATCCCGGCGAGATTCCGCGCAGTTCCCCCAAGGGCATCATCAAAATCCTGTTGCCGGAAAAACCCACCACCTCGGCGCTTATGGGCTCGCCCCCTTCTTTGGGAAATATGTCGCACACGCCGCCGATGGAAAGGTCCGGCCCTATTCCCTCCACCACAAGGCCCACCACCCTGGCAACTTTGCCGGAAACCTTAATGGGGCGGCTTTTGGCTATGGCCTCGTTAAACCTGGTGAAATCCAGCTTAACCATTTTCTATTTTGCTCTCTTCTATGGCCCTAAGCAGGCTTTCCCGCATTGACTCCAGCTGGGTTTCCACCCTGGCGTCTATGGAGCCTATGTTGGTCTCCAGCATGCATCCGCCACGGGTTATCAGCGGGTCGCCCTTGAAGGTCACCTTGTCTATGTCTTCCACTTCTTTACCCAGTTCCGGCCTGAACTTTTCGGCTTCGGCCATGTCCTGGGGATTGATGTGGATAATCATATCTTCCCTGGCCTGCAGTTTTCGCACGGCGCTACGGATAACGTTCCTGATTAAAGCGGGATTTTTCTCGATCTCGTTACCCAGAGCCGCGGCGGCCACGTTTATCACAAGGTGGGCCATTTCCTCCTCGGCCTGCCCGTAAAAAACATCCCGGGCCGTCATAAGTTCTTTTACCAGGCTTTGGAACGTGGTCATCACCGGATCGGCGGCTTTCAAGCCTGCGGTGTATCCATCTTTGTGGCCCTGGGTATAGCCTTCGTTCCGCGCCTGGTCCCGGATAACTCCGGCCTGGGCCCGGGCGGCGCTGACTATTTCTTCCGCCTCGTCCATGGAGCGGCGCAGGATTTCGTCCCGGCGAAGCCCTCCTTTGTAATCAAAATCGAATCCGCCCGGAATGAACTCCGGCGGTCCGGTGGGGGCTTCTTTGTCTGGCACAAACTCCGCCGTTTTGCGGAAGGCCTCCACCTCGCTGGCCTTTGTGAAGTCCGCCAGCTGGAAGTTCCTGGCCTGTTTGGCGGCCTCGCCTTTGTATATCCTAGACAAGCTCTTCGCCTCCTCCGGCCAGCACCACCTTGCCCTCTTCCTCCAGCCGTTTTACCACCCGCAGGATGGACTGCTGGGCCTTCTCCACTTCCGACAGCCGGACAGGCGGCATCGTTTCCAGGTCTTCCTTCATCATCAAGGCCGCGCGTTCGGACATGTTGGCGAAAATCTTGTCCTTCAGCTTCTCGCTGGTGGTTTTCATGGCTACCAACAGCTCGTTCTGGTCTATCTCCTTGAGGATGGTCTGCATGCCGCGGTCGTCGATCTTTATCATATCCTCGAACACGAACATCCTCTGCCTTATGCCTTCGGCCAGCTCCGGGTTGAGCGCCTCTATCTCCGACAGCACGTTTACTTCCGTGGCGTGGTCCATGCTGTTTATTATTTCCGCCACCGACTCCAGGCCGCCCAGCTGGCTTCCTTCCATGGCTCCCGTGGTGCGGAACTCGTGGGCCAGCGCCTCGTCCAGCTCTTTTATGACGCCCGGCGGTATGCGCTCCAGCGTGGCGATGCGGTAAGTGACTTCCGACTGGAACTTCTCAGGCAGTTCTTTTATAACCAAAGCGGCGTGTTGAGGATCCAGATGGGCCAGGATTATGGCGCACGTCTGCGGATGCTCGTTACGCAGGAAAGATGCCACCGTCTTAGGATCCAGATGGCGCACCGCTTCCAGGCCGCCGCCAACGTTCTCCTCCTCACCGGCGGTCACCCTGTCCAGTATCTCCCCTACCTTCTTGGGATCCAGGGCGCTTTCCAGGACCTTCCGCAGGTACTCGCGCCCGCCCGAGGCGTAACCGCCCCGGCCCGACTCGATAAGATCCACGAACTCCTCCACGATATTGTTGAGAAGCTCGTTGGACACACTGGTCATGGTGCTCATGTACATGGAGACTTTCTGAATCTCGTTCTCGTCCATCTCGGCGAGAATTTTTGACGCCAGGTCGTCACCCACGGCGATGAGCAGGGCCGCCGCCTTCTCGGGACCCGACAGGTTTTTTCTTTCTGGACCGGCCATGGCTTTATATTCCTGTTTTCAACCTATAGTGATTAACGCCGCGATTTCAGCCATTCGCGGAGCATTTCCGCGGATGATTTCGGGTTTTCCATGATCATCTGGCGGATTTTCGCCCGGTAATCCGTTTCTTCTTCGACCCCCGGTTTTATCCCCATCCGGGCTTCCATCTGCTGGACTGTTTGCGGGAAGGCCCTCAGCTCTTCCATCTCCCGGCTGGTGGCGGTTATCCAACCCAGCACCGGCCGGATCATGAAGAGGAACACTATCAACACCAACGCCCCTATCCCTACATATTTTAATATGTCCATCATGGGCAGTCCAGATACCGCGGCTTCCTCCTCCAGCCCGGCCTCGGCGCGGGAAGTGTCGAACGGGGCTGACTGGACCGTAACAGCGTCCCCCCGGGCGGCATCCACACCGGCGGCGGTCTTTATAAGCTCTGAAAGCTGACTCAGTTCTTCGTCAGTACGCGGCTGGTATTCCTTTTCGCCAGGCTGGCCGCCTTCTTTAGTGGCGTATTTCCCATCTACAATCAATGCGATAGAAAGTTTCTTGATGGCCCCAACCGGATCAACCGAATGGGAAACCACCTCGTTTATCTCATAATTCACCGTTTCCTGGGTAGCTGTGCTTGAGGGTGGCGTTCCCGCCGTCATCTGGGCCTCTTCACCCCCCGGTACGTTACTGGCCACCCCGGGTACACCCACCGGCGACTGGGCGCCTACGGATTTATTCTCGCTTCTCTGTTCGCTCCGGGCCACCTGGCTGTTGGGGTCGAACTTTTTCTCGGTGCGCTCGGTCTTGGTGAAGTCAATCTCCGCGCTCACCCGGGTGACGGCTTTTCCATACCCCACCACGTTTTCGATCATGCTGGTGATGCGTTTCTCCAGGTCTTTCTCAACATTGGTTTTATAGTCCAGCTGGGTGGACGATAGCCGGGCCGCCTCGTCGGAGGTTTCGCCGCCGAAAAGAAGCCTGCCGTTCACGTCCACCACCGTCACGTTTTCGGGTTTCAATCCTTCCACCGATGAGGCCACCAGGTGGGCGATGCCCATCACCTGCTCCTTGTTAAGCCCGTGGCTTGTGGCCAGCTGAAGGATGACGGAAGCGGTGGGCTCCTCTTTGTCCTTGGTGAAAAGTTTTTTCTCGGGCAACGCTATATGCACCCGGCAAGACCTTACTTCTTTGAACCGGCCTATGGTGCGGGCCAGTTCGCCCTGAAGGGCGCGTTTGAAATTGAGTTTCTGCACGAAATCTGTCATGCCGAAGGTGGTTTTGTCGAATATCTCAAATCCAACGCCGCCGCCCACTGGCAAGCCCTCGGAAGCCAGTTTAAGCCTCTGTTCATGCACCATTTCGGAGGGCACCATTATGGCCGTGCCGTCGGACATGAGCTGATAGGGAATCTGCGCCTCCGACAGTTTCTGGGTTATGGCCCCGGAGTCCTCATGCGACAGGCCGGAGAAAAGCACCTGGTAGTCCGGCTTCTTGGAGAGGTAGGCCGCCCCCAATATGCCCCCCAGCGCCAGCACAGCCACCATCGCCATGGCCGCTTTCCTGGATGCGGGAAGACTCTTGTTGGCTTCCAGCAACTGGGCCCAGACTTTTTTCAGAAACTCTACCATTTATTCCTCCCGCCTCTATTACTCACTGGCTTCATCTTTCAGTTCAACCGGTTTATCTGTTATCTCTGGCCTATCTCAAGAGCCCGCTGGGCCATGGTCTTGGCGGTGTTCACCGCCGTGGCGTTGGCCTCGAACGAACGGGACGCGTTTACCATGTCCAGCATTTCCTCCATGACGTTTACGTTGGGCATGGCCACGTATCCATTTTCGTCGGCGTCTGGATGGGATGGGTCGAACACCATCTTGGGCTGGCTTTTGTCCGACTTTATCTCCACCACCTGCGCTTCGCGGATGGCGCCGTCCAGAGCCTGGCCGAACCCTCCCTCCGCCACGGGAACGGCGGAAGCCACCACCATCTTCTTTTGATAGGGCCCCCCTTCGGGCGTCCGGGTGGTGTTGATGTTGGCGAGGTTGCTGGATATCACGTTCATCCTGGTCCTCTGGAGGCTCATGCCGCTTGAGCTTATTTTCATGGCAGTCATCAGGTCCATGGCTTATCTCTCCTTATCTTCCGGCGCTTTGCAGGACGCTTGTCACGCCGGACAATTTTTTGTTGAGCGCCGCTATCATGGTTTCGTATTCCATCCGGGCCGACACCAGATTGTTCATCTCCTGGTCCGGGTTTACTGTGTTTCCATCCAGCCTGGCGCCCTCTACAACCTGGGTTATCTCGGGCTGGACGCCATTGATTCCTTTGCCCATCAACGGGTAATGCCTGGGGTTGGTTCCGGTCATGCCGAAATCTTTGCCCATGGCCGCCGCCAGGTTTTTTTCGAACTCCACGTTTACCGCTTTGTATCCAGGGGTTTCGGCGTTGGCGATATTGGCAGCCACGGAGTTGACACGGGTAACGGTCAAATCCAGCCCCCGCTGGAGATAACCCAACTCTTTTATTTTTAAAAAGTCGCCCATTTGCCAAACCCGCTGTAAATCAATAGTCAAAATCCCGGCATGCGCCGGCTTGCCGTAAAATTAAGCAATCCATGTGCCAATTGAATCCACATTCATACAATCAACCCATCTACAAGGTGGGCTTCTATTGGCGCATCACCTTATTTTTCCGCTGGATATGTATAATTTAGCGGCAATGGCATTGAAGCATTGCGCGGCGCATCGAACGAAAAATAATCCCAAATTCATTAGGCAGGCTTTTCAGCGACGGAATTTTGACAGGGATAGCTGTTTAGAATCGCCAAGCCCTTCTAAAATTGGCGGGAAACCATATGTTATAATCTTCTAATTTAAGCGTTTTCCACGAAATATGATTTTCAGCCTTTTCGGTAAGAAAAAAACTCCACCAGCCCCGGCACAACCAGAGCCGGTTCCGCAAACACCGGTTGTAACAAGCGCTCCCGAAACCACCGGCAAAGGATTGTTTGGCGGGCTTTTCAAGGGTCTTGCCAAAACAAGGCAGGGGCTTGCCCGGGGTTTCGAACGGCTAATAGGAGCCCACGCCAAGCTGGATGACGAGTTTATGGATGACCTGGAGGAAGTGCTTCTGGCCTCCGACATCGGGGTGGACATCACGAACCGCATCGTTTCAGACCTGCGGCGGGACGTGAAAAAGAACCTGCTCAAGAACACCGCCGAGGTGGTGGAATTCATCAAAAAAGAGCTTATCGCCATTATCAAGCAGGACATCTTCGACCAGGGCTCCGATTCCGATGAGAAACCAAGGGTGATTCTGGTTGTTGGTGTGAACGGCTCCGGAAAGACCACCACCATAGGCAAACTCACCGCCAAATTCACCGGCGAGGGGAAATCCGTGATTCTGGCCGCCGCGGACACTTTCAGGGCCGCCGCCATAGACCAGCTGGAGGAATGGGCGCGCCGCTCCAACGCGGACATTGTCCGCCACAACCCTGGGGCGGACCCTTCCGCCGTGGTGTTCGACGCCATCCGCGCCGCCCGGGCCCGGAACCGCGACGTTTTGATCGTGGACACCGCCGGAAGGCTTCACAACAAGGCCAACCTGATGGAAGAACTTAAGAAGGTGCGGCGGGTAATCGAGCGGGAAATGCCCGGCGCCCCTCACGAAACCCTGCTGGTGCTGGACGCCACCACCGGCCAGAACGCCGTGAACCAGGCCACCGTTTTCCATTCGGCGGCGCCACTCACCGGGCTGGCGCTGACCAAACTGGACGGAACCGCCAAGGGGGGCGTGGTGATAAACATCATGGAGCAGTTGAAGGTGCCGGTGAAACTTATCGGCGTGGGGGAAGGGATTGAAGACCTGCGCCCCTTCGACCCGCAGGAGTTTATAGACGCCGTTTTTGCTACTTCGGAACTGAAAGAGGTGGGGGCGTAATTTGCTGTCACCCCGTGCCTGCCGAGGGGCTCCCGCCTTGGCATACAAGGTTATGGTTCAACAGGCTTAATCCAGCCTTGACATGAACCATAGAATTTCACCATGACAAATGCAGGGAAGGATTCCGGGTGAGAATATCCCCAATAGTGGGAACATTGTCATGCCGGGCTTGACCCGGCATCGAGGCTTCGTACATTCCCCGTTGAGGCCCTGATCCCGGCTCGCGCTACGCTTGGCCGGGATGACAAATGGAGCACCGCGAGTTTATCGAAGGGTGACATGGAACGAGCCGCAATAAAATGTTGCGCTTCACCGGGGTCGCTGACCCAATTCCCGTGGTCGGGCGGGGCTGTTCCCCAAACCGTTTCCCGCAATGTCACCCCGGCCAAGCGAAGCGCGAGCCGGGGCCACGACCTTATATGTATTTGAAAAAAGGGCCTGATCCCGGGTCTCCGCTTGCGCTACGCTTGGCCGGGACGACATCGCTGAAACGGCGCTAAACTATTTGGGCAACAGCCCGGGGCGACCACTGGGAAGCGGTCAAGGTCATTGTTCGGCAATTTCACCATGGCAGGCTCACCCCGCCTATTCCTCCTGGATAGAACTTATGTAATAACCGTGCGAGTCCAGCTTTAGTTTCGTAAGACCCGGATGCTCCTTCTCCAGCCGCGCCAGTTCCTGTTTGGTCAACTTCATCATGTCATCCATATCGGCCAGCTCTTTCTGCTGGGCCCGGACCTGGTCCGCCAAAGCCTGGTTTTCCATTAAAAGCCCGTTATAGGCTATGGCCTGAGCAATGGTGGACTTTAACTCGTACTCCTCCCAGGGTTTGGAAATGAACCGGTATATCTCCGCCTCGTTGATGGCGCCAACCAGCTCTTCCCGGTCGGTATAACCGCTAAGGATAAGGCGGGCGGCGTTGGGCTGTCTTTGCTTGAAGGCGGCCAGGAATTTAACGCCGTTCATTTCCGGCATCCGGTAGTCGGACAAGACGAGATCGAACGTGGCCTCGTTGGCCCTTTCCAGCGCCTTGAAGGGGGAGTCGAAGGTTTCCACCTCGTAATCCTCCGCCAGCGACCGGCCCAGGGACTTTAAGATGTTCGACTCATCATCAACGACCATTACTCTGTACATATAATGACTATACTCCCATTTATTCAGGAATTATATCACCATCAGGTACCATTATTCTTCCTGACCGCGGGAAGCCAAATCTTGAACCTGGTCCCCCTGTCCGGCTCGCTTTCCACGGTGATATGCCCATCATGCTTGCTCACCACGCTATAGGCCAGCGAAAGGCCAAGCCCGGTGCCCTGCCCCACCGGCTTGGTGGTGAAGAACGGGTCGAATATCCTTTTTAAATGCTCCGGGGGTATGCCGGGGCCGTTGTCTATTATTTCCACCGCCACGCCTTCGTTTTCCATATACGTCTTGATGGTTATCAAACCGTTCTCGGTAATGGCCTGGGCGGCGTTTACGATAATGTTCATGAACACCTGGTTCAACTGCATCGGCATGCATTCCACCAAGGGTATGTCGCCGTATTCCTTTACCACCTTCGCCTTGTACTTTATCTCGTTATTCACGATGTTCAGTGTGCTGTTGAGCCCGGTGTGCAGGTCGTACAACACCCAGGTGGTGTCCGCCGTGTGGGAGAAATCCCGCAGGTCCTGAACAATATATTTGACGCGGTTTATGCCCTCCCGCGATTCGGTCATCAAATCGAAAATGTCGCTCTTTACATATTCCAGCCGCGCCTTGCGTTTTACCTCCTCTAGCCGGTCCAACTCCTCCTTGGGAAGCGCTTTTTCGGCGCCGGCGTATTCGTCCATCACCTTGAAAATGTCCTGAACGTACCTCTCCAGCGAGCCTATATTCGAATATACATACCCGATGGGGTTGTTTATTTCATGGGCCACGCCAGCCGCAAGCTGGCCGATAGACGCCATCTTTTCGGATTGTAGCAGGGCTTCTTCGGCTTCTTTTTGCTTTGTAATGTCTTCCTTGACAGCGACGAAATGGGATATGTTCCCCGCACTGTCACGCACCGGCGATATGATGGCCGCCTCCCAGAAAAGCTCTCCGTTTTTCTTTTTGTTCCTGAATTCCCCCTTCCACACCCGGCCGGTCAATATGGTGTCCCACATTCGCTTATATTCGGACTGGGTGGTATGGCCGGACTTGAGTATCCTTGGATTCTGGCCTATCAGCTCCTCAAGGTTATAACCCGTTATCTCGGTCACCCTGCAGTTTCCGTAAACAATTTTCCCGTCCACATCTGTTATAACAAACGCGGTACTGCTCTGCTCCACCGCCACCATGAGCAGTTTCAGCCGCTCCACGACGCTTTGGCGCTCCAGATGCCCCGATATTATCTCCGCGGCCACTTTCAATAAGCGCGCGTCCTCGGTGGACCACATTCTTGTCTTTTCCGTGTCGTCAAAACCCAGGAAACCGGCCAGCGAGCCGTCCCTTATGGCTATAGGCACCACGAGCAACGACTTTATGTCCTGCGCTTGTAAAACCTTTTTCTCGTCCATGGCCTCAGGCGGCATGGACTCCACATCCTGTATTATTATGGTTTCCCCTCTGTTTAACTTCTCCATCCACCATGGAAGGGTGGAAGTCTCGATACCCCTCAGGTTGGTTATCTGCGGCTCTGTCCCCTCCTTGCACCATTCATGGGTATTGTCCATAACCGATCCCCCATCCCGTATGCTGAATATGTAGGAACGGTTGGCGTCCACCGCCCTGCCGATGATCTCCAGGGCTTTCCCAATGTCCGCTTCTTCACCGGAAGCGAATAAAGCCGAGAATTCGGCTATGGCTTTTTCCAGCTTTAGCATATAGGCTGTGGTCTTTTCGGCCTGGGCTTGTTCGGTAATGTCTATTCCGGCTCCGATTATTACGGCGTTTCTCTCGGATGTGGCTGGGACAACCGTGTTTGACCATGAAATGAGCCGCTTATCCCCATCCTTGGTGAGCCATTGCCCTATATACCGTGAAGGCTTCTGGGTTTCCCTTAAGGCTGTCATCGTCATTTGGGCTTTGGAGATCTCTTCCGGCGGGATAAGCCGTTCCCAAACCTTTTCTCCGGCCAATTCCGCTGATTTATACCCTGTCAGCTTTTCGCAAGCCTTGTTAAAAGTGATTATCCGCCCCTTCTCGTCCATGGCGATTATCAGCGCGGCGGTGATGTCCAGAATGGAGGAGATGTATTTGCTCTCCCCCTTTAGCGTTTTAATGGCCTGTTTGTATTCGGTTATGTCCCGCCCATATACGTTTATGTATGCGTATTCCGGGAAAGGAACAAAAACCAGGGAAAAACTCTTATCATTTATTTCAGTTATAAGTTCCCGGTTTACCCGGGCCCTATACGCCGATAGCGCGGCTTCCCTATAGTCTTCCGGAAGCGCCACCCGATTGGCGCCTTCCCATATCCCCAGCATAAGGCCGCTGGCGGTGTTGGCGTAAAGCACAATCCCGTCCGCGTTCACGCGGAAAACCGGATTCGGGTTCTCCGACGGGAACTTGGCGACACTCATGACGGACTCTTCGGCCATCATCTTTCCGGCGCGGGTTTTCAGGGTTAAAACTCCGAACGCCAAATCCCCGGTCAGCTCCGAAAGAATCTCCATCTCCTTTTCATTAAAAACATTTTCCGCGCCGGAATACAGGGCGATAGCCCCAAGCACATTGCCGTTGTCCCTTAATGGCAGACACACCACGGACTTGTAACCTTGTTTAAGCGACACCACGGCCCATTCCGGGAACCTTGTTTCGGAAATTATGCTGTTGCATATCACCGGCGCCCCGGAACTGACAGCTATCGCTTCCGGGCATGAAACACACCCTTTGGCCATCTCGCCCATGAAACCTGTAAAACATTCCCCCGACGGGCTGGAACATTGGGAAATCCTTATTTGCCCGTTATCGTCCAGTAAAAACGCCCACGCCATTTGATACCCGCCCAGCTTAACGATGAACTCGCAGGTTTTTTGAAGCATCTCCTGCTCGGTGGAGGATCTTATGAGCATCTGGTTGGAGTTTATGACGATCTTGTAAAGGCGGTTTAAAACCTCCACCTCTTGTTGCTCCACTTTAAGGGCCTTTTCATGTTGCCTGATCAACGCGTAAAGCAACAGGGTGACGAACAAAACGAAGGTGGAGTCTTTTAAAATATGGATGGGAACAAACGGGAAAGACATTACATCAACAACCACCACCCACATATAAGCTATGAAGGCGAAAACCAGCACTATAAGGAAGGGGGACAGGGAGGGAAATAAATTGATCATCGCCTTGGCGCTTGATGAATTCTATGGCCTTAATTATATCTAATTTATTGTACCGCATGTTAAGGGAAAAGATTGCCCTGTACCGGTCAAGCCAGGAGCCCATAGTGGGAACATTGTCATGCCGGGCTTGACCCGGCATCGGGGCTTCGTCCATTCCCCGTTGAGTCTCTGATCCCGGCTCGCGCTACACTTGGCCGGGATGACAAATGGCGCACCGCGAGTTTATCGAAGGGTGATATGGAACGAGCCGCAATAAAATGTTGAGCTTCTCCGGGGTCGCCTGACCCCGGTCTTCTCCACTCCGAATAGGAATCCGTGGTCGGGCGACCACGGGGAAGCGTTCACATGGCGGCCACGGGGAAGCGACCATGTGGCGGCCACGGGGAAGCGTAAGAATATCCCCAATAGTGGGAACATTGTCATGCCGGGCTTGACCCGGCATCGGGGCTTCGTCCATTCCCCGTTGAGTCTCTGATCCCGGCTCGCGCTACACTTGGCCGGGATGACAAATGGCGCACCGCGACCCCGTTGAGTCTCTGATCCCGGCTCGCGCTACGCTTGGCCGGGATGACAAATGGCGCACCGCGAGTTTATCGAAGGGTGACATGGAACGAGCCGCAATAAAATGTTGCGCTTCACCGGGATCGGGCGACCACTGGGAAGCATATGTGGCAATGTGGCAGTGCGCCTGTCGTGGCGCCATGCGCCGCCTCGCCCATATCCGCACAGCCGTGCTATTCTTTTAGAACCCGGCGCTTGTCCGGTATTGACCAACTGGAGACAAATTGGGAATGAGCGACCGTATAATCCTGGAAACGCTGGAGACCGAGTGCATCATAGGCATTTTCGACTGGGAAAGGGTAAACCGCCAGCGGGTTACGGTGGACCTTTCGCTGGAATGCGACATCCGTTCAGCCGCCCACAGTGACGACATAAAAGACGCGGTGGATTACAAATCCCTCTCCAAAGATATTATCACCTTCGTCGAAGCCAGCGGCTATAAGCTTATCGAGACGCTGGCCGAACAGATAGCCCGGATATGCCTGGCCAGGGGCGGCGTGAAAAAAGCCACGGTGCGCGTATCCAAACCCGGAGCCGTGCGATCTTCGAAAAACGTTTCCATAGAAATAACCCGGCCTGTGGCGGCTGGAGGGGTTAAAGTGTATTTCGGGATAGGCGCAAACCTGGAGCCGGACAAGAACATCGAAAAAGCGCTGGGCCTGCTTCGCTCAAGGTTCAACGTAACGGCTGTGTCCTCGCGGTACCGCTCCCCTGCCTGGGGGGTGAAAGAGCCGCAACCGGATTACATAAACCTTGCCGTGGCCGCGGAGACCGGGCGGGACCTTTTCGCCACCCGGGCGGAGCTGAAACTTATCGAGGAGCTTTGCGGCAGGGCAAGAAACGGCGACAAGTTCGCGCCGCGAAGCATGGATATAGACCTGATCATGTATGGCGACACGATTGTGAACGAACCGGCGGTGGTTATCCCCCACCCCCACCTTTTAACCCAGCAATTCGTGTATTACCCCATGATGGACATCGCCCCGGACGCGGTTGTGCCCGGCGCCGGGAAACCGTTGCGGGAAATAACGCCCGCCTACGCCCAGGCGGAACTGCCTATAGTGCCTGTGAGTTGAAATGACAATAACTATTAAAAATGCCGCCGGGAAAACGGTGGTCAGCGGGAATGTTTTGTAAGGCGCCGGGTTGTCTTCGTCAAGTCCAGCAATGACCGCAAGGCGTCATTTACCGAGGCTGAATCTGTAAACGCTTTCGCCACATCCGGCTCCAGCATTACAATGTTTGCGCCTTCCTTCAATAGCCGCTTGTCATATTTGCCACGAACGGCCTTGGTATAATCAAAGCTATATTCGGGGCGCAATTCATCGCTGGTTACTTTCCCTTTAGCTTTCATGCCGTCTCCTTTCAAGCGCCGTTGCGGGACGAGCGCTTATTATACGAATGGCGTTACCCCGCTCCGTGTGGGAAACCACCAGTAACCGGCTCTGATTTGAGTACCCGACAGTTATAAACCTTTGCTCATCAATCGAGTGGTCCGGGTCATGAAAAGTCGCCGACAATCCATCATAAAATACTGTCACGGCTTCATCAAACGCTACACGGTGCTTTTTTAGATTTCTCTTCGCTTTGTCCCTGTCCCACTCGAAGATCATGATCAGACTTTATCACAATTCATGGGTTTTTCGCCGAGGCGGGCCGGGCCCTGTGCTGGGCCCATTGCCTTAGGGCCTCTATGTTCTCCGCCATGGTCCTGGACAGGGGCACCGTAAGCTCCATGGCGTGGCTTATGTCGGCGCTTATAAATTCGCGGTTTTCGGCGAAGGCCGTGTGCATCGCCTCCACTATGGCCATTTCTATCTCGGCGCCGGAATAACCTTTGGATTTTGCTACGAGATTGCCGATGTCGAATCCGTCCACCTTGCGTTTGCGTTTTTCAATGTGGATATTGAATATCTGGCCCCGTTCGCTGTCCCCCGGCAGGTCTATAAAAAATATCTCGTCGAACCTGCCTTTCCTCAACAGTTCCGGCGGCAGGTCTTCTATGGAGTTGGCGGTGGCGATTACGAAAACCGGCCGTTTCTTCTCCTGCATCCACGTGAGGAACGTGCCGAATATGCGAGCCGTAACCCCCGCGTCTGTGGCGCCGGAGGATTTGATGCCGGAGAAACCCTTTTCTATTTCATCTATCCAAAGGATCACCGGCGAAAGCGATTCGGCGGTGGCGATGGCCTTGCGGATGTTCTCTTCAGACGAGCCTATGTAAGACGAGAATATGCGCCCCATGTCCAGCCTTAATAGCGGCTGGCTCCACAGGTTGGCCACGGCCTTGGCGGCGAGGCTTTTTCCGCATCCCTGCACGCCCAGCAATAAAAGCCCCTTGGGCATGGGCAGGCCATAGTCCCGCGCCCGTTTGGTGAACGACGATTTACGGTCCACCAGCCATTTCTTTAAATAATCCAGCCCGCCAACGCTGTTCATGTTTTCGGAGGTGTCGAAATACTCCAGCGTTCCGGATTTGCGTATAAGCTGTTTTTTCTCGAAGAGGATAAGCTGTATGTCCCGGGAATCGAACGAATGGTCTGTAAGCAGGCATTTGGAGAAAATCCGGCGGGCCTCCGTCAACGTAAGCCCCATTGCGGCGCTCACCACCGCGTCCTTATCGTCTTCGGTGAGGGACACGGAAAGTTTCGGGTTGCGGGCGGCGAACGCCAGCGCCTCCTCCAGCACGCCGCGGATGTCCGCCCGGCCGGGCATGGGCATATCAATTATCGTTATGTCTTTCTCCAGTTCCGGCGGGGTCTTCAGCGTTGGGGAGAGGATCACCAGGGTTTTTTGCGACCGGGAGAACTCTCGCGCCAGGTCCCTCAATTTTCTAATCACCTGGTCGTTCTCCATGTAATGATGGAAATCTCGCAGGGTGATTATGGAAGACTCGGTGGAGGCCAGGGCCGTATCCAGCGCATCGGTGGCTTTTTTTGCGGGCTGGGCGGAGCCGTCGTCGCTGGTGATGGACCAGAATGACGTTTTTTTGTTCAACTCGGCGGCGATGGAGGCAATCAGTTTTTCCGCCCGCTCCTCCTCGTGGGTAAGCAGGTAAATTATCGGAAACCGGGAGCGGATCAACAGTTTCAGTTCGGTTGCAAGCTCCTGCTCGGACATGGCCCCTCGATTGAAATTGGAATTGTTCCCCGTAGGGGAAGTTTACCAGCGTCTCACAGCTCCAGGTAATCGAAATCGTTTTCCCCGGGCTTTTTTTCTTTCGGGGTGGGCGCGGGCCTGGGTTCCTTTTTCAGCTCGGGTTTAGGCTCCGGCTTCTCCGGCTCGGCCACGGCCACGCCATGACCGGCTCCGTAACAGGACACAACGCCTTTGTCCGTCACGGTAACAATGCGCGACCCGTCCAGGGCCATCTCCACAAACACCACGGGCCGGGCGGATTTAGCGCTCCACAAGTACTCACCCTGCCGGTTCAGCGCGGTCAACTCCCCATCGAACCCAGCGGCGGCTATCAATGCGCCGGATTCATCAACGCCTATGCGGACTACCTGGAAGCCCGGATTTACAGTGGTCAACTGGCTTTCGGCCATATCCACAAAACAGAAGCCCTCCTCTTTCAACGCCAGGTACACCCCCGCCCCCCTGGAGCTTACTTTAAGGTCGAAAATGGTCCTGCCCAGCGAAAGCTCGCTCACCGGGTCGAACTTCGAGTTGTAGTACCCTATCCACCCCAAGGCGCCCGCCACAAAAAACCCACCGGAGCGGGGCGCGAACCGGGCGAAGGCCACCGGCTCCTGAGTGTGCACTATCCTCGCCCGCTCACCACCGGCGCTCATCACGTGGAACCTTCCCTTGTGCGAGGCCACCACCGCCGATTGCCCCCCGGCTTTTACCGCAAGGGTCTTCCCGTCCCGATCCACGAAATGCTCCCATTCAAGCTCCGCGTCACGGGTGATTTTCATCAGCTTGCCCTGGGTGGTCAAAACGTAAATCATGGAACCGTCGGCGGTGATCCTGCTCTCCAGCGGGGCAAAATCCAGCTTGTGGTCCCACACCACGCCACCGTTTGGGTTTATCAGGGCCAGCCGGTCGCGGTTGTCGCTTATCACCACGTCACCGGAATCCCCCGCCAGTGACACAGAGTCCACAGGGCGGCAATGGGTATGCTCCCAGAGTTTTAGAAACTTCACTGAATTTGCGGCCATGGGCGTATTTTATCCCACCGGGGATTTTTAATCAGCCCTTCTTGCTCCGCGCCCGGAACGCGGTTAGACTTAATAGGCGTAAATGGAAAAAATTCGATGACAGGCGTTTTCATAACCTTCGAAGGAATCGAGGGAAGCGGTAAAAGCACCCAGATAAACCTTCTGGCCGACAGGCTTCGGGCCGATGGCTGGCAGGTGGTTGTCACCCGTGAGCCCGGCGGCACCCCTGCGGGTCAGGCATTACGGAAAATCCTGCTGGATCCGGCCACGGGATCGCTTGATTCACTTACCGAACTGTTGCTTTTCTCCGCCGCCCGGCGGGAACTGGTATCCAAAATCATAGCCCCGGCGGTTTCGGCGGGGCAAATCGTATTGTGCGACAGGTTTGCGGACTCCACCGTGGCCTATCAGGGATACGGAAGGGGGATGGACATATCGTCGATCAAATCCATCACACAAATGGTTTGCGGCGATGCTTGGCCGGACAAGACCATTATTCTTGACCTGCCGGTGGAGGATGGTTTGAAACGGGCCTCGGCGCGGTTCGCGGTGGAAGGCCATGCCGAAGCCAGGTTTGAGTACGAAGGGGTTAAATTCCATATCCGGGTGCGCGAGGGATTCCAGAAAATCGCCCAGGCCGAGCCGGAAAGGGTAACGCTGATAGGCGCCACAGGAGACGTAGAGGATGTGGCATTGAGCGTTTATGAAAGTGTAAAGCGAATCCTCCCCGCAAGGAACGCCTGACATGCTTTCGTTGTCGCAAATAGCCGGGCAGGAAGGGGCCGTAAAAATCCTCCAGTCCGCCTTGCCGCCTGGTGAACCAGCTTCGGGCTATCTTTTCACCGGCCCCGAGGGGGTTGGCAAACGCACAACCGCGCTGGCTTTCGCCCGGGCGTTATTGTGCGCGGAGAACGGGAAAGACGCCTGTGGCCATTGCGCCTCGTGCAAAAAAGCCGAAAGCGGCAACCATCCGGACATCATCATGCTGGAGCCGGAAATCCGCGATAAGAAGGTTAAGGAAGAGATTTCCATAGAGCATGTCCGCAAGCTTATCTACCGGCTTGGTTTCAAACCCTACGAATCTTCAAGGCAGGTGGTGATAGTGGAAGGGGCGGAAATGATGAACCTGCCAGCGGCCAACGCCTTTTTGAAAACGCTGGAGGAGCCGCCGGGAAGGACCGTGATAATACTGCTGGCCGTGAACGCTTTCAGGCTTCTTCCCACCATACTGTCCAGGCTCCAGAAGGCCCGGTTCAATCCATTGCCCTTCGAGACCGCCGTGGAGCTTTTCATGCGAAAGCCGGGTGTCACCGTAGAAGAGGCCGGGCGGCTGGCGGCGTTAACCCGGGGCGCGCCGGGCATGGCGGAGGAAGAAAGCATATCGGCGCTGAACCGCCACCGGGCCTATGCGCTGTCGCTGGTAAGCTCTGCCACCAGCCAAGGCTCCACCGCCGATGGGTTTAAAGTGGCTTTCGAGCTGGACAAGGCGGCGGACAAGGCCACTTTCGACAGGACGCTGGAAAGCCTGCTGGAGATAATAAAGGACCTGGCGGCGATAAAAACCACGGGCGGATATGATAAAGTTGTTAATATGGACATTGTGGAGGAACTGAGCCGTTTGGCGGCGCGTCTGCCGCTAAGAAAGCTTTTTACCGCTTACGAGGCCACGCTCGATATTTCCCGGGCACGGCGTCTAAACGTGAATCCGCTTCTGGCGGCCGGCCTCATTCATCATGAAATCAAACTGCGGTAACCGTGAAAGAAAATGACAATGCGGCGGACGGCGTGGCCGTCCCCGAAAAACCTATAGATATGGATAGCGGCTTCGAATTCACCATGGAGCCTTTCTTCGCCTCCGGCGCCGTGACCATGGATCAGGAGCCAGCCAACGCCCGCCCCGCCGGGCCGAGGGAAGAGGCGTATGTAATCGGCGTTATCAACCGGATGGGGGGCAAGGCCGCGGACTATTACTGGAACGGGCTGGACCTGCCTGTGGGGACGAAGTGCATAGCGCAGGGGGAAAACGGGCCGTTTTTCGGCGCCGTCACTTTCGCCAGAAGACCCCTTGGCGCAGTATGCCCAAGGAAAAAACCGGTGGGCAAGATTATCCGCCGCGCCACCGAGGATGACTTTAGCCGGGTTGAATCTCTTATAAAGAAAGAAAAGACGGCCATCAAATATTGCCGTGAGAGGATTTTGGACTGCGACTTGGCAATGAAGCTCACCAAAGCCCATTACACCTTCGACGGGACCAAGGCGGTTTTCTTCTTCACCTCCGAGGGTCGGGTGGATTTCCGCGACCTGGTGAAAGACCTGGCGGCCTTCACCCGCATAAAGGTGGAGATGCGCCAGATTGGGGTGCGCGACGAAGCCAAACTGCTCAACGGGCTGGGCCCATGCGGGGTGGATCTTTGTTGCGCGCGTTTCCTGAACGATTTCGCGCCGGTGTCCATCAGGATGGCCAAGGATCAGAACCTGTCACTTAATCCCGCCAAAATCTCAGGCGTTTGCGGCAGGCTCACCTGTTGTCTGGCTTACGAGCATGAGACATACAAGGAGCTGATGGCCAAAGCGCCCAAGATGAACAAGATGGTGCAGGCCCCCGATGGCAGGATTGGCAGGGTTTACATATTGAACGTTTTACAGGAACGGGTTGGAGTGCTGTTCGAGGACGGCTCCAGGGAAGAATACGGCCTAACCGAGGTTAAACCCGCCCAGAAACCTCACGGCCAGGCTTTCCAAAAACCGGAAGAAAGAACCGCCCCACCCGCAAGAAGAGAGTCGGCGGCGGATAAAACAGCCCCACGGGAACCCGTTCCCATTACGGAAACACAACCCGGAACCGAGCCGGACGAGCGGACTGCCAGGAAAAAACCCAGACGGCGAAAGAAAAAACGGGGCGGCAGAAGCGAGGGTCAGCAACCGGCTGACGGTCAAATGGAACAAAGACCGCCATCGCAAGGCCCGAGGCCGGCCCCCGGCCCTTCCGCCGGTTCCAGCCCCCCAAGCGGGCAAAGCAGGGAGGAGCAGGGCCGCCAGGGTCAGCGCCACTCCGAAAGACGGGACAGGAAATGGTTGAAACGCAGAGAAAGCCAGGGGCCGGAAGAATCTTCCGCCTCCTGACAGCGGTTTTGGCGTTTTCAGCCATAACCTTTGCCATGGCTGGCGCCGCCTACGCGGAAACGGTTTACATCGAAGGCAAGTCGGGTAAGTTCCGCTCGGGCCCTGGCACCAATTACAAGGTGCTATGGGAGGCGCCGCGTTACACTCCCGTGGAGTTTCTCGCAAAATTCCAGAACTGGTACGCCCTGCGCGACAAAGACGGCGACGTGGGCTGGGTTCACGACCAGGTGGTGGCCAAAGGCAAGGCCGCCGTGGTGGTGGCCAAGAAAGCCGACGTGAGAAAAGGGCCGGGCAAGAACAATCCCGTGGTTTTCACCGTGGAGCGGAGGTACCTATTCAAGGCGCTGGAAGAAAAGAAAGACTGGATAAAAGTGGTGGACGCCGATGGTGACGGGGGCTGGATAGCTAAAGAAGCCGTTTGGCTTTCCAGGTAAAAAACCAGCCGCCCGGTCTTTAAAAGTTAATCGGGTTTACCTTGCCGCCCGAGCGTGGATTGTAGCGTTTCACCCGGTTTCTCCCGCTGTGTTTCGCGTCGTATAACGCCTTGTCCGCCATCTCAACCAGTTCACCGCTGGATATCCCCTCTTCCGGCGTAACAGTGGCGAAGCCCACGCTGATAGTGACCGTTGTGGCGATGGTGGAGTAAAGATGGGGTATGCCCATGGCCTCCACCTCCATCCGCATAATTTCCGCCACGGCCACGGCGCCTTCAAGATCGGTCAACGGCAATATAAGGGCGAACTCCTCGCCGCCGTATCGCGCCGCCAGGTCGCTGGAACGTTTGGACTGTTCCTTTATCTTGGCCGCAACCTTTTTAATGCACTCGTCGCCCATCTGGTGCCCATAAGCGTCGTTGTAACGCTTGAAATAATCTATATCTATCATCAGCATGGAAATAGGGTGCCGCTCCCGGATGGCCCGTTTCCATTCGGAAGCCAGTATCTCGTCGAAATGACGCCGGTTGGCCAGCCCCGTAAGCCCGTCCATAACCGAAAGGCGCTCCAGGATGTGGTTGGCGTCCTCAAGCTGTTTGAGCGTCACCTTCAGTTTGCCCTTTTCCTCCTCCAGCTCTTCTAATAGTTTGCGGCTTCTCAGATGGGAGGTTATGCGGGCTATCATCTCCGCCTCGTCGAAGGGTTTGGTGATGAAATCCACCGCGCCTTCGGCGAAGCCGCGCACCACGTCCAGCTTGTTTTTGGATGAGGTGAGCATCAGCACGGGAATCCGGTAAAACTCGTCGTTCTTTTTCAGATTGTTGATGAACTCGAAACCGTCCATCTTCGGCATGTAACAATCGAGCACTATAAGGTCGGGCCTTATCTTTGGCATGGCCTCCCACGCTTCCTGCCCATTCTTCGCCGTATAAACGTTGTAACCGTTCTTCTGGAGGAAATAACGTATTATGTGCCTTGTGGTGTCGCTGTCTTCCACCACCAGTATTTTCTCGGACTTGCGTATCTTCGCCGACTCGCACAGCATCCTGATGAAGGAGTTGAGCAGGCCGGGCGAAAATGGCTTTGAGAAATATTCCACCGCCCCCGCCTCAAACCCCCGAAGGCGCAAATCGTGGGAATCCGACGCGGTGACGAAAATAACCGGGGTTTCAGCGGTCTCCGGGTAGTCCTTAAGCAGGCGGCAGGCCTCCAGCCCGCCCATCACCGGCATTTCCACGTCCATGGTGATGATGTCCGGCTTCTCCCGCCTGGCTATCTCCAGCGCTTTCTCCCCGTTTTCGGCCATTATCAGGTTGCTCCAGGTGTGGAACAACTCTTTGTGGATGGCCATCCTGGCGCCCAGGCTGTCGTCCACAATCAGTATCTTCTCCGGCCTCTTTTCAAATTCCGACCGCTCAATCCTGATAACGGTGTTGATAAGCTCGCTTTCCTTAAGCGGCTTTCTCAGGAAATGGGTGACGCCGGCGTCGAACGCCTGTTGCATTATGTCTTCGTTGAGGTTGCTGGAAAGAAGTATGGAGTATATTCCAGCCGTGGCGGGATTTCCCAACAGGCGTTTGCACAGCTCGTACCCGTTCATGTCCAGCAACACGTTGCTTGTAATGATAATGTCGGGTTTGTATTTGGAGGCCGCCTCCAGCGCGTCAAGGCCGGACTTGGCGTGGGCCACGTCGTAACCATATTTGCGCAACATGCTTTCCAGCAGTTTGCCGATGGTGCCGGACGGGTCGCAAACCAGTATTTTCTCCAGTTTTTTGCGTTTGGCGTTGTAGTTCATCAGCTCGGCGTGAAGCGTATCCTCGTTGATGAACTCCTGGGCTACAAGTATCTCCCCTATCCTCACCTTCCGGCTGGTGCGCAGGTCCAGCAAATATCGAAGTTGAGTGGCGCTTATGTATCCAAGGGAGATGGCCGCCTCCCCGAACATCATGTGTGGATGCCCCTCCATGTAGGAGAGGATTTTTTCCACGTCCAGGTCGTTGAGGTAGTTTTCTTCCCTGGCTATCTGGCCCAGCAAGCGGTTCTTGTTCTGGATGGAAAGGGCCGTTTTGTGCTGTTCAACGGTTATTACTTTCCGTTCCACCAGATAATCGCCGAAACCTTGCGCTTTCATCTCGCCCCAGTAAATGTAGTAGAGCCGATTATTTTCGATTACTGCTTGGTGGTTTTTGTTACAGGCTATTGGCCCAACCGGCAAAGGACCAAAGAAACATTAGAGTAACATCTTTTTGCAAAATACAAGCACGGTTTTTTTCAAAATTACAGGGGTATAGCTCAGGAACAGCCAAATTTATTACCTTCGCTGACGCTACCCGTAAAAGGATGGCCATTTGCGCCCCGGTTCAAGGGTATAAACGGTTTTCACAACCCCCGGCCATGGGTTAAAATCATATATAGGGAAGGGGGGGGCGGAAAATGACGCCCACACAGTTAGGGGAGAAGGAGAAAATTATCCTTCTTAAAGCCGCCCGGGAATCCATCGTAAAGGGATTCAGAGGCGCAGGAACCGAGCCGGTGGCAAATAACCTTGCGCCGTCATTGAAGGAAGCCCGTGGCGCGTTCGTGACGCTCACCATCAAATGTTCCCTGCGCGGGTGCGTGGGATATATAGAGCCCGTGGCGCCCCTTTACCAGACGGTGGCTCAAGCCGCCCAAGCCGCCGCCTTTGAGGACACCCGCTTCTTCCCCCTGACCGAAGGGGAGTTAAGCGAGGTTGAGATAGAAATTTCAGCGCTCACTCCCGCGCGGCATGTCTCCTCCTGGAGGGAAATAGAGTTGGGCCGGCATGGGATCATCATGTCCAAATACGGGCGCAGGGCGCTATTCCTGCCCCAGGTGGCCCCCGAAAATGGATGGGACCTGGCCACCACCTTAAGCCATCTATCCATGAAAGCCGGGCTTAATCCCGATGATTGGCGCGAAGGGGCCGATTTCCAGGTGTTTGAAGCGGAAGTGTTCAACGAAAAAGAAATTAAGCCGCTTCTGGCCCCGCAAACCGCCCCGGCCTGACCTTTCTGGGCGGCCCTAAACCCGCCCATTGAAAATAATCCGTTTTTCCTTTTGACAATCCCACGCGCCGCTAAATATAATTAGGGTTTCGCGGGGTCGTAGTTCAGTTGGTTAGAACGCCGGCCTGTCACGCCGGAGGTCGCGAGTTCGAGTCTCGTCGGCCCCGCCATTTCTAACTACCCAGTTCTAACCGTTAAGCTCAAAATGGCCGTAAAAACCCGGCCATTTGTCCGCCACCCCTGATTTTTCAGGCTGTAATCCAGCGTTTTATAAGCGATAATGTCCGGCAGGATAGTTATAAAAAGGCGGCTTACGGCAAATGCGCTCCGGGGGAGAGTTTCTAAAAACCATCACCATCCGCTATATCCTGGCTCTGGGCCTCTTGGCGGCTCTGGCTGTGGTGGCGTATGCTGGCGTTTATTATGTCATTAAAACCCAGGAGTATTCCGCCGAGATAATCAACCTGAGCGGCCAGCGCCGGTGGCTTTCACAAAGAGTGGCGCTTGTCGGCCTTCACCTTACCGACGACAAGAGCATAGCCAACCGCAACGTGGAGCGTAAACGGTTGGTGGAAACCATCGTTTCGCTGGAGAGTGTGCACAATTATCTGCTCAATGGGGACAACCCCATGAGCCTGAAGGCCGGGATGACCCCGGAGATGAAGTCAATTTACTTCTCCCCTCCCCACAACCTGGAAATGCGGATAAGGGCGTTTATAGATTGGGCCAAGCTTCTCGCCAAGGAGCCGGATAACAGGTTGATACATGAAAACCCGTATCTCGCCAAAATCCTTGATGCCGCCAACTCGTCCCTTCTGGAAGCGCTGGACGCCGCCGTGACCCAAACCCAGAAAGAGAGCGAGGCCAAGGTCAGGAATTTGCATTCCCTTGAAGCCTTGGCGCTGGTGGCGATGCTGGTCGCGTTGGGGATGGTGGCCCTGTTCATTTTCCGTCCCATGGCAATGGCTGTAAGCCAAAGGGCCAACGAACTGATAAAAAGCGAGAAAAAGCTTAAAGACATCGCATCCTCCCTGGGCGAGGGTGTATGCGTTATAGACAACCAGTGCAGGCTTTCATTCATGAACCCGGAGGCGGAGCGCCTTTTAGGGTGGAGCGGCGAAGAGCTTTTGGGCGCGAATCTGCACAGCGCCATCCGCGCGGACCATAATGATGAAGAAAACCACGGTAGCGCGGCCCACCCATTGTGCGAGGCCATTTTCACCGGCGAGCGCCAGAGGATTTCCGGGGAGGACGTTTTCAGGCGGCGGAACGGGGATCTGTTCTCCGTGGCCATAGTCGCCACGGCCATAGGCGATGAAGGCGCGCCTATCGGGGCGGTAATCGTGTTCCATGACATCACCGAGCGCAAAAGATTAATGGAGGAGCTGACCACCGCCCGGGACATAGCCGAGGAGGCTACCAGGCTGAAAGACCAGTTCGTTTCGCTGGTGTCTCACGACCTCCGCTCGCCGTTGAGTTCCATCACCGGCCTCCTGAAAATGATAGAGACCGATTTTGACAAGGGGGACGTGGCCCGGAGCGCCCGCCTGGTGGTAACGGCCAGGGAGAGCGTGGAAAGGCTGTTGAGCATGATAAACCAGCTGTTGAACATCAGCAGGCTCAAGACCGGCAAGATAATACCCAGGCCCGTATTTTTCGACGCTGGCAAGGCCGCCGCCTACGCTATCGGGGAGGTTTCCCACCTGGCCCGGGAAAAGGGTGTGCGGCTTATAAACGAAATCCAACCCGGTTACAGGCTTTTCGCCGATTCGGACTTGTATCCGGTGGTGTTGCGGAACCTTCTGTCCAACGCCGTCAAGTTCTGCCGGCCGGGGGATGACGTGACAATTTACAACCCTCCCGGCGAGCCGGGCGTGGTGGCCGTAAAAGACACCGGTGTTGGCATACAGGATTCCATAGTACAGAACGTTTTCAGGCACGAGGTGAAGACCACCACCAGGGGCACATCCGGCGAGGTGGGCGCGGGGCTGGGCCTTCCATTCTCCAGCGACATATTGGCCGCCCATGGCGGAACCATCACCGTTGAATCCAAACTGGGTGAGGGAAGCGTTTTCTACGCAAAGCTTCCTCCAAAACGCCCCCTGTGCCTGATAGTGGACAGCGATGAAAGCGAAAGCCGCAGGATGGCCGCCGCGCTGAACCTGATAGGTGTGGATTGCGTGGAAACCCGCGATGTGCCCGAGGCTCATATCGCCATGACCGCAAGACAGCCCGACCTGGCGGTCATATCCGTCCGGGAGGGGGCGGCCAGCGCCATAGAGCTGATAAACACCCTGGGAAGCGAGGGGGGTCTTGCGGAGCGGGGCATTATCTTGATTGACCTTAGCCCGGCGCCTCAAACCATCGACGAGATCCGCAGGACCGGCGTGCTCCACGTGGCTCGGACCAGCCTTTCAAACGCGGCCCTTATGGATCTGGCCCGGCAAATAGTGGGCTGACCCAGTCCTGGAGGCGCCGCATAATCTTTAACGCAATACTAAACCGCAAACCCGTTCTATACCGCCCCGCCTTGTGTTATTCTTTGAACCATAATGAGTGTTTTATATCGCGGGTTTAACTCAAAAACACCAGGGGGAGGTTAAAAGCCATGAATGGCAATCCTGATCTGATGAAAGAGCTGGCCGGTCTCGGGTTCCACAATCTCAACCAGGTATATAGAAATCTCACCACCCCGGCTTTATACGAAGAGGCTGTGCGGCGCAGGGAGGGCTCCATCTCCCACCGTGGGCCGTTTATAGTGCGCACGGGGCAGTACACGGGCCGGTCGCCCAACGACAAGTTCATGGTGAAAGAGGGCACCAGCGAGGCGCACATCTGGTGGGGGGAGGTGAACCAGCCCATAGACGAGAACAGGTTCGACAGCCTTCTCTTGCGCCTTACCGCCTACTGGCAGGGCAAAGACATGTTCATCCAGGACTGTTACGCCGGGGCGGATCCCAAGTACCGCCTGCCGCTCCGGGTTATAACCGAGGACGCCTGGCATTCCATGTTCGCCCGGGACATGTTCATAAGGTTCCACGATGTAACGGAGCTTGAACACCATGCCCCGCAGTTCACGGTGATAAACGCCCCCAGGTTCACGGCGGATCCTGCGGTGGACGGAACCCGTTCTGAAGCGTTCGTTATCGTCCATTTCGGCAAGAAGCTTGTGATTATCGGCGGCACAAGCTACGCCGGGGAAATAAAGAAATCCATATTCACCGTATGCAACTACATGATGCCCCGGCAAAGCGTGCTTTCGATGCACTGCTCGGCCAACATAGGCCCTCAAAGCGACGTGGCCATATTCTTCGGCCTGTCGGGCACCGGGAAAACCACCCTTTCGGCCGACCCCACCCGCAAGCTCATCGGCGACGATGAGCATGGATGGAGCGACGACGGGGTGTTCAACTTCGAGGGGGGCTGTTACGCCAAGGTGATCAAGCTCTCCAAAGAAGCCGAGCCGGAGATTTTCGAGAATACCGAGCGGTTCGGAACCATCCTGGAAAACGTGGCAATGGACAACCTTAACCGCCGGATAGATTTGAACGACGGTTCTTTTACGGAGAACACCCGGGCGGCCTATCCCATCACCGAGATCCATGTGCCCAACGCGGAGCTATCGGGAAGTGGCGGCCATCCAAAAAACATTTTCATGCTCACGGCGGACGCCTTCGGGGTTCTCCCACCCCTCGCCAAGCTCACCCACGCGCAGGCCATGTACCATTTCATTTCCGGATATACCGCCAAAGTGGCCGGAACCGAACGGGGCATAACAGAGCCTAAGGCCACGTTCTCCACCTGTTTTGGCGCCCCGTTCCTGGCGTTGCACCCCACGGTGTACGCCGACCTTCTGGGGAAAAAGATAGAAGAACACGGCGTGAACTGCTGGCTGGTCAACACCGGGTGGACCGGCGGCGCCTACGGTGTGGGCTCCAGGATGAAGATTAACCACACCCGCGCCATGCTCCACGCCGCGCTTGAAGGAAAGCTGGCCAACGCGGAATTCGTTGAAGACCCGGTCTTCAAGATCAGCGTGCCCAAAAGCGTGCCGGGCGTGCCCGACGGGGTGTTGATTCCGCGTGACACATGGCAGGACAAGGCCGCCTACGACGCCGCGGCGAAAAACCTGGCCCGGCTGTTCGCGGATAATTTTGAAAAGTTCGCTTCACTGGCGTCGGACGCCGTGAAATCGGCGGGTCCGCGGGTTTAGCCCCCACTCCCTTCTTTTTGAGCAAGTGAGGCGAGCGGGTCCGGAAGGTGGCGCAACGGAAACAAATGGCGGCGGGCTGAGGCTCATCCGGTCCGCCGCGGCGTTTTATGATTCCCTCATGGAAGACCTTTCCATGGCCGTGGAAAGGGTGCGCATCCAGACATACTGCATCGAGCATGGCCCCATAGCCAACAGGCTGGCGCAAAAGCTGGCGGAGCTGGTGGCGCGCGGCGTGCGGGTGGAGTTCATGTACGACTCCGTGGGAAGCATGAACACCCCTTTGTCCTACTTCTACCGCCTTTCTGAATCCGGCGTGCGTGTGATGGAATACCGCCCGCTGAGCATTCCCCGGAAAAATTATTTTATAGTCATAAAATCCATGTTCAGGCGCAACCACCGGAAATTCGTGGTTATAGACTCCCGCACTTATTACGTGGGTGGCATGAACATGGGGGAGAGGTTTCTGGACTGGGAAGACGTAATGGCCCGTGGCGAGGGAGCCCCAGCGCAGGATCTGCTCGAGATATTCGACAGGGTATGGGAAAAGCGGAAGAAAAAGGGGCCAGGCCCGTTGTCCATCAGGCTTTCAAAAGAGGTGGAGGCTCTGGAGGGAAGGCCCAAGCGGAACAATTACCCGATAAAAAGGCTTTACGTTTCCGCCATAAAGAAAGCCCGCAAAAGGGTGTGGATCGCCCAGGCCTATTTTCTGCCACGGCGGAAAATAATGAAAACCCTCATCCGGGCCGCCATGCGGGGGGTGGATGTGCGGGTGGTGGTGCCAGCCAGGTCGGACGTGCCGCTGGTGGATTTAGCCTCCATCGCGTCAATAATCAAGCTTGCCCGACACGGCGTGAAGGTTTACCGTTACACTCCGGCCATGTTGCACACCAAAATGGCCCTGATAGATGACGCATGGCTCACCGTGGGCACCGCCAACCTGGACTCCATGAGCCTGTACTGGAACCTGGAGCTAAACCTTGTTATCCGGCGCAGGGAAACGGTGGAGGAGGCGGCCACGATTTTCGGGGATTACTTTGAAAATTCCATTCCCGTGGACGAGGAAGCGATTAAACACATCCCCCTTCACAGGCGGCTTTTGGGGAGATTTTTACAATACTATGGCTGGATATTATAAAATATCCGGCGTATAATTTTTTCAAATCCGTCTGGTGGCTCCACCCCCTTGCCATCAACGGTATTTGCCCGCGGCCAGCTTAAGGCCGGGTTGGTGTCTTGTTTTCATTTTTCAACGATGCGACGTTTATCGTTTCCTTTAAGGTTTGTCATACCTTGCGCCCTATTTCTGGCCGCAACGGTCATATCCACGTTCTTTCTGATTGTAAGCGTCAACGAGTCCTACGACAGGACCGACAGCGAGATGGCCAGCCATGCCGGTTTTCAGGGTTCCCAAATGACGGACATACTGGAAAACTTCCTCCAGAAAGACGATTTGGAGGGCGCTAAAAGGGCATTAAGCTGGATAGGCTCCGAGAAGTTGCTAAGGGTCGCCTTTCTTGTGGACGGCCAGGACACGATAATCCTGTCCACCTCTTATGAGCGCGTAGGGAAGAAACTGGCGGACACCAGTCACGCCGGGGATTCCAATCTATTCAACAATACTCGTAAGACCTTCTCCCGCCAAACAAGCGTCAGCTCCGATGGGTATCTGATGAAATCCACATTCCCGCTTGTTATGGGCTCAAGGTTATCCTCCGGAGCCGGGACTAAAACCGGTGTGCTGTATATCGAATACGACCTTGCGGGGGCCAAAAGGGATTCGTTGAAATCGGCTTTGAAAGATTTCGTGGAGCTTACCACAATAACAGCCCTTATAAGCCTGATCACATGGGCGCTGTTCACTTTTACGCTCACCCGGCGGATCAACCGGCTCCGGGAAACCTGCGCCAGGCTGGCCGAGGGGGACATGGACGCCAGAGTTAATTTTGAAGGCACGGACGAGTTGGCCTATGTCGGTCAATCATTCGACAACATGGCCTGCAGGATCGCCGAGAAAACCCAGGCCCTGATAGAAAGCGAGCAACGCTATAAAAACCTTTTTGAGAACGCCGGTGACGCCATTTGCGTTTTGGAAATAGAAAGCGGAAAGGTCCTGGAGCTTAACCGGAGAGCATGCCAGATCAGCGGGTACTCGGCGGACGAGCTTGCGGAAAAAAGTTTTTACGATTTGTGCGCTGGCGAGGGAGGGGATTTGGACCCCCGAGACAGGCTGAAAGAGTTTATTGCGCAAAAGCCCGGGCCTGGAACGCTGAACATTGTGATCCGGCGGAAAGATGGATTACACGCCCATCTGGAGGCCGGGGCAGTAATAACCAAGATGGGTGGGCATGAGCTGGCGCTGGTGGTGGCCAGAGACGTTACTGAAAAAAAACAGGCCGGGGAGGAGCGCCTGAGGCTGGTAAAGGCCATCGAGCAGGCGCCCGTGTCGGTGATGATAACGGACACCAGGGCCAACATACAGTATGTAAATCCCGCGTTTGAGGCGTTAACCGGCTACTCGTTGGGCGAGGTAAGGGGCAAAAACCCCAGCATTCTCAAAAGCGGCAGGCACGACGCGGAATTCTACGAGAATATATGGAAAAACATCACCAGCGGCGTCCCATGGAGCGGCAGGATGGTAAACAGGAACAAGAACGGTGATTATTATCATGAAGAGGCCACCATATCACCGGTTATCGGCCCTAACGGTGACATCCTGAATTATGTCGCCATAAAGCTGGACGTGACCCAGAAGGAATACCTTGCCAAGGCCCGGGAATATTTCCGTTCCATCACCTCCCACGAACTTCGCACGCCGCTCACAAAACTGGGGTACGCCATGGTTGTCCTTGAAGCCAAAGGCCAGGACCACGACTCGAATACCGGAGAGGCGCTGGAAGTGTTGCATGAAGTTTTCTCGGGCCTGGAAAGGATAGTGTCGGCCACCACTTTGCTCAACGATATAAGCGTGGCCGATCGAAAGTATGGTTTCACAAGGCTCCATCTTCTGCCTTGCCTTTCGCGGTGCGTGGAAAAAACAAAACTGGGAATTGCGGCTGAGCGGAGGGACGTTTACATATCCATCGAGACCGGCGACACTCCGGAAGACACCCGGGTTGTCGGCAATGAGGAAATGCTCCATCGCGCGTTCGATGAGGTGATGTCCAACGCGGTGAAATATTCACCGGAAGGGGGATGGGTTCTTGTGAGCGTGGCCAATCATGGCGATATGGCGTCCATAAGGATAGCGGACAAGGGCATCGGGATGCCTAAAAAGCTTATTGAACGCATGTTCGAGCCGTTCTTTTCTATTGAGAACCCGCAACTCCACTCCACCGGCAGATACAAACACCTGGGTGGAGGCATCGGCCTGGGACTCTCCATAACCCGGATGATAATCGAATATCACAACGGGGGCATCCACATATCCAGCGAGGGGGAGGGAAAAGGCTCCCTTGTCACCATCACCCTGCCTGCAAACCGTCAGGACAGCTAAGCGGCAATCCTTGCGCGGAGCGATTGATTACACGGCCCCGGTATGTTGTAATCTAGCTTTTTAATTTTCGAGGGCTGGGTTGATAATCCTTTTCGGGACCAATTACCGGGTGGGGCAGACGGGCCATTTCGCCCATATCGCCTTACAAAGGATGGGGCACACCGTAATACCCTTCACCGCCGTTAAAGATGCCCCGGAAGACTGGATAGTCACAGGGCCGGATGTGGACGCGGTGGCCCTTTTCGAGCAAATCGGCGGAAAGGCCGACGCCTTCTTTATGGTGGAAAGCTCCACAGGCTCCCCGTTCCTGCCCCGCCGCATCGAGGAGCTTT
Source organism: Nitrospinota bacterium (assembly GCA_016208975.1). Classification (NCBI taxonomy): domain Bacteria; kingdom Pseudomonadati; phylum Nitrospinota; species Nitrospinota bacterium. The sequence goes on from JACQXA010000004.1 coordinate 47,575, forward strand.
GCATCCCCACCGCCTGCTGGTATTACGACAACTATCTCAATTTCCGGTGGAACAAGGAGGTTGTGGCGCTGTTCGATTACGGATTCTTCGCCCAGATGGGAAGGGTAAAGCAGGCGCGCTCCTACGGGATGGGGCATGTGGACTGGCTCCCATTCGCCGCCGACGAGGTGTTCCACCGCAATTTCCACATGGAGCGGGACATAGACATAGGCTACCTTGGCACCATCACGGAACAGAAAAATAAGTACTTCAGCCAGTTTGAAAAGTGCGGCTTGAAAGTGGTGACCAACGAGCGGTTTTACAGTTTCGACGAGATTGGCAAGTTCTACAGCCGTTGCAAGGTGGTATATAACATCCTGGCCCGGAGGGACTTGAACGTGCGCGCATTCGAGGCCCCCAGCGCCGGGGCGGTGTGCGTAAACCAGGGTTACATAGACGAAGGCGCCCATCTTATCTTCAAGGAGGGCGAAACCACCATGTACCACCGGTTCGCCGACGCTCCGGAAATTTGCAGGCGCCTGCTTTCGAACCCCATAGAGCTTGAACGGATGTCCCAAAAGGCCGAAGAACTGGTGCTGACCGGGCACACATACCGCCACCGGATGGAAAAAGTTTTGGAGTCTCTGGCCCGGGGGGTGTCCAACGGCCGGATGGGCAGGAGAGCCTCTTTCGCCGCTCCGGTGGCCGAGTCGCTCACCTGTGGCCACCGGGATTTTAAGTGGCGGGACAGGGCTTACGAAAAATTGGCGGAAGCGTTCCGCCGGGGGCCGCTGGGAAATGTCGTATCATATCTGTTCCGTTACGCGTTTTGGCGGATACGGGAGAAGCTGGAGAAACTCTGGTGGTCGCTTGGGAAGGCCCCGGTTTAGCGCAGGATTACATGTGAGGTTGATCTGTAAATAATGGGAATAGCTATCATCACCGGCTCCTGTGGCCTTGTGGGGTCGGAGAGCGCCCGGTATTTCGCCCGGGAGGGGTTCAATATAGTCGGGGTGGATAACGATATGCGGCGCTATTTCTTCGGCGCCGAAGCCAGTACGGACTGGAACCGGGAGCGCCTGGCTGAAGAGCTTTCGGCCCGCTATACCCATGTGAACCTGGATATCCGCGACGGCGACGCGGTGGACCGCTTGTTCAGCCAATACGGTACGGACATAAAGCTGGTGATCCATACCGCCGCCCAGCCTTCGCACGACTGGGCCGCCAAGGAGCCTAAAACCGATTTTGCCGTGAACGCCACGGGAACGCTGAACATGCTGGAGGCCACTAGAACGTTCTGCCCGGACAGCGTGTTCATATTCACCTCTACCAACAAGGTATATGGCGACCTGCCCAACAACCTGCCCCTTTTCGAGATGGAGCGGCGGTGGGAGGTGGACCCCTCGCATCCGTTCCACGAGCGGGGCATAGACGAGACCATGAGCATAGACCGGAGCAAGCATTCAATCTTCGGCGCCTCCAAAGTGGCGGCGGACGTGATGACGCAGGAATATGGCCGCTATTTCGGGATGAAAACCGGTGTATTCCGTGGGGGATGCCTCACCGGCCCGGCCCATTCCGGAGCGGAGCTTCACGGGTTTTTGTCATATCTCGTAAAATGCGTGCTGACCGGAAAGAAATACACCATATTCGGCTACAAGGGAAAACAGGTGCGGGACAACATCCATAGCGACGACCTGGCGCGGGCGTTCCACCTGTTTTATAAAAATCCCATTCCCGGCGAGGTTTACAACATGGGGGGAAGCCGGTTCTCCAACTGCTCGGTGCTGGAGGCTTTCGACATCGCGGAGAAGATCACCGGCGAGGCGGCGGTTTACGAGGTGACCCAGACTAACCGCATCGGCGACCATATATGGTACATAAGCGATATAAGCCGGTTTTGCGGGCATTACCCCGAATTCAGGCTTTCGCACGGGATAGAGATTATCATCGGCGAAATTGCGCTGGAGTTCGAGCGAAGGCTCTCCACCGGCAAATAACATGGATACGCCCAAGATGAAACTGGATCCGGGCGCGGTACGCCGCATTCTGGTCCTGCGTTACCGCTCCATCGGGGACATTATCCTGTCCAACCCTGCGCTGGCTGGTTTGCGCCGCATGTTCCCGGCCGCCAAAATCCACATGGTGGTGGACGACGTTTTCGAGGATGTGCTTTACGGCAACCCGAACGTGGACAAGATAATTTTGAGCCCCCGCAAACCCTCAGGGCCGAAATGGAAAGCGGACATTGCCATGATAAATAAACTGCGCGCCGCAAAGTATGACCTGGCGGTGGACCTGCATGGTGGCCCGCGAAGCTCATGGTTCACCCTTTTTTCCGGCGCGCGATGGCGGATAGGCCACGGGTTCCGCTGGCGCAACCGGCTTTGTTACAACATGGCCGTGCCCACGCCGGATTTTGACGACCATACATGGAGAGTGCAATACCGGGTGGTGAACGCCTTGGGATCTGCGTGGCCGGAGAAGCCGGAGTTCTTCCTGAATTTCCCGGAGAAGGCTATGGAATCGGCCCGGGCTAAAGTTGGCGAAACCGGTTTTAATTTCGACATGCCCATTGTCCTGCTTCACCCTGGCGCCAGGATACAGGTGAAACGGTGGCCCGCCGAAAAAATGGGCGCGCTGGCCCGCTGGCTGGTAGACGAGAAGGGCGCGGCGGTGTTCCTGGCTGGCTCCAAGGCGGACGAAGAAGAAATAAAAAGCATCCGGCGCGCCGCGGGCTACGCCCTTCCCTATTTCACCAACCTGAACGTGGGCGAACTGGCGGCGCTGATAAAAATGGCCAATTTAATCGTGTGTAACGACTCGGGCCCCATGCACATGGCCGGGGCGCTGAACACCCCCATCCTGGCCCTGTTCGGCCCGTCCGACCCGAAGATATGGGAGCCGATGGGAGCCGATGTGAAAGCCACAATCACCGGCGCGCCCATGGAGTGCATGCCTTGCGACCAGAAGGGTTGCCCCTATGAAGGCGCCCATTGCATGACACGCATTGAGCTGGGCGAAGTTAAACGGGAGTTGGAAAAACTGCTACCACCCCATGCCTAGGTCACGCTTTAAGCCATTCGATAAAATCCCCGAATTCGCCTTTGGGGATAACGTCTATCCCAGCCGGGGAATACCTCCATCCATAGACCCTGTTTTCTGATACCACATAATCCTCCTGGGTAATCCCCAGGTCGTACCCGCCCACCGGCGGGGTGGGAGCCCATTTATATCCGTACCGCTCCCAATCGGTCTTCGCCAGCGCCTCCAGGGCTTTCTTCTGGATTGAGGGGTCCATCTTGGCCCGAAGGGTCATGGCGCCCCTGTCTGGAACCAGCAGAGTGTTGAACAGGGGTATAACGCCATTCTCGCGGGCGAAACAGAGCACGTTCAATATCCCGTTAAAACTGTTATCAAGGTTATGGTCGTCCATCACACAGGATACCCCCAGCCGCCGGCTTTTCGCGAATCCTCTGGAAAGCGCCAGCCACAATGCGTAGGGCACATGCCCCCAGGGGGGCATTTCCCTAAACTCGCAGGGGCTCCGGGTGGCGTATATGGAAATCATCCGCTCTTTATCCAAACTGTCCAGTTTGAACACCAGCGACACATCCAGTTCGAAAAGCTCCTCTATATCCCCGCCGTCAACAAGAAGCCCGTTAGTGTAAATGACCGTGGCTAAACCGAAGGACCTGGCTTTTCTAAGAATCGGGTAGAGCTTTTTCTTTTTCAGGAAAGGCTCTCCTGGCCCTTGCAATATTATTGTTCGAACGGGAGTGGAAGATAATTCGGCAAGGGCTGTATGGATGTATCCGGCGTTTTTCTCCGGCGCCACGTCACGGTAAAATTCCATCGTTCCGCAATAGTGGCAAAGCAGGTTGCACTGCCTCCATATGAAAAGGGTTATCTCCAGCGGGCGGCCAGCGGCGGAGATCTGGGTTTCCTTATGGATGCCATGCAGTAAGGGCCGCTCCATAGGCATCTCCGCGGTTTTCATGAAAGCCTGAAAGAACCGGAAACCGGCCGGACGATATCGAAAATCTCGCTCCTCGCCTTGTCTAAATCGCCGAAGGAGAGGTTTTCCAGCGGCACGTTCGTTTCCAGATGGTAGTCCACATACAGCCCGCCTTCACGCCCCGTGGCGAACTCTTCATGGAAACGTGTGCCGGGCAAAGCGTTGGCGAAACTTACGGATATCAGGTCTGGTTTTATCCGGCCCACTATATCCACGGTTTTTGAGAGGCTTTCCCTGGTTTCGCCGGGATAGCCCAGCATGATGAAGGCGCCCGCCTCCAGCCCCGCCTTGTGGGCCATGTCGAAGGCTTTTATTACCTGGGCCGGGGTTATCCCTTTCCCCATACGGTTCAGGATTCCCTCGTCTCCCGATTCCACACCGAACATTATCCGTATAAGCCCCGCGCTTTTCATAGTCTCCAGAAGTTCATTGGATACGCAATCCACCCGTGACTCGCATTGCCACTCCACCCCAAGCTGACGCTCCTGAAGAGTTGCGCAAAGGCTCTCGGTGAACTTCCGGTTGGCGGTGAGGGTGTCATCCACGAAATGGACCATATCAACGCCGTACCGTTCCATGAGTGTTTCTATTTCTCCCGCTACATTTCCGGGGGACCGGTGGCGGAGCTTGCGTCCGAATATTTCCCGGGAACAGAAGGCGCAACCGAACGGGCAACCTCTGGATGATATGAGGGTGCCCCCGCGCCTGCCGGTTATCTGCTTGAACAGGGCAAGGTATTTTTCCATGGGCATGAGCCCGCGCGCTGGATATGAGAGGCTGTCCAGGCCGTTTATATAACCCCTGCCGGGGCCGTATGTGACGGCTCCATCATCTTGAAGGACCACGACGCCCGGAACGGCTTCCAGCCGCTCGCCATTGTTGATGGCGTTCACGATTTCGCTGAACGTCCTCTCCCCTTCCCCCAACACGCCGATGTCGAACAGGCCGGAACCCATAACCTCCATAGCCGCCACGGTAACGTGGGATCCGCCGATGACGAACCAGCCGCCGCTCCAGGTCCTTATACGTTCCGCCACGCGCCTGGCAAAAGCATAGCTAGGGGTCATGGAGGTGAAGGCGTACATGTCGTAATCGCCAAGACGGTTTATGGATCCCTCCACATCCTCCCAGCTTTCGTGAAACGACAGGTCGAGATATTCTTTTTTATAATCCCCCTCAAGATTTGCCATTACATAGGCAATGCCCAGCGGCGGCGTGGGAAAATCGGGATAGAACTCCACCCTTTCTTTCATCAGCGGCGGAGCTATGAACAGGATTTTTTCAATCCTGCGCGGCCGGGAACGTAGAACGTTACCGGACATCGTTTATCCCTTCCCCGGCGGCCATACCCTGCCCGTGATAAACCCGGTGGTTGCCTCCGTCGAAGAAAGCGTTTATCTGGCCAGGATTTATTCTGGCGGATCGGCGCAGGTAATATGGGGCGGAATTGTCGAACTCCAGCCCAAGAAGCCGCTGGTTTTCCCATAGGCCGGTGCCTGGCAAGACCCGGAGAAGGGCCACGCGGATGTCGTCCACCGGCAGGTTTTGAAGATACTCCACCCCCCGCCACACGTCGTCCATGTCGTCACCGGGCAGGCCCAGGATAAGGTCAACATTCACCCGAAAGCCATAGTCCCTTAATAGGCGCGCGCCCCGCTCGAATTTTTGCCGGTTCAACCGGCGGTGGATATTTTCGAGCGCAAGAGGATTAACGCTCTGCAACCCCGCCTGAAACTCTACAAACCCGGCCCGTCTGGCCGCACGGCAGAACTTTTCAGTCACAAGCTCCGCCATTATGTCAGCGGAAAACTCCATACCCGGAGCCCGGTTTTCTTCAACCATCCCGCACACCTGAGCGGCCCACGGCCATAGGTTGAAGATGGAGTCTATAAGTATCACGTACCGCGTTCCGGCCTGCGCCAAGGCTTTTACCTCCCCCGCCAAAGTGGCCGGGGATGCGAACCCGAGCCCTTTCATTTTTTTCGGGTAAAAACAGTAGGCGCAACGCTGGGCGCATCCCCGGTAAGTTTCCATATATGCGTGGCGGTATCTCGAAAGCTCGAACACGCCGGAGGCGTAAGGACCCGGGATGGTTTCGAGGGAAGGCTCCGGCCGGGCGCCGGAAGAAGCGTTAACGGGTTTTGAGCGGGAGGTTACGCCTGGAACATCTTCCCAGCTTTGCCCAAGAGCGAACCTGTGAAGAAAAGCCGTGAACGGCTTTTCACCCGGTCCCACTACAACCGCATCCACAGCGGTTTCCGTAAGCAGGTTTGAAAGGTTGTAAGCCTCCGGCCCACCGAGCAGGATGAATATGGATGTGTCCCTTTCTTTTATCAACCGGGCGGTTTTTACCACCCGCTCCACGTTCCATACATAGCAGGAGAACCCGGCTACCCGGGGGGCTGTGGAAACAACTTTTTGCGCCAGCGTATCCGGCGTTTCAGGCTCCAGCGCCCATGGTTCGATAATCTGGATTTCCAGCGATGGGTCATGGGATTGGGCATAGGCCTTGAGGTATCCCAAAGCCAAAGGCGGCGTGAGTGGAGCCTCCACCGATATGGAAGGATCCCGGGTATAGTCGAACCCGCCCGGTTGCGCCAAGGTTACACGCATGGATGCCGCGCTTTCATGCCGGAGCCGGTTCACTAAGGAAACTTATGGCCAGTATCTCGCACATGGAGCCGGTGTTGTTCACAAACCGGTGTGGCTCGTTTGCGGGAATGTAAAGCGCGTCGCCAGCTTCCAGCCGCGTCACGGCTCCGTCCCCGGTAGAAACATCCCCTGCCCCACGCGCGACATAATAAATCTCCGGGCACGGGTGGAAATGGCTTTCCATACTGCCCCCCGGCGCAACCAATAGCCGCCACATGTTCAGCCCCGCGTCCCCATCGCCAAACACGTTGCACCCAAGGCTTCCACCATGGAACGGTACCAGATTTATCCGTTCCACGTTCTTTACGGCAACCGTCCTGAGTTTCCGCGCCCCAGCAAATCCGTTATCAGCCATATGCCCTCTATGCGCCAGCCCCGGCGGTTATGGCCTTCTCGCGGTTATGATGTTTCTCCTGCGCGATACAAACAGGGTCGCGATCCATGATGTTGCCCGTGGCGTAATGGGACCGGGTGAGACACCCTGACCGGCATACCGTTACATACTCGCATTTGCCGCATGCGGGGCTAACATCGTCCAGCGCCCTGAACCGCGCCGATTCCATGGCGCTGGCAAAGGAGCGGCGTTTTAAATCCAAATCTTCCCATTGGCTGTAAAGATGTGTCAACGACGGGCAGGGAGCTAAAAACCCATCGTTGCTTACACATATGAAGCCATAACCAGATGGGCAATGAAAGGGCGCGTCCAGTAGAATGGCCTGGCTTACGATGGGAATGGCCACCGTTATCCTATCGGCGTATTTTTTCCTGATCCCATCCAGAAGACGCGATGTATCCACAAGGGACTGGTAAGAGTGCGCCAGCCCCCCATTCTCCCTGGCCCTGCCTGCGGGAAGGACGTTTTCGAATTTCACCACCCGCGCGCCCGCGTCAATTAACGGCTCCATTACGGCCCCGGCCTGGTGGGCGTTGGCCGCCGTTAGCACCACGTTTACCGCAGTGAAAATACCCGCGCCGCGGCATCTTCTCAATCCGTCCAGAGTCCTTTGATACGCGCCCGGCCCCCGGGAAAGGTCGTGGGCCTCATCCATCCCGTCCAGGCTGGCTATGGCGCTGTCCACTTCCAGGGAGGCCAGCCTTTGAACGGTTTTCTCCGCCAGATAAGCTCCGCTGGTGTCCAGAATCACCTTAAGGCCCCGCTCCTTGGCCCGCGCTATAAACTCCCAAATGTGGGCGTGTAGCAAGGGCTCGCCGCCGGAAAAGGAAACAACCCTCAGCCCTCCTTCGGCCAGCCCATCAATTATCTTCAAGCCATCCATTAGCCCCACATCCTCGCCGCGCTGGATTCCCTCGCCGAAATAGTAACAATGGGGGCATGACATGCCGCACTTGCTGGTGACGGTCCAAATAGCCAGGTTTGGGCCAGAACCGAAAGGCCTGTGGGCAACGCCGTTCCAGTCTTCGCTGGCGCTCACATCATGCTCCACGGCTTGATATTGTCCGTATAGTTGGAAATAACTGCATGCCACCAACTGATGGTCATCCAGCCGGTAGGTTTCCTGTTGCGCGCCATCCCCTACTTTCCACCTGGCATTCACCAAAACGAAGGGCATGCCATCGGCGGTTTTGAGCCTTGCCCCGCCCGTTACGCCAGGATGCCCTTGAATGGAGCGGGCCAGTTGTTTGCCTAGTCCGGCCATATAGCGGCCACACTCCTCCAAGGGTACATTGGACCCGTGCCAGTCCAGGCTTATCGAAAAATCCGCAAGCATTAATGCGCTCACAACTGTAACTCCTTTTTTAGCCTGTCCATCATCTCGTCTATATCCCCCATATCCAGGATTAATGGAGGGGTAAGGGTGAGGGTGTTGCGGAATATGGTGGCCACGTGCAGGCCGGCGCGCCTGCAGGAGGATACGAACCGGGTGAGGGCGGAAGTGGACAGACGTTTGGTTTCCCTGTCGGCCACAAACTCCACGCCGATAAGCATACCCGCGCCGCGAATATCCCCCACGGAGTTGTCGCTCTTTAAAAGGTCACGAAGGGCTTCTATCAGCGCCTTGCCCATGACTGCGGCGTTTTCGTGGAGTTTTTTCCGGCGGGCCACGTCCAAAGTTTTCACCGCCCGGGCGCAGGCCACCGCGTGGCCTGAGAAAGTGGTCTGCAACACCACGCCCATGGACACGAACTCCGGCGGGCAGGCCGATTCCTTAAAGACGGCCACGGATAACGGAAACCCGTTGGAGAGGGCTTTGCCCATTATCATGATGTCCGGCTGGACATCTTCCATTTCTGACGCGAAGATGGCTCCACAACGGCCAATACCGGTTTTCACTTCGTCGATGATGAGGGGAATCCTGAATTCGGCGCAAATGGAGCCGACAGCGGAAAGATAACCCTCGGGAAGCGGTATGCCCTCCTTGCCCAGAACAGGTTCAATTAAAACCCCTGCCAGCTCATCTTTATCCTTGGCAACCAGTGAACGCAGGGCTGAAACGCATTCCCTCTGGCAGTTTTGAACGGTGAGGTTGAATGGGCAACGGTAACAGAATGGGGTGGGCGCGGGAACGGGAATCACTCCCGAAAGAGCCGCCAGCCCGCTGGTTGGGAAACTTATGGGTAGCAGACCGATAGCCGAACCGTGATAGCACCGGTCCAAAACAAGCACCTTCCGTTTCCCGCCGCTTTTAAGGACAGCCATCTCCAGGGCGTGCTCCACAGCCTCGCTCCCGGAAACGCCGAACATAAACTTGTTCAGGTCCCAAGGGGCCAATATCTCTGTAAGACGGCCCATAAGCTCTACCATGGGAAAAGTGGGCGGGGTGGCGTGTTCCAGCTTCTCCAGCGCCTGAATGGTGGCTTGCGTAACCTCCGGGTGCGCATGGCCCAGGACCATGGCGCCCCAACCGGCGTCCAGGTCCAGATATTGCCCTCCATCGCAATCGTATAGCCACTTACCGGAGCCCCTCTCGAACACCGGCGGCCATAGTTCAGCCACGTAACCGGGAGATATGCCGTTGAGATATTCAGCGTAAATAAGCGACATGCGCCCCATCAAACCCCGGCGCGGGCGCCACCCATCATCCCGGCGAAAATTACCGTTAGCCGGTCGCGGATTTCATTCGTCTCCGCTTCGGTAAGCTTTATGGATTTCTGCCGCCATGGCGTGTCCACAAAGGCAGGCTCTATCTCAACAACGTCGCCAGCCTCGTACCGGGGTATGACATGAACGTGGAAATGAGGGACCTGCTGGCCAGCCACCTTACCCACGTTGATGCCGATGTTGACACCTTTTGCGCCATACTCGGTAAGCGCCCTGCCCGCGTCCACCACCATGGTCATCACTTTCCTTGCCAGTTCCGGGGCAGACACGAAGGGGTCCTGATGATGTTCCACCGGGGCGACGCATATGTGCCCCCGGGTGCGAGGAAACTTGTCCAGGAATACCGCCGTCTCCCCGTCGTTATATATTTCCAGCCCTCCGGTTTTGCCTATCACCTCCGAGCAGAACACGCACGCCATGAGCCCCCTCCTTGCCACCGGTTATTATTTTATTTCTGTTATAATATTACTATACCATTTGAAGGGCAAGACTTTTTGCGCGGTGGCTTTTTGGATGAACCCCGGCGTGATTGAGTCTTTAAGAGGGGGTTAGAAATGTATTACGGAATATGCCGGGCATGTAATCTTTTTAAATTGAGGGGGCGGCCTTTTTATAGGAAAGGATGACATTCAGAAGCTGTACTTGCGCAAAACCGGAAAGGAATAATAAAGGCCCGTGAGAATTAAAGCCTGGGGTGGCCCCGGCTGTTTTTTTCAGGCCGCCCCCTCTTCCACCAACCCGTTGAGCAGGTTCTTCTTCTTCAGCTTCTCCACCAGCGTGGTCCTGTTCAAACCCAGTAACGCCGCGGCCTTGTTTTTCACCCATCCGCAACGGTCCAGCGCCGCAAGGATTAGTGTGGTCTCGTATTTGTCCACAGCTTCTTTAAGGTTAATCCCCTCGTCGGGCAGAACGGGCTGATGGAACGAATCGTTGTTGGCGGGGACATCCAGTGGCTCGTCAAATCCGGCGGCCAGGGCCACGTTGGCTTCGGCGGCCTCTTGAGAAACATCCAGGTTTTCCCGCGGATCTGAATGCCCAGCGCCGTTCACCGGGGCGATTTGCGCGTCGCTCCGGATGACGGTAACGTTGGAGGCTTGCGCGGCCAATACAGGCTCCGCTTTTGGGGCGGTTATGATGCCCTGCTCGGCCAGTTCCTCCGGCTCGCCAACCAGCATCATGTCGCGGTAGAGCTGTTCATCCTCTTTGGGTTTTATCTGCCGGAGCTTGGCGGGCAGGTCGTGCTTCTCCAGCAGGCCTTCCCCTTTCAGCACGATGAGCCGCTCCATCATATGCTCCAGCTCTCGCACGTTGCCGGGCCAGTTATAACTTTTGAGACACGCCATGGCCTCGGCGCTCACACCGGTCACCATCCTGCTTTTAGTCTTGTTGAAATGGCGCACGAAATGGTTTATCAGCAGGGTAATGTCGCCGCCCCGGTCCCGCAAGGGGGGCAGTTCTATGGGGATAACGTTCAGCCTGTAATACAGGTCCTCCCGGAACCTTCCCGCCTCTATGGCTTTCTCCAGGTCTATGTTGGTGGCTGTAATAACCCGGGTATCAACCTCTATGGTCTTGGCCCCGCCCACCCGTTCAAACCGCTTCTCCTGCAAAATCCTCAGGATCTTCACCTGCAAGGTGGGGCTCATGTCGCCGATCTCGTCCAGGAATATGGCCCCTTTATCCGCCAGCTCGAACTTGCCTATCCTGGTGCGGATGGCCCCGGTGAACGAGCCTTTCTCATGCCCGAAAAGCTCCGACTCCAACAGCTCTTCCGGTATGGCGCCGCAGTTAACGGTTATCATCGGCTTGTCGCGCCGCACTGAATTTTCATGTATGGCTTTGGCGATTAGTTCCTTGCCGGTACCGCTCTCACCAAGCACTAAAACGGTGGAATCGTTATCCAGCAGACGGCCCACGGTTTTATAAACCGATTTCATAGCCTCGCTTTCTCCCACGAACCGGGAGAAATCCGGAGCGGTCACGCTTTTTATAACCGCCGTCTGGGGCTCTTCCACCACCTCTATCATGGCTGTCTCCAACTTTCTATCGCTTCTTTCACCGGTTGAGTCATAGGAATGGCGCTCACCGTCAACAATCTGTACAATATTGATACCAAAATATTGACATTAACGACGTTTATAAGAGCATGAAGCATAACGTACTGATTTCAGAGGATAAAATCGCAGAGAAGGTGGAGGAACTTGCCCAAAAGGTAGCCTTGGAGTTGAAAGGGCAACCAACAATTTTGGTAGGTCTGCTTAGAGGTAGCGTCGTTTTTTTGTCGGATCTCATGCGGCGGCTCTACATACACGGGGTGTTTCCCGAGGTGGATTTCATGGCGGTTTCCAGTTATAAGGAGTCGCTGGAGTCGTCCGGAATGATAGAGGTGATTCAGGACATGCGCCTGCCGGTGGAGGGTAAAACCGTTTTGCTGGTGGACGATATCGCCGACACGGGCCTTACCCTCTCGGAGGTGAAAAAGATAATCGAAAAGAAAAACCCGGCCAAACTGCTGACCTGCGTCCTGCTGGACAAGCCTTCCCGGCGGAAGACGGATTTGAAACCGGATTTTTCCGCGTTCACTGTGGATGACGTGTTCGTGGTGGGATATGGGCTGGACGCGGGCGACCGGTTCCGCTATCTCCCCTATCTGGCGGCTTTGGACGAGGAATAGCTCTCGAACCTCATTTTCCGCCCATCGGTTCGCAGAACTATCTCACCATCCATATCCGTGCGGAACACCCGCATACCAGCCTCCTCCAGCCGCTCCAGGGTTTTTTTGCTGGGGTGGCGGTGCCGGTTCATAAAGCCCACGCTTATCACGCCGGTTTTCGCCCCCACCGCCTTTAAAAACTCTTTGGAGGTGGAAGTGTCGGAACCGTGATGGGCCAGTTTAATCGCGTCGGCGCGAATGTCCATGCCGGAGCTAATCAACCAGCGCTCCACTTCCTTGCTTATGTCTCCGGCGAAGAACACCTTTCTGCCACGATACTCCAGGATGAACGCCAGGCAACGGTCGTTGGATTCCTCGTCAAACGGCAGTGGGCCGGGCGGAGGGCTTAAAACCCTTATGGATGGTCCATCGGGAAAGTCGATAAAATCCCCGGTTTTCAGCGCCCGGTAAACTCCACCGGCTCTCATTTTCTCCCGTAAAACAACGATGGGTTTGGGAACGTCTTTCTCCAGTCCATTGTCCAGAAACATATCCGCCGGTACGCTTTCCAGCAGGCCCGGCATTCCGCCTATGTGGTCGGCGTCGTCATGGGTGGCCAGCATGGCGGTAAGTTTGAGTTTCTGTTCCGCCCAAAGGATGGGCGCAATTACGCTTCTACCAGGATCGAAAGTTTCAAACCTTGGTCCCGCGTCTATGGCCATGGCGCCGCCGGGCCATGTGACCAGCGCGCAATCCCCCTGCCCCACGTCCACAAACCTTACGGTTAAGCCCTCCTCCTCCGGCTCCAAATAATGGGTCAGCAAAAGGATCGCCGCAAATCCGGTGGCGGTAACGGCCAACGCCAGCTTCTTGTAAAAGTTTTTGGGGGCTATCAACAGGATGAGCATGAACAGGTAATAGAATGCCCATGCCAGCGCCGGGGTATGCCCCACATGTTTGTAAGAGTATGGGAGCGCCGCCGACCATTCGGATATGAACGCCACGAGGCGCGTCAGGAAATCCGTCACGGCCCGCGCCCATTCCGGCCCGCCGAAAGCCCACACCATTCCCCACGGGGTGGCAAGCGAAGCCAAAGGAACAACCACCGCGTTGGACATGAAACCATAAAGCGTGACCGTGTTGAAATAATGGGCCACCAGCGGGGCCGTGCCAAGGGTGGCGGAAAAAGACACGGCAAGGAAAGACCCTAAAAGCGGCGCAAGCCGTAACGCTTTTTGAGCCAGGTTTGCGCCTGCGCCTGGCTCCCCGCCCGCGAACAAGGGCTTCCACCAGCCTTCCATGAAGGCGGAGATGAAGAACACCGCCATAAAAGATAGTTGGAAACCCACGTCGAACAGCGCCCAGGGGAATATCAGCAATATGGCCATCAAGGCCAGGGCGAAGGCGTTATAAAACTCCCGCCCTCTGCCGAGGGCCACGGCGACAAGATATGTGTCTATCATTATGGCCGAACGGAGCGCCGGAAACTTGAACCCGGTCAGCGCCGCGTACAATGTGGCCGCCAACAGAGCCGCGATGGCGGCGATTTTCACGGGAACGCCCGCCGAGACCCACGGCTGGCGAGATGGATACATCAACACAAACGCCAATAGCTTGACCGCGAAAAAACAGCTGGCGGCGATAAAGCCTATGTGCAGGCCGGAAACGGACAATATGTGCGCCGTGCCCGCCCTGGAGAACGCCTGCCGGATTTCCGGCGTTATCAACCCGTCATCCCCAAGGATAAGCGCCATGTTCAAGGCCGTGGCCAAAGGATCGGCGGATCGCAGGTTGGCCCCCAGTTTCCCCCGCAACCGCTCCAGAGGCCTGCGCCAGTTGGACAGGGTGTCTATCTTTACTATCCGCGACTGGCTGGAAACGAGGAAATCGCCATCCAGCTCCCGGTCTTTTAAATAAGCGTCATAATCCCAGCCATGGATGTTGCGGAACCCGTGGGGACGCCGGTATTTTGCGCCGGTGATTAATAACTCGTCGCCCGGCAGAAACGCTCTTGAATCGTCGTTATTGCCTTGCCGCGCATTCCAGCGGAGGAGCCCCTCTGCCTTGCCGCCGTTCACTGAAATGACCCTGACGATATACCGGACGCCTCTTGGGCGGGTTGAATCCAGTGATAGCACCTCTACAAGCGCGGTGAATTTGCCATCAGGCGACTGGGAGCGGATGTTTTCTTCAGGAATGGGGCGGTTATCGTTGGCCATGATGGCGTTAACGCCGCCTAGGAGCGCGATGAGGAAAAGGGCTTTCAACTCCAGAGGCGCCCGCCACAGAAAGAAAAAGAGAATTGTGGCGGCAAGCGCCAACACAGGACCCTCTACCGCGCCGGACCGGCCAAAAAGGATTCCGCCGGCGAAGAAAAGGGAGAAAATGAGAGCCGGAGGAAGGATTTCTCCGGCAGGTTGGTTTTTCGCCCCGTTATTTTCCTCCAAACACCCCAAATCCCCGTTTAAAGAGGTTTAAATGGTGACGGCCAGATCCCCCATCCGGCGGAACCTTCCCCGGCGGTGCTCCACCAGTTCCCTTGGAGACATGCGGCCCAGTTCCATCAAGTGGCGGCGAAGGACCCGGCGCAATATATGGGCCGCCTTGTCGTGGTCCCTATGGGCCCCACCCAGCGGCTCTTTTACGATTTCGTCTATCAGCCCTATATCCAGAAGATATTTGGGGGTTATACCTAAAGCCTCGGCGGCGTCTTCCACTTTTTCCGCGTTGCTCCAGAGAATCGCGGCGCACCCCTCGGGGCTTATTACCGAGTAAACCGAATTCTCCAGCATCAGAGTGCGGTTACCCACACCCAGCGCCAGCGCCCCGCCGGAGCCACCCTCACCGATAACCACGCAGATTATCGGGATTTTCAGGGAAGACATCTCGAAAAGGTTCCTGGCGATGGCTTCAGACTGGCCCCGCTCCTCCGCCCCCACGCCCGGATAAGCCCCGGGCGTGTCCAGCAGGGTGATGACGGGCACACGGAATTTCTCCGCCATTTTCATAAGACGCAAAGCCTTCCGGTACCCTTCCGGCTGGCCCATGCCGAAATTGCGGTGGATTTTTTCCCCGGTGGTACGCCCCTTCTGGTTGCCGATTACCATCACCGGCGACCCGTCGAACATTGTGAACCCGCCGACTATGGAATTGCAGTCCCCAAAAGCCCTGTCCCCATGTAACTCGATAAAACCCGTGGTCATGTTCCGGATATAGTCCAGGGTATAGGGCCGCAAAGGGTGCCTGGCCAGCCGGGTCCTTTGCCATGCGGTGAGCTTTGAGAATATGTCATGCCGAAGACGGTTGAGCTTCTTGTGTTTCTTCCTTATTTCCGGGGAGCGGTCCACCCCGTTAATAAGGCTCTCTTCCTTAATCCTCTCAATCTCGCCCTCAAGGGCAAGCATCGGGGACTCAAAATCAAGAATCTGAACGACCATTGGGATTTTTCTGATGTAGTAATTACAATGACCTAACCAACTAATAAAGTATAACAGATATGGTTTCTGGTTAAACCTATTTTCAAAACGCTCAAAGTTGGGTAGCTGTAACAATCGGGCACAAGGTTCCCCCGGCCCAAGGGCCAAGTCCTCCCGGAAATACCACTTTTAGAATTAACGCCTTTTGAGCTTGAACTTCGCGGGCGCGGCGAATATCATATTTTCTCATTTCATGTCCAACAGCTGGTTTAAATCATGAATCTGGGAAAGATAAGCTCATATTTCGGGGAAGGCACCACACTCCGGGGTTCTTTGAAGTTTAAAGGCGTACTCCGTTTCGATGGTGATTTTGAAGGGGACGTGATCACCGAAGACACCTTCATCGTCGGTGAAACCGGGAAAGTGAAAGCCGGGCTGAAGGTGGGCAATCTTTATAACTTCGGCCGTATAGTTGGCGATGTGGACGCCGGGAAAGGCGTTTCCCTGCATTCCAACAGCAGTCTGGAAGGGAATGTGAAAACCCCATCCCTGGTCACCGAGGAATGGGCTTTTTTCCAGGGTTCCTGCGCAATGCCGTTCCGTGAGCGGCCCGCGCCCCAGGAAAAACAGAGCGGCGGCGCCAAGACCGTTACAGCTTCGGAGTTTACCTCGCCGCTGGAGACGGGATCGGCGCCAGAGGGGGAAATTTCCGCGCTGTCTTTCTTCCTGCCGGACAAAAAATGGTTGATGGGCGGGGGTGTTATTTTTGTGATACTGGCCCTTTGGGTTATATTCAGCGGCGATGGCGGATCCAAAGAAGGCGATGTGGCTTCCCAGGCTGAAACGGAGCAATCAACCCAACCCCAACAGGCCGGAGTTGAACAGCAAGCCTCTGGCGCCATGAGCGCTGTATCCGAGCAGGACATAGCCAGGCTTAAAAAAGAAATAGAGCGGGGCGCTAAAACCGCCGAGCCTTACCTTACCCTGTCCCGCATCTACTTGGACAAGAAGGGATATAAAGATTCCATCCAAACCCTTGAGCAGGGAGTGGCCTCTCTGCCGAACAACGAAGAAATAAGGCTGTTGCTAGCCCAAATCCTGCACAGGACGGGCCGGGAGAAAGATGCCCTGAAGCATTTTGTGACCGTAGCCCAGATAAACCCGAACTCGCCCGAAGCCCTGAACAACGTGGCGTTCCAGAAGGTGGATGGGGCGTCGCTGAACCAGGCTGGTGAGCTTTTCAGGAAGGCTTTAGATAAAGACCCGGCCAATTTCCGGGCCAGGCTTGGCATGGCCATCGTTTACAGCAAGCAGGAGGAGAACGAAAAGGCTGTCAACGAATGCCAGAACATATTAAAAGAGGCCGATGATTACGCCCCTGCGCAAAACCGGCTGGCCTGGATTTTCGCCAAACAGGGGATAAACCTGCCCGAGGCGTTGAAACTTTCGGAAAAATCGTTGTCCATTTTCGACAATATCCCGGAATACCTGGATACCCTGTCGGAGGTTCATTACCGGAACGGCAACTATGAAGAGGCCGTTAACACCATCAAGAAGGCCATTGCGCTGGTGCCTAACGACCCTTATTACAAACGCCAGCTTTTCAAATTCCAGCGGTCTTTGAAAGGCTAGCCGCCCAATAAGCGGGAATTGCGGGTTAACAGGGGTTAACCCTCCAGGGCTGGCGCCATTGCGCCAGAACCTATTTTTTCGTTCCTGAACCGCTGTCCACAATAAAAACTCCCGCCGGTAGTGGAAACAAGGCTGGCGGGAGTTTATAATTAATAAAAATGGGTTAAGTAACATAACCTTGTCCTATGCGACAGGGTGGATGGTTATTTGAGGCGATTAAGCTATACCGTGGTGTGATGTGCGGGTATTAAATAACATCCTACGGGTATTGAGGGAGAACGGGCAGTTATGGGTGATTCTGCTCATACCTGCCTTGGTGATTAGCGCGGCGGCCGCAGGCCATATTTATTATGAGCGGCATCGCCCCAAGAACGAAGTCATCGTCATTGATGAAGGCGCGGATGAAGGACTGTCCGCCCGCAACGGGCTGGTAGAACAACTGCGCAAGGCCCCTTTCAACGAGTTGCTCACCGTTTATAACGCCGAAATGTCCATCTTGCGGGACACTTACACCTATTTCAACCTTCTACCCACGCTCAACGATGTCCGCCGGGAGATGGATGAGCTTTACGGCTCCGAGGACGAGAATGCCCTGCGGGAGTTTGTTATAGGCGGCTACTTTTTCTCCAGGGAGGAGTATCGCCAGGCGGCCCGTCATTACAAGCAGGCCGCAAAGACACTGGAAACCCCCTCCACTTACCTCATGCTTGGATTGGCGTTGCGCACCGTGGGGGAGGAGGTGGATTCATACTACTCCTATGTCCGCCTTATGGAACTGGGGGCCAAACTTAAAAGCAAATCAGTGATGACACGGGCTGAACAGCTTTTAGACCGGTCGGTGGGCAAGACCCAGGCCATGCTGATAGTCAGCATGATAATAGGAGCCATCATTTCAACGGGGATTGTGATAGTGATGTACATAACCTACCGGCGCATCACAAACAAGGAGAAGCGCGGCGGAATGGTTATCCCCTATTCCCAGCGCCATTTCTTCACCATAAAGATCCGCGAGGCCGATGAGACGGCGCTGGATTTTATAGAGGAAGAAATAGAAAGTGTCCGCCTCAAGGTTGTGGACAGCTTGAACGGCCTTCCCCAGGCTGAAAAGCGATGCTCATTGCTGGCTCCGGTGCGCCGCCTTTCGGATGTGCGCCGTGAACTGGCTGTGGCCCGCGCCAACGGACTCAATGGGATAAACCAGACTTTGCTGGAAAGGGAATTCTTATTGGGCGGGTTCAATTTCGCGCTGGAAGACCATTCCGCGGCCCTCCGGCATTACAACACCGCCATTGGGCTATTAAACCTCCCTTCGTTCCACATAATGCTCGCCTTAGCCCTGATGGCCTGCAGGCGGTACGATGCGGCCTCCAGGGCGCTGGGAAGGGCTTCGGCGGCGGCGGCAAACCTGAATCTGCTGGAGGACGTGGAGCCGGATACAAAAGCCGTAATGGAATTGATCCCGGTAAATGGGGGACGGAATGTTTTTTGGAAGATGGATACCGGTACTGAGTGACGGCTAACCGAGAAGGTCTTTAAGAAGAAGGGCGTATTCCTCATCCACCAAATCCCGCTTCATGCCCGAAAAATCCGAACCGGTGGTTATTTTGGTTAAAATCCACCTCTTGCGATCCTCGGAGGATTTCTTATCCACCACGGCCCGGAACTGGCGAATCATTTTATCCACCAGCTGGCGCATCTCCTGATCCCCCAGGAACGCCTTTAGGTCCACCAGGCGGTCTGTCTTGCGCCGGTGCTTGTCGGCCCGGGCGTTGGCCACTTTCTCATATTCCTCCAGCGTCTCGTCCCCATGGGAAAACTTTATGGCGTCTATTAGCCCCGAGCTTATTTCCCTGGGAATGAAACCTGGCACCGGCTGTTTTAGGATGGTTTCGCAAGTTTCTGCGTCCACCGGGAAATGACCCTCTACTCTGGAGATGATGGCCCGGCCAAGGAAGTCGGTGATCATTTTCTCCATTTCCTTGCGCTCGTTGAAATAGCGCACGGCGGCCTGGCATTGCACGTTCACTTCGTCGGCCTGGGTGGCAAGCTGGGGTTTTACCACCGCCAGCGCGTCCATTATGGCCTGCTTGGCCACCCCTTTTTGCATGAGCGCCGAGGAAAAGGCCAGAAGAGCCTTGTTGATATTGCGGGAACAGAAAGGAACGGTGATATTTTTTATAATATCGCCAATAATTTCCTCTTCAAGCTTGCCGCTTTGGCTATCAACAGACATGGTTATTGTAGATGACTTGGAAATTTAGACTAAAATATATCACAAAAATGGCCATATTGTAAAAAATCATTACTTAGGCGAGATTCCCCCGTTGGGGGTTCATTAGCGGTCAGGTCTTTACTGTGGTTATTCCATAGCGGAAAAAAACCGGGGTCAGCGACCCCGGTGAAACAAATTAAAGCCAGGGATTTTCAGGAGGGCCTAAACCCTACCACCCTTCCCCATCGGTGAATTCCGGGTGGATAAGGTCTCGCACGGAAATAACCCCTTTTATCTCGCCGTCCTCTTCCACCGCAAGGTGCCGGATGTGGTGTTTGTCCATCACTTCGGCGGCTTCGAAAAGCTTCCGGGTGGACTCTATGGTCTTCAACGGGGCGCTCATCACCTCGGAGCATTTCAGGGCGGCCGCGTCCAGCCCTTTGGCCATGATCTTGCGGACAAGGTCGGTCTCGGTGATAATTCCTGCCACTTTACCACCGTCTTCCACCAGCAGACTGCCGATTCGTTTTTCGGCCATCAGCTGGGCCACCGAGAGCGCCGATGCGCCGGTATTCACTTTTATCAGGTCAATGGCCATCCTGTCGCCAACAGTAAGCATATACCCCTCCTTAAAGTAAATCCGGCCCGTTTAAACGTCAGACCTTCAGTTTTTCGACGCTACCTTTATAACAGGAGAACGTGATGGAGTCAGTGGGGCAAACGTCCCGGCAGAATCCGCACCGGATACACCTGTCACGCTCTATAACGATGCCGGTGACCCCCTGCTCTTTCAAACCGATCCCTTCGTTGAGCCAGCGCTGGTGCTGTAACTCCGTAAGCGGCGTGATGGAGAGGCAAGCCTGCGGGCAAACATCCACGCAGTTGGCGCACATGATGCAAAGCTCAGGCTTGTAAGTCCACAGGTAGTTGCATTTGAAACAACGGCTGGCCTCGGCTATGGCCTGTTCCTTCGTAAAGCCGGTCTCCACCTCCAGGAAGGTGCTGACCCGCTTGTTGATGGCGATGGCTCCGCTGGTCTGCCTTGCGATGTCGTCGTAATGGTATGCCTTGCTTCCCGGCTCGTCCATATCCACAAGATCGTACTCCTCGCGGTTTTTCCGGGCGTAATCCCCCTTCTCCCCCCGCAGGAACGTGTCTATGGACACGGCGGCGTGATGCCCCTCGGCGATGACTTTAATGGCGTGCTGGGTGCCTGTGATAAAATCGCCCACGGCGAAAACGCCGGGGAGGTTGGTCATCCAGCTCTTCTCGTCCACAACGATGGAGCCCCAGTTAGTAAGCCGCACCCCTTTTAGACCATTGAGACAATCGCTCTCCGGCGCCTGGGAAACGGCGGGGGCCACAATATCACAATCCATGACATACTCTGAACCCTCAACGGGCACAGGTTTCCTTCTGCCGCTCCTGTCCGGTTCGCCCAGCTGGTTGCGGATAAGTTTAATGCCCGAAACGTTCTTCCCGTCGCTGGAGACAACTTCCACCGGGGCCACCAGGTAATGGAAAGTAACCCCTTCCTCCTCGGCCTCGATAATCTCCTGCTCCACCACCGGGATTTCGTCCCTGGTGCGGCGGTAAACTATATGGACTTCCTTTGCGCCCATGCGGATGGAGGAGCGGGACACGTCCATGGCGGTAAAACCGCCGCCCACCACCACAACCTTCTTGCCCGTAAGCGACATGGACTCGCCATTGTTTATCTTGTACATGAAAGTTGCGCCGTGGAATACGCCTTTCAAATCCTCGCCGGGCACGTTCAGCATGGCCGCTTTCCAGGCGCCAGCGGCGATGAGCACCGCGTTATATTCAGCCCGCAGGTCCTCCAGCATAACGTCTTTGCCGATCCGCACGCCGTAGCGTATATCCACGCCGGAGCGCCTTACGAATTCTATTTCTTTGTCTATAACTTCCCGGGGCAAACGGTAGGCGGGAATCCCATAGCGCAACATGCCGCCGCCATGTTTTTCCGCTTCGAATACTGTTACCCGGTAACCCAACTTCGCCAGGTCGTAGGCGGCTGTAAGCCCGGCGGGGCCAGCGCCTATCACCGCGATTTTTTCGCTTAACGTGGGATAGCTCGCGGCTGGCGGGTTAACCTCCCGTTCGGAATAATCGGTGGCGGCCCGTTTGAGGGTGCGGATAGCCACAGAATCGTCCACCCTCTGCCGGTTACACCCGGTTTCGCATGGATGCTGACACACCCTGGCGCAAACCGATGGGAACGGGTTGGTCTCCCGGATAAGCATGTGCGCCTCGGACCAGCGCCCCTGGGAGATAAGCCTTACGTATTCCTGTATATCCGTATGAACGGGACAATTCGTCTGACAGGGAATGTCCGCGTAGGTTTTCGGGTCGTAAAGAAAATCGTAATACCTTCTGGTCATGGAGACCTCCACAAATAAAAAAAGCTCGGCTGGAGAGGGAACGCATCGGTTTATACTAAGTATAAACCAAACAAATCCACTTAGCCAGCGGGCGTTCCGGTTCTGAACGGAACCTTCCGGTCCAGGATTCCAGCGCCCTTTAAAAATCCCCCGCGGAAGAAGTTTCCAGCTTCCGCGGGGAACCGCCTCAAATCTACTGCAAAGTTTTCAGGTAAGTCACCAACTCGGAAATCTGCTCATCCGAAAGGTTGAACTTCGGCATGAACGATTTCTGGGTGACAGACCTTGGATCCTTGAAGTGTTTCACCATCCACTCTTCTTTTCTGCGAGTGCCGACCTTGGTCAGGTCGGGCGCCAGTTTGCCGCCCTTGCCGTGGATGGTATGGCACACCCAGCAGTTATACCGCAGAACAAGCTTTTCACCTTCCGCCAACTCGGCGTATTCCGCCGGGGTGTACAGGCCGGCTATTTCCTGGACCAGGCCGCCGTGTTTCTTTTCACCCTCGGCGATCTGCAGGCGGTAACGATACTTCAACGGCACCTTGCTTTCCTTGTTGGAATAGACCCAGGTGGTAAGCATATGCGCCGTTTCTTTGGGCATCTCGAAGTTGGGCATTATGGTTTCCTCAACCCCATGCTCCGGATCCGCCGGAGATATTTTCTGCGGGTTCAGGAAATGCTGTAACGTCCACTCGTATTTTTCCTTCGCGCCTTCCACATGCTTCATGTTGTGGGTGGCCTCGAACTCGTGCTCGGTGGACTCACCGTAACTGGTCAGGTCCGGCGCCACCACCTCGCCCACGCCACGGATGGTATGACAGGACACGCATTCTATCTGGAGCGGGTTTTGGCCGGAGGCGTAATCCCTGGCGTCCAGCAACATCTCGGCGCCCTCAAGATCGGTACCCTGCCGGTAAACCTCTTCATGACACTGGGGGCACGAGGCCTGGACCATGCCAAACTGGCCGGTGGGATACATCGGTGTTTCCCAATGATGGATGTCCCGGGCATGCGCGTCAAGCTTGTTGGTGCCCAAACCTTGGCCCTGGTGACAGATCACACAACCTGTCTTGTTGAAATCGTGGACCGTGCGGCCATTCTCCAGTATGCGGGCCGCTTTATGATAGGTGAAAGGCTGGGGAGCGTCTTTCATATCCGGGTTTTCCCATCCCAAATGGCAGGATATGCACCGGTCGGCCACGCCCAGTTCCTTGTTCCATATCTGGCGGATCTTGATCTCGAATTTGGCGGCCTCTTTCCGCATTTCCGGATCCTCTTCATGAGCCACCAGCATGTCCCTGTATTTGTACTGGTACTGTTTCCATTCCGGGGTCATGTCCTTATAGGTGGTAAGGCCGAAAAGGAAAAGTATGGAGACCGAGAATATGGCGTAAAGAAGGCTCTGTTCCCGCTTCCACAGGACTATGAACCCCAGGACGTTTATTATCAGTATGGCGGCTACTATGTAATTCATCTTTTTTCTCCCCTCGCTATATGTTGAAGAAAGGGGTGGTGACTATATATTTGTAGCCGAACACCAAGCGTAATATCATTTTGCCCGCCACGCTCAAGGTAAGTAGCACGTGAACCTGGATGAGCAAATAGCGGACAAGCCCTATACGGTCCAGATAATCCTTAAGCCTGGCGCAAAGAGCTGAAGCCTGGTGAAACCTGGCCACGATGTAAGGCGCAACCATCCCGCCACCAAAGAAGATGAAAAGGATGGGCCAGCCGATGGCGTTGGGCACGTTTACCGTTTGGGCTTCAGAGACTTTCAGCGGCACGTTGGGATATGTCCAGCTTTCTCCGCCTATCGGATAGTCTATAACCGGCCAGTAGAACTCCCATGACGGCCCGCGGAACCACTGGCCTATTGCTATAAGCAAGAACCAGAGGAACAGGCCGAAGGAGAAGTAAACCACCGCGAACTTCCTTTTCGAGAAGCTGTATTTGCCCTGCTCCGCAGGGGAAATGTCCACATATGGGATAAGCACCAGACCTATTATTATCTGGGTGGGCAGTAACACCCCGGCTATCCACGGGTCAAAATAAACCAGCAGTTCCTGCAGGCCGATAAAGTACCACGGGGCCTTGGCGGGGTTTGGCGTTTTCGCCCAAGCCGCCACTTCCTCCAGCGGAGCGTCGAAAATAGCGGAGATGCCCCACAGCACCACCGTAACAAGAAGCATACTAAGGAAAACTATCCACACGAAGTTCGGCCACGAAGGCTCGCGCGGATAATCCGGCTTGTTTGAGAGCATATAGCCCGACTTCGCCACGTTCAGCTCAGACATCTGCCACCTTTCCAGTTAAGGGACAACCAATGTTAACCATATCCACGATACCGAACTAAAAACTTCCCCTTAAGCCCGCCGTTTACAGAGGCCCGGAGAACCCGTCTTTCCTCACCCGCCAGAAATGGAACACCATAAGCGCCGAGGCTATGAGAGGCAACGCCACGCAGTGCCACACATAAGCCCGGATCAGCGCGTTGGCGCCGATCCTGGTGCCGCCTATGATGGCAAACCTTATATCGTTATCGATTCGCACCCCAAGGAACTCGGAGAACGGCCCTTCAAACCCGATGAACGGCGTGGCCGAGGCCATGTTGGTGCCCACGGTAACCGCCCAGAAACCAAGTTGGTCCCACGGCAGAAGATATCCGGTGAAGGACAGCAGAAGGGTAAGCGTAAGTAGAAGCACGCCCACCACCCAGTTGAACTGGCGCGGGGCCTTGTAAGAACCCGTATAGAACACCCTGGCCATGTGGACTATAACCGAGAACACCATGGCATGGGCCGCCCACCGGTGCATGTTCCTCAATATCATGCCGTAGGGAACCATGAACTTGAGGTCTTTCATGTCGGTGAAAGCCCTGCTTTCCTCTGGCACGTAGTAGAACATCAATATGACGCCCGTCAGCGTCAGCATGAGGAAAAGGAAGAACGTGATGCCACCCATACACCAGGTGTACCCCAGCTTAAGCCCATGGGTACCAACCTTGGTGGGGAGAATGTGCATCACGAAGCTGGAGCGCATGACCGCCATGCGCTTCAACAGGGTGTCCGGATAACCGGTCCTGAAGAAAGACCGGTATATGTCGTTGTCGGTCAAAAGCCGGACAATTTTGCTTAGCAACCCCGGCTCCTGCTGTTTACCGTGTTCAGACGGCGTTTCAGCCATATCACAACCCCTTCTTAGTTATCAGGATTTACGCCTTTATCTCAAGGAAATACGGCGCCTTGGCTATATCTATCTTCTCTTCGTCGGTCCACCTGGGCAGTAGCGTGGACTTCTTATATTGAAGCTCGGGACGCTTGATGCCCAAAAGACCGGTAGTGATTATCATGGAACCGTCCGGGGCAAGCTTAATCTTCGCCCGGAACAGCGGCAATGGAGCGGGACCCGCCACCACTTCACCCTCCACATTGTAGTTGGAGCCGTGACAGGGGCATTTGAACCTCTGCTCGCCGGGAAACCAGTTGGGGGTGCATCCTAAATGGGTGCAAACGCCCACCATGGCGTAAACCCCTTTGGAACTCCTTACAATCCAAACCCTTTGCGAGCTTTTAAACCGCTCATCCACCACCACTTCGGTGGGGTTGACCGGTTTTACATACTCTTCCGGCCGTCCGGCGTTGAACGTGGTCTGGGGCTCATAAAGCACACCGGGATAAAAATACCGGGCAAACGCCGCCCCGGCGCCCGACAAGAACAGGCCTAGCGACGACCAGCCCGTTATAAGAAAAAACTTTCTCCGCGAGGGCGCGCCTTTACCCCCGGACGATTCGGAGACATGCTCGGCCATAAAATTCTCCCCTAAGGTTGCCACTTCCAAGTAAAAGCTTCTTAAACTGCAAGGGTGGCTTTTGGAATCGAAATGCCTGCCCCTTGGAAGGGGCAGGGTGTTAATTTATAACATACACAAAACTTTATGGCAAACTTTTTTTCAGGCTCGCCAAAAGCCCAAAACACATTGTTTTTTAAAGCGTATTTTAAGGCGCTGGCCTTGGTTCGGTGTGAAAAGCCTAAATTGCCCTGAATCCTTTGGAACAACGGCTCATCAAATTGGAACAGCTTATTTTTTGATTCTACCTAGTTTTTTCGAACAAGTCCATTTTTTCAATCTATAAATCCTCCTTTCGCCCTCCGGTACGATTATTGCCCCTTTATGTTTCACCGTCTCACGTTATAAAATGTCGCGTAATGAAACTGGAGAAAACACCGAACCATTCCCCTTTGGCCATAGCCTTCACGGGCCCTTCCGGTAGCGGTAAAACCACCCTTATAGAAAAACTGATTCCAGAGCTTTCTTCTATGGGGGTTGGGGTGGGCGCGGTGAAACGAAGTCATCACAGGATAGAAGTGGACCACCCTGGCAAAGATTCTTACCGGTTTCGGGAGGCTGGGGCCAATCCGGTTCTGCTATTAAGCGACGACACGCTGTTTTACGCCGAGAAACTTTCCCTCCCGCTTACGCTGGGTGAAGCGCTGGCAATGTTCGCCGGAAAGGTGGATCTTGCGCTAGTGGAGGGATTCAAGCAAGAGGCGGCACTGAGGTTTGTTTTCGCTCCCCTTGCCGATATACAGTCAAAAAGCTTACACTATGGCAATGACGTGGCCGGTTTTATAGTGGAAACCCCGGCCCCGCCGGGAACCGTGACGGATGATGGCCTGCCGGTGTTTTGCAGGGATAATCCCCGCGCCCTGGCCCAATGGATAATCCGGGATATCCTGCCGGAAAAGAAAAGGAACTAAAAATGTTAAGCATGCCCAAACTTCTTCTGCTTCTGGTGGTGGTACTGGTCCTTTTCGGGGCTTCCCGGCTCCCGGCCATTGGTTCCGGCCTGGGCAAAGGCATCCGCAATTTCCGCGACTCTTTTAAAGAGGATGAACCGGAAAAACTGAAAGACGGAAACGGCAAATAACGCCCATGCCGCTAACCCATTTTGATAAACGGGGCTCCGCCTGGATGGTGGACGTGGGAGCAAAGTCCGACACCGTGCGCGAGGCGGTGGCCGAAGGCCGGATAATCATGGGTGCGGCGACCCTTCGCCTCATAATGGAAGGCTCCGCCAAGAAGGGTGACGTATTGGGGGTGGCCCGGCTGGCGGGTATCATGGCGGCAAAAAAAACCCCCGAGATAATCCCCCTGTGCCATAACATTCCCCTTTCGTCTGTGGAGGTGGACTTCACCGTGGACGAGACCCGCTCTTGCGTGGTGGCCCGGGCGCTTGTGCGCACCACGGGAAAAACCGGGGTAGAGATGGAGGCTATCACCGCGGTGTCGGCGGCGTTACTTACGGTTTACGACATGGTAAAGTCCGCCGGGAAAGATATGACCATAACGGACATATCACTGCTTGAAAAAAGCGGCGGTAAGAGCGGACATTATAAAAAGAACAATGCGGCGAAATAACGCGGGAAAGCGGTAAAAATGACATTTGTAAAGTGGTTCAAAGCGTTTAAAACCCTGGTTCTGCCGATGACCATTTTGTGGATCGGCGCTTGCGCCTCGCTTACCGATGATTTTTCGGGCAAACATGGCGTTACCGCCCCGGCCCACTCCGCTAGCGAGGGTTCCGAAAAGATACGAACCGTAGCCGTGCTGGATTTTATCGAGGAGAAAACCGCCAAACCCTCCAACGAACCGGCAATATGCCGCATAACGGGCTTGGCGTTTGCGCCCGGAACTGTGGAGGATGGCTCTGGCGAAGTTGTGGCGGACAATTTCCGTGGAGCCCTGGGCAAGCTGGGGTATGCGGCGTTGACCAGAGAGGAAACGCTGGAGGCTTTGAAGAAATTTCCCGCCCCGGGCGATGATAATTTCGTTGCAGTCGCCGCCGAGGTGGGCAAAGCCCTGGGGGTTGAGGCTGTTGTTGTGGGCTCCGTAATGCGGTATGAAGACCGCGTTGGGGGCAAGTACATCGCTGATAAACCGGCGTCGGTAGCCTTTTCCGTGGCGGTGATAAACCCCGCGGACGGAAAGATAACCTGGAAGGCCAAGTTCGACAAAACCCAACAATCGCTGTTTTCAGACCTGACGGACTATAAAACCTTCTTCAAAGGCGGTATGGTGTGGCAAACCGCCTCCCAACTGGCCAGCCTTGGGGTGGAGAACATATTGAGCCAGTCCCCGTTCCATCCGGTGACGGAGAAGGGGCGGTAAGACTTCTCAATAGAAGTTACCCCGATTACCACCAGCTTAATCCCTCCTCCCTGTCTGCTATAATTTTAAAGATGGAGAAGTTTAAGTACGATTTTCTGGAATCTGTCCGGGACGAGATAGATAAATGCACCAAATGCGCCTCTTGCCAGGCGGGGTGCCCCACCTATGAGAACTCCGGTTCGGAAACCCTGGTGGCCCGGGGCAAGATACGGCTGGCCAAGGGGGCTTTATCCGGCGAAACGGATATCACCGGCAGGATAGCCAACGATTTCTCGCAGTGTTTGTCGTGCATGAACTGTCTGGCGTCGTGCCCATCGGGGGTGGACACCATGAAGATATTCTCCGCCATGCGGGCGGAGATAAACCGGGAAAACGGCTCGGGCCCCATCGCGGGGTTCATTTTCAAATACCTGCTCCCCTACCCGGCCCGGTTGAACATTCTGGCCAAACTGGTAGGGTTTAGCTCCCTTTTCTATAAAATGGCCCCCCGGTTCATGGCGCGGTTTTTTCCATACTCCCACGGCGGGGTGAAACGGGTCACGCCCGATTTTCTTAAAACGAACCTGCGGGCGCTGGCGGCGGAAATCAACAGCCCAAGCGCGGTGAAATCCACCGGCCCCATAAAACGGGTGGCGTTCTTCTCCGGATGCATGACAGACCTGGCCTTTCCGGAGACCGGGCTTAAAGTGATTGAAGGTCTGAAACGCGCCGGGGTGGAAGTAGTGTTCCCCAAAGAGCAGGTATGTTGCGGCGCTCCAGCCTATTACAATGGGGACCTTGCGACCACAAAGGCCCTGGCCCGGAAGAACATAGAGGTGTTAAACGCCCTCAACGCCGACGCCATAGTGTATTCCTGCGCCACCTGCGGCTCGGTGCTGGGGGAAACCTATCACCAGCTTTTCCCCGGCGACAAAATGGTGGAGGAGCTTACAGCCAAAGTTGTGGACTACCAGAAGCTATTGATAGAGCTTTCTGTGGAATCCATCATCGCCCCCCAGAACGGCGCCGGACGGAAGATTAAGGTGACATATCACGACCCCTGTCATTTAAAACGGGGCATGGGGGTGTTCCGCGAGCCGCGCAAACTGCTCAAGAGCCTGCCCAACGTGGAGTTTGTGGAGATGGAGGGGGCCGACAGGTGTTGCGGCGGCTCCGGAACCTTCGGGCTGAAGTTTTACGGCATGTCCATGGACATAGGCAAGTTCAAGGTGGACGCCATAAAGAAAAGCGGCGCGGACATGGTGGTAACCGCCTGCCCCTCGTGCCAGTTACAGTTGGCCGATTCGCTCCACCGCTTCGGGAGCGATATACCCGTGGTTCACACCGCCGATTTGGTGGACGTGGCCCTGGCCCGCGCCAGCGCCGCGCCACGGAACATAAACACCCATTCCAGCAACGAGACCAACAGCGCCGCCAGCGTAAGGGGTTGATAGCGGTCCTCGTACTCCGTAAACTCCTGCGAAGTGATGTCGGTTTTCTCCAACCCCTTTAGCGTATCCACCAGGCTGGTTAGATCCAGGCTTTCGCCGGTGGTGGCGTGGAACGCGCCGCCGGTGGCCCGGGCTATCTCTTTCAGCGAATCCGCGTCCAGCCGGGATATCACCGTGTCGCCGTTCTCATCGGTTTTATAACCCGTCACGTTACCCTTGTCGTCCGTCTCCGGCACTGGCGCGCCAGATGGCGACCCTATACCAACCGGGAAAATGACTATCCCCGATTGAGCCGCGATTTTTGCCGCCTCCGCCGCCTCCCCCTCCAGGTCCTCGCCATCAGTCACCAATATCACGGCGCGGGTTTTGGCCTTGCTCTTGCCGAAGGCCGCCGATGCGCCCCTCACCGCTTCGCCGATGGCGGTGCCGGGCACGGGCACGGCGCTCAAGTCAACACTGTCCAGAAACAGCCGCAGGGTGGACACGTCGGTGGTCAAAGGGCATTCCACAAAGCTTCTCCCGGCGAAAACCATCAGCCCCATGCGGTTCCCCTCCAGTTCGGAGATAAGCCGCGACACCTCGTGCCTGGCTCGTTCAAACCGGCTGGGCTTGATGTCTCTTGAGGCCATGCTTTGGGATGTGTCCAGCAGTATCATGATGTCTATCCCGGCCCGGGTTATCTCGGTGGGTTTCACGCCATATTGCGGCCGCATGAGCGACACAACAACAAGCGCCGCCACAACGCAAAGCGTGGCCACGGTTAAATATCCCTTGCCGAAAGGCCCGCGCTCCACAATCCTGCCCATAAGTTTCGGCGTGAACATGCTCGATAATGCCCCGGCGTTTCTCCGAAGCCCCCAAACCGCCAGCCCAGCGGCCAGCGGGATGATTAGAAGCAGGAGGGCGAATTGGGGATCGTGAAATCTCATGGCGCCACCCTCCAACGCGTGAGGGGAAGCGACAGCTCCGCCAATAGAAGACCCAGGGCTGGAATCAGCATATACATGAACCAGTCCGTATGCCGCACGTACACTTTCACGCGGATGTCGGTTTTCTCCAGGCTGTCTATCTCCTGGTATATCTTCGCCAGGGCGGTTTCATCCTCGGCTCGGAAATAGCGCCCCCCGGTAGTCCTGGCGATATTTACAAGCAACTGCTCGTCTATCTCCGTGCGCACCTTCACCCGGCGGGGGCCAAACTGCGGGTCGTTCACGGTCTGGTAATAAAGCCCCTCGCGCCCCACGCCGATGGTGTAAACCTTAACCCCCACGGCCTTGGCCAATTGCGCGGCGGTGAGGGGGTCTATGGCCCCCCGGTTATTCATTCCGTCGGTGAGCAATATGACTATCCTGCTTTTGGCGGGGGAATCTTTCATCCGGTTGGCGGCGGTGGCCAGGGCCATGCCGATGGCGGTGCCGTCCTCTATCAACCCTATGTTGGAGCTTTCAAGGAAGCTTGTGAGCGTGCCGTAATCCAGCGTGAGCGGGCACTGGGTGAACCCCTGCGCCGCGAAAACCACCAGCCCCATCCGGTCGTTCACCCTTCCCTTGATGAACTCGGCGATGACGGCCTTGGCGGCGCCCAGCCTGTCGGGTTTAAAGTCCGATGCGGTCATGGACGATGAGATGTCCAGCGTGAGCATTATATCTATCCCCTGGGAGGTTATTTCCTCCTCCCGGTAGCCGGTCTGGGGCCGGGCCAGGGCCACTATCATAAGAATCGCCGCCGTGAACCTGAAAATGAACGGCAGATGAGGCGCAACCCTGGGGGCGCGGTAAACCAGCAGACGGGTGACAAGGCGGGTGTCCGAAAACCTGATGGCCTTTTCGGGCCTGCGTTTTACATATAGCCACAACCATGGCGGCAACAGGAGCAGAAGAAGCAGGTAAACAGGGTCGGCCAGCCTCACGCCGTCTCCCCTTCCAGAATCTTCGGCGCCGTCTCCATCACAAATTTTGTGGCATTGTCCAGCGTCTCGTCCGCCAGCTTTAACTCGGGCTCGCTCTTGGCGAACTTCACCATGTCGCAGGTTTGAAGGATGCTAATGAACGCGGTTTTGCGCTTGAAATCCACATACCGTCCATCGAACCGCTCCTCCAGCTCCATGGTGGTGCTTTCCAGCGCCAGAACACCGTAACGCTCCTCCACATATTCCCTGAGGATGCTGGAGACCCGGAAGAAATGGTCCCTCCTCAGCCCCATGGCGAACAGGTCTTCGCTTTTCAGCTCCCTCAGTTTCGCCAAAGCCGTCTCGTGGGGCGGCCTTGATGGAACGGGTGGAGGGGCCACGGCGGGCGCGGCTGTTTTGTTGCGCCCCTTGAACCGGCGATACAGAAGATAGGCTATGGCCGCCAATAAAGTAACCACGATGATTGGAACCGCGATATCCCAAAAGGTCAAAGAGGTCACGGCGGGTTCTTTTATTGAGGCCTTTTTCACCTCTTCCATAACGTTTGCCCCGGCTGGGGTGACAGGCTCCACCGCGAAATTTACCGGGCCAGCGCTCTCCTCCCGTTCGGCTCCATCAGGCGATTGGATGACGTACTTCACCGGCCCCAACTCCACCGGGCCGGTGTCATACATCACTATCTCGTAGGCCACTATATGGGTTTCCATCCCGTCTGGTTCTTTCGCAGGCTCCGGCCGGGCGGTGGCGCGCAGTTCGGCGTTGGCGGGAAGCTTTATGGACGCTGGCGCCACAAGCGTCTCGCCCGGCAGGAGTTTTACGGCCAGCGTAACCTTAACCGGCAAGCCCACCTTGGTTTTCGCGGGCCCGGCGGTCAGTGAACCATCCGCATAGGCGTTCCCAGCCCACAGAATGGAAATAAGCGCAACCAGAGGGGAAAGCCTCATCGTCCTCTCCTGCGCTTTTCCCGTTGGCGGAAGAATTTCACCAGCGGTTCGATGTAAGACTCTCCGGTATCCACCGTCACATGGTCCACTCCCACCATGTTCAGGAACTTTGAAAGCTCCTCTTCCTCCACGCGCACGGCCCGGGCATACTCATCCAGAAACATTTTGTTCGAGGTGTCCACGTAAACCGCGCGCCCGGTCTCCGCGTCGCGCAGGGACAGAATGCCCGCCGGGGCCATGGTTTTCTCCATGGGATCCGTCATGCGGATGGCGATTAGGTCATGTTTTCTGGCGGTGGCTTTCACCGCTTTTTCGTACCCCTCGGCGCGGAAGTCCGACACCAGAAAGGCTATCAATTTTTTCCTTGCCACGAGGTTCATGTAATCCAGCGCTGACCCGATGTTGGTGGTGGCGCCCCGGGGCCTGAAAAACAGGATTTCGCGGATGATGCGTAAAACGTGGCTCCGCCCTTTACGGGGAGGAACGTAAAGCTCCACCTCGCCGGTGAAGACTATCAGCCCAACCTTGTCGTTATTGCGGATAGCCGAAAACGCCAGCGACGCGCAAAGCTCGGCGGCGGTTTCGGATTTGAAATTCTCTTTCGACCCGAACGCCCCTGATGCCGACAGGTCGAAAAGGATCATCAGCGTAAGCTCCCGCTCTTCGCGGAACACTTTCACGAAAGGCTCTCCCACCCGGGCGGTAACGTTCCAGTCCATGGTCCTGATGTCGTCGCCGGGCTGGTATGGGCGCGACTCGTGGAACTCCATGCCGCGCCCCTTGAAGGCGGAATGGTACTCCCCCGAGAAAAGCGTGTTCACCACTTTCCGGGCGCGGATTTCCACCTCGCGGATCTTGCGAAGCATCTCCCGGGTTACAGCGGCCTCATCCTGTCCCAAACCGGATGAATGTCTTTCAGGCGAAGGGTTCATCGCGGAATAACGCCCCAACGGCCTTTAAGGCACTTCAACGGTGTTGAATATTTTGGAGACGATATCGTCCGGCGTCACGTTCTCCGCATCCGCCTCGTAAGTGGGGATAACCCGGTGGCGCAGAACGGCGGGCCCCGCTTTCTTCACGTCGTCAGGCAAGACGTACCCCCGGTGGTTCAAAAATGCGTAGGCCCGGGCCAGCTTGGCCAGGTATATGGAAGCCCTGGGGGAAGCGCCGTATTCGATGAGATGGGCCATGTCCAGCCCATAATCCGCCGGGCGGCGGGTGGCGCTGACAACGTTTATGATGTACTGGATTATCTTCTCGTCCATGTATATCTGCTCGATGGCCTTCTTGGCCGCCAGAATCTCGCCGTGGCTTATCACCGGGGTCACCTCCGGCATAAGCCCGGTGGTGTTGCGTTTGACTATCATCAGCTCGTCTTCCTTGGTGGGGTAGTCCACCAGTATCTTGAGCATGAACCGGTCCACCTGCGCCTCGGGCAGGGCGTAGGTGCCCTCCTGCTCGATGGGGTTTTGCGTGGCCAGCACAATGAAAGGCTCCGGCAGGCGGAAGGTTTCCGAGCCGATGGTGACCTGCCGCTCCTGCATGGCCTCCAGCAAGGCGCTTTGCACCTTGGCGGGGGCGCGGTTTATCTCGTCGGCCAGGATTATATTGGTGAACAGCGGACCTTTTCGTATGGTGAAGGATGCCTCCCGGACGTTGTAGATCTCGGCCCCGGTCAGGTCCGCCGGCAAAAGGTCCGGCGTGAACTGTATTCTTTTAAACCCAAGCTGTATGGCGCGGGCCAGCGTCTGGATGGACATGGTCTTGGCGAGCCCCGGCACCCCTTCCAGCAGGATATGCCCGTCGCACAGAAGGGCCGTGAGCATTCCCTCAATCATGCCCCGCTGGCCCACAATGACCCGTTCCACCTCGCCCAACAACCTGTCAACGAACAGGGATTTTTCCTTAACCATCTCGTTGACGGCCTGAATATCAACGCTTGCCATCACGCCTCCATGAAATGCCCGAAGCCGGTTTTAAAACAAAATCGCCAATGCATTTTAAATTATGCGCCGCGCGGGTGTAAAATCATTACTTTAATCCGTTTTTTCAAGGTCAGCCAATGTATTGTATCGCCATTGTGGGAAGGCCCAATGTGGGCAAATCCACCCTTTTCAACCGTATCGTGGGCGGCAGGCCGGCCATAGTGGACGACACCCCCGGCGTCACCCGCGACAGGAACATATCCCGGGCCACATGGCGGGGCAGGTCTTTTCTGGTTATAGACTCCGGCGGGTTCGAGCCCGAAGCCGAAGACGAGATAATGGCCCAGATCCGCGAACAGGCCATTGTGGCCATCGAGGAGGCCGACACCATTTTCCTGGTGGTGGACGCCATGGCGGGCATAACCCCGGTGGACGCGGACGTGGCCATGCGGCTACGCTCCAGCGGAAAACCGGTTACCGTGGTGGTTAACAAGGCCGACGACCCCGGCAAGAACATCTATGCCCACGAGTTCTCCCGCATGGGGTTCGAAAGGATACGCCCAGTAAGCGCGGAGCACAACCTGGGTGTGGAAGACCTGTTAAGAGAGGCATTGGCGGACGTTCCCCCCGATCCGGAGGTTACCGGCGAAGAGCCCGTAGATAACGTCATCCGCCTGGCGGTGGCGGGCAAGCCCAACGTGGGCAAATCGTCCTTGATAAACCGCCTGCTGGGCTCCCGCAGGATGATGGTTAGCGATGTGCCCGGCACCACCCGCGACGCCATAGACTCCGAGTTTGAAGCCGATGGGCGCAAGTGGGTGATAATAGACACGGCCGGTATCCGCCGCAAAGCCAAGGTCACGATGAAGCTTGAAAAATACTCCGTGATCATGGCCATGAAAGCCATCGAACGGGCGGACGTGGCCCTGCTGGTAGTGGACGGGCAGGAAGGAGCCGCCATGCAGGAGGCGAAAATAGCCGGGCTCGTTGAGGATGCCGGAAAAGCATGCGTGATAGTGGTTAACAAGTGGGACGTGGTGGAGAAAGACCACAAGACCGCCATCCAGGCCGAGGAGGCCCTCCGGCGTCAATTGAAATTCCTCGCCTACGCCCCGGCGCTGTTTGTTTCGGCAAAGTCGGGCCAGAGAGTTACGAAAATACTCAAGAAAGCGGAAGAGGTTTACACCCAGTACACCAAACGGCTACCCACCTCCAAGCTCAATGAGATAGTGCGGCGGGCCGTGGAGCAAAAAGAGCCGCCGGTGGCTTCGGGCAAGAGGCTGAAGATATATTTCGCCACCCAGCCCACGGTGAAACCTCCCACGTTCGTGCTGATGACCAACATGCCCGATGACGTGCATTTCTCCTACCAGCGCTACCTTATAAACAGGATCAGGGAAGAGGGAGGGTTCGACCTCTCGCCCATCAGGATCCTTTTCCGGCGCCCGTCGGGAAGAAGGACTGGCGAGCAGAGATAGGTAATGGCGGAAAAACCGGGCCTGGCAATGGAAAGGAACGAAAAGCTATACATAGCTTTCGTGTGGCTTGGGGCCCTGTTACTGCTTTGCTTCGTCATCTGGATGGGTTACAGCCTTAACAGCTCCGTGAAGGCCGAGAACGAGCGCTCTTTCGTGCGGAACATGGGCTACCTGGCGGAGTCTTCCGCCAAATCCATCCAGATCCATTTCGAGAACATCACATCCGAACTGGTCCTGCTAACCCAACTGGACGTGATAAAGCGGAACGACCTTCAATGGGCGGACATAGTGTTCCAGCAGGAGATCAAGAAATACCATGAGCGCATAAGCCACATGATATTGCTCAACGGCCTTGGGCAGGTGTCGCTTATGATAACCAAAGACCCTGCCCCGGCTACGCTGATGCCCCACGTTAAGGAGTTTTTCGACAAAACCATGCCCGGCAAAGGCAAACAGCCGGTGTTGGTGAACATAAGCGAGAACCTTATCGTCACCCCCACGTTCCGTGGGCTGGGTGTTGGCACTCCCATATTCCAGAAGGTGGAAGCCCAGGCCCCCGGCCGCGCCCGGCCCAGCTCCATTTTCGCCACGGGAATGATTATGGCCCTGTTGGGGGCCGACGACCTGGTGGGCGAACTGCTGGAGCCAGTGCGGCTGGAGGAAAGCGGGTTCGCGTGGCTTGCGGTGGGGGGTGGAGACATCCTCGCCAACAAGAAACGGATGGAGACATTCCTGCGGGGCGCCTATGGCCCCCAAGGGACCACGGCCAAACTCCAGGCGGATTTCTCCAAGGTTATAAAAGGCGCGGCGGCGCCAGGCTGGACACGCCTTGAAGGGGAAAAACTTTCGTTCCGCACCGCCCTGGGCGGGGATGAATGGTTCGTGTCTGTGGCGCAAACTGAAATCCGCGACCAGAAATGGACCGTGGCGGTGGCGGCCCCGTCTTCCGAGGCGGCGCGCCTGTTAAACCAGAGCTTCTGGCAATCCGTGCTTCTGCTGGCGCTGGTGGCCCTTATCCTTTTTCTTGGCGGATCACTGATAACCCAGGCGGAGCGGCGGCTTATTCGCGCCGAGGAGCGGGCCTTGCACGCGGCGGAACTGGAGCGTAAAAACATCGCCCTTGAAGAGCTTAACAGGAGGATGGACGAGTTTGTGGCCGTGGTCTCCCACGACATCCGGTCGCCCCTGAACGTCATCCGGGGGTTCATAAAGCTCATCCGCTCGGCGCCGGAAGGGTCGGCTTTCGAAAGGGAGACATCTACAATGTTGCGCTCCAGCAACCGCTTGCTCCAACTGGTTAACGACATACTGGACGTGTCCAAGCTGGAACAGGGGGCGGCCCGGCTGGCGTATGACCCTATAACGCTGGACAATATCATAGAGGAAAGCGTGAAGACCATGGAGTTCGCCGCGCTGGAGAAGGAGCAGGACATCCGCATGGACCTGGGGGAGAAAACCGCCATGGACGCGGACGAGGCCAAGCTTTTACAGGTGATGAACAACCTCATCGGCAACGCCATAAAGTTCACGCCTCGCGGAGGGAATATCACCGTCACCAAACGGACCGAAAACGGCGCCGCCATAATCATGGTGTCCGACACAGGCCCTGGCATCCCGCCAGAGGAACAGAGCGCGGTTTTCGAGAAGTTCGAACAGCTGAAGATGAGCCAACAGGGTGTGGAGCCGGGCTCCGGGCTGGGACTGGCCATCTGCAAGGGTTATGTTGAACTTCACAGGGGAAACATACGGGTTACCTCCAACGCCGGGCAAGGCTCCACTTTCCATGTAAGCCTTCCGTTAAAAAGGCCGGGAAGGGAGGAAAAAAACGCTCCCGGTAGCACGTCCGCCAGCGGCGTGTCATAACGCAAGCTCCATGGCCGAAAAATCAGTCCATCTCATCATAGGCGCCGCCGGGCACATAGACCATGGCAAGACCAGCCTCATAAAAACCCTCACCGGCATAGACTGCGACCGGCTGGAGGAGGAAAAACGCCGGGGTATAACCATAGACCTGGGTTTTGCCATGCTACCCCTGCCCGATGGCCGCGTGGCCGGGATAGTGGACGCGCCGGGACATCAGCGGTTCGTCCACAACATGCTGGCCGGGGCCACGGGGATAGACATCGCCCTCATCGTAGTGGCCGCCGATGACGCGGTGATGCCCCAGACCATTGAGCACCTTTCGATAATGGAGCTGTTAAATATCAAACGGGGCGTGGTGGCCATTACCAAGGCGGACCTTGTGGACGCAGAAACCCTGGAACTGGCGCGGGCCGATGTGGCGGGGCTTTTAGAAAGCTCATCCTTCGCCGGATCGAGAATAATCCCATGCTCCACGGTTACGGGGCTCGGTGTGGAAGAGATACGGCAGGAGTTGTTCCGGCTCGCCTCCGAGCCTTCGGAAAAGCCGGTGAACGCGTTTTTCCGGCTACCCATAGACCGCGTGTTTACGATAAAAGGACACGGCCTGGTGGTAACCGGCTCCGTATATAGCGGGTCGGCCTCGGCTGATGACTGGCTGGAGGTGATTCCCGGGAATATAAAGTCGCGGGTACGAAGGGTTCAAAGCCACGGGAAAACCGTTGAATCGGTAAGCGCGGGAACCCGGGCCGCCATAAACATAACCGGCCCGGAGAAAGACGACCTGAAACGGGGAATGGCGCTGTGCCACCCTGCCATCGCGGCCGGATACACCATTTTCAATGGTGAAATAACCTGTCACCGGCTCTCCCCCCTTCCCATCGTTCATGGCCGCTCGTATTTCCTTCACGTCCACACCGCCGAGACGTTGTGCAGGGTGTTCCTGGGGTGTGAGGCGCGGGAGCTGAAACCGGGTGAAAGGTGTTTTGGCCAGGTTAGGTTCGAAAAGCCAATCCACTTGCTCCATGGTGACCGGTTCGTGCTCCGTTCATCCTCGGCGATGGAGACGGTGGGTGGAGGAACGGTTCTGCTACCCGGTGGAAAACCGTTGGGAAAAAGGAAACTGGGCGGGATGAAAAGCCTGTGGGAATCCCTCGCCCGAAAAGATTCCGGCATGAGAGCCATGATAGCCTCCACCAAAGGCGGGATGGGCGCCGGTGAGGTTGCGCGATTGTTCAACATTCCGCCAAAAGACATTCCCGGCGTCATCGGGAACACGCAGGGAATCTCCAGCTTTGAATGGAAAGGCTCCACATGGTTTTATGATGACGCCGACGGAGAACGGATAGTTTCATCGGTGGTTTCCGCCGTAGAACGGTTCCATAAACAAAACCCGGCCCTGCTGGGGATGG
The DNA here is from genome assembly GCA_016208975.1 of Nitrospinota bacterium. Classification (NCBI taxonomy): domain Bacteria; kingdom Pseudomonadati; phylum Nitrospinota; species Nitrospinota bacterium. The sequence goes on from JACQXA010000004.1 coordinate 86,727, forward strand.
AGGAATCGCTGTTATACAAAACGGCGCTGGCTGGCATGGATGAATCGCTGGCGGCCTACTGGGTGCGCCGGGCGGCGCGGGATAAAAAGCTGGAGTTTGACGGCCCCTTGTTAAAGCTTGCGGGGCGTAGCGCCGTGTTCGAGGGGGAGAATGAAACGGCGCGGTTAAAATTCACCGCAGTGTTTCAGGACGCTGGGCTTGCGCCTCCCAAGCCGGAGGCGGTCTTCGAAAAACTTGGGCTAAAAAAAAGCGAGGGCTCCAAGCTGTTAAAGTCCATCCTGCAACGGGGGGACATCGTTTCCGTGGCTCCGGATTTCATGCTGGCCGGCAACGTTTACAGTAACGCCAGGGAAAAACTTGTGGCCGAGCTTAAACTGGAGGGGAAGGCGGATACGGCCCGGTACCGCGACATTCTGGGTTGCGGACGAAAGACCGCCATAGACCTGCTGGAGCATTTCGACAAGACCGGCCTTACCAAACGGGTGGACAACAAGGGAACCAGGATTCTACTGACCTTGGAAAAAGGGTAGTGTCCCGGTTTGAAAGTACAGGGGAGATTCTTCACTTACGCTCAGAGTGACAATATAAAAGCCGTTGATAACATTGTCATCCTGGGCGAAGAGCAAGCGAAGTGAAGGATCTGTCTGTTATTTGAGATTCAAACCGGGACACCACCGGAAAAAGGTAACCCTTGAAAACCTTGCAAATAATGAAATAATAGCTTTTCTTAAACTTTTAACAAACTTGCAAACCTTACAGATGGCCGAAGAGAAGGAAATCAAGCAGACGATACTTGTTGTTGACGACAACGAAGACAACGTTTTTCTGCTGGAACACCTGCTGACCGCCCAGGGTTACGCCGTCATACCCGCATACGGCGGGGAAGAGGCGATGAAAATCATCGAAACCCGGCAAACGGGGGTGGACCTGATCGTCCTGGACATCATGATGCCGGGGATGGACGGGCTGGAGGTGACCCGCCGGGTGAAACAGTCGGCGGAGCTTCGGATAATACCCATCATGCTCCTTACCGCGGGCCGGTCCAACAACGAGGATGTGGCCAAGGGGTTGGACATAGGCGCCGACGATTACCTTATAAAACCTGCGGAGAGGGTGGAGCTGATGGCCCGGGTACGGTCGTTATTGCGCTCCAAACGGCTCCAGGACGAGTTGACCGAGAAAAGACGGAAGCTGGAGGAAATGAACGACCATCTCCAGCAGTTGGTGGAGGAGCGGACCATAGAGATTCTCCTCACGCGGGACGCGGCCATTTTTGGCCTGGCCAAACTTGCGGAGAATCGCGATCCTGAAACCGGGGCCCATCTGGAGCGGATAAGGAACTATACCCGCGCGCTGGCCCAGCGGTTAAAGAAAAACCCGAAATTCGAACCGGTGGTAAACGATGAGTTCGTAGGCAAAATATACCAGTCCAGCCCCCTTCACGATATCGGCAAGGTGGGCATTCCCGATCACATATTGTTAAAACCGGGAAAGCTTACGCCGGAAGAGTTCGAGGTGATGAAAAGGCACTCGGCTATCGGAGGGGATTCGCTCGCCGCCGCCCAGCGGGGGGACGATTCAGCCGAGAACTTCCTTTCCATGGGGCGCGACATAGCCTATTACCATCACGAAAAATGGAACGGCACTGGCTATCCGAAGGGGCTGAAAGGGGAGGAAATCCCGTTGTCCGCCCGCATAATGGCGTTGGCAGACGTTTATGACGCCCTGGTGAGCAAAAGGGTTTATAAAGAACCCATGACCCACGAGGACGCCCGGGAGATAATCATGCACGGGTCAGGAACCCATTTCGACCCTGACATAGCCCAGACTTTCTTTGCCATCGAAAAAGAGTTTAAAAATATCAGGGCCGATTTCGAGGACGAACCAGTCCTGCGGCATTGAGCGTGGAGGCTCTTCTAAATGCCCAAGGAAATAACCCACTGGAGCCTGGCAAGGATAGCCGCCAAAGCCCTTGGCGAGGGAAGGGCCCGAAAGGCTATGGAGGCCAACCCTAACCTGTACCTTATCGGCGCAATCACGCCGGACACCCCTTATTACGCGCTATTTGGCGTGAAAGGGATTTTCACGCCGGTGGGAGACAATGTACACTCGGTTAACGGCGGAAACAGTTTTGAGCATGTGGGCCGGATCCTGGCCGCGAAACCCTCCGGCGCGGATGAAAACCTTGCGCTGGCCCTGGGCATAAGCACCCACATTCTCGCCGACGCGGTTTTCCACCCCATGGTCTATTATTTCACCGGCGATTACGCCGACCCGGATCCGGAACGCAGGAAAAAAGCGGTGGCGAGGCACAGAAGGCTGGAGTCGCTCATGGACATTTATTACGTCAACAAGCTTACGCCGCCCCTGGACGGTCTGCTGAAAAATATGGTAAACGCCAAGGAAGCGGCGGATTCCAACGTTGGCCGCATGCTGTCCCGTTATTTCTTCGGCGCGGAATCCAACGCGGCCCAGGCGCTGGAAGCCCTATCGCATCATTCATGGATACAACGGTCATTCTTTAGCCAGGCGGTCTCAACGCTAATTGGCGCCGCTGGTGTTTTCGGCGGACTGGACGAATACAAAGCCCTTTTTTATCCCCCTAAAGGCTCCGCGACGCACGAATTCTTCCTGACGCCCATCAGTTATCTGCACCCCGTAACCGGGGATAGGGATGAAGTGACCATGGATCAGCTTGAGCAAAGGTTCGTCAACAAGGTTTTGGATTTCTTTAGCGGCGTTGAAACAGCTTTAAGCGATGGGACAATAATGGACTTCATGGCCCATACGCGTGGCCCATCGCTGGAAACCGGTATGGCGGAAACCGTCAGACCTCCCTTCAAACATTTCGCGGATCCTTCCATAATGGCGATGTTCGACATCTGAGCATCTTCCCTCATCGTCTGTTTTCGCTACGCCAGTTGTGTCCTGAAAGAGGACTGCATTTCCCGGAAAAGTGGCCATTTGGCCACTAATAGGCCCGTTTTCCACGTTGGCGCGATGTATGCACCTTTTCATGTAAAAGGTAGTTGGGATAACCATATTGCCGGAAGGAATGGAACATGTCACGCACTACCGTGGAAACAGTAACAAACATAGTGATGGGGGCGCTGGCGCTGTTTTTCGTATGGGCGCTGACGGGGAGTTTGAACTGAACAGACGCCGTTAGAGGCGTTTATTTCCCGGGGGTAGATTTAACACCTGGGCGATGAACGTCTCCAGGATTTCCTGTTTGTCCAAGGCCGAATCCTCCGCCACTGGCACGCCGGGAGCTATCTCCATAAATACCCGGGCAAAGATGCCTTTGCCCATCACCGTGGAACCGTCTTCGGCAAGTATCTCCACATTCTCCACCCCGCAACTAGGTGACCTGCTTTTCAGCACGAGCCCCTTAAGGCTCCCACCGGTTTGGGACCATACCATGCGGGCGTAGTTTTCCAGAGGACCTGTGTATCCTACGTTGAAATTGTCCGCCAACACCGCCCTGGTTTTTTCCACCGTCCCTACCAGGCGAATTGGGGAGCGTGGCGTTGGGAGGCCTATCCCGGTTTCGGGGCACAACGGGACTAGTGTGAAGAACTCCTCCAGCCTCGCCATGAGCGGGACGTTCAGTTTATGCCCGCCATCGTAACGCACGAATTGGCCCACAAGGCAGGCGCTGACGCCTACCTTTGGTTTTTCTTTTCTAGTTTCCATCGCCAACCTTCATGCCGGAGCCGGGAATCATCGCATCGGCGCGGAAGCCCTTGAGTTTACCGGAGCGGCCAAAGCTTAGAGCGCCGGAATAGCTTTCCACGATGTCAGAGGCGATGGACAACCCCAGGCCGTGCCCTACCACCGATTCATCCAGCCTGGCGCCCCGTTTCGCGAGTTTCTCCATAAGCTCTGCCGGGCAGCCGGGCCCGTCATCCTCCACGATGATGTGAGTGCCCTCGCTAATTTCAATCGAAAGCTCCACCCCTGCCCGGGCCCATTTACAGGCGTTGTCCATCAGGGCGCCTATAAGCTCAACCATGTCCTCCCTGTCCGCCGGGGCCATTTTCTTATCGCCATTTAAGCGCCATAAAATCCTGAGGTCCTTTTCCCGGTACATTTTTTCCAGCGTGGACACAAGCTCGGGGATCTCTTTTTCAGGCTCGAACATCCCTCCCGGTGAAATGGAACCGGCCAGCCTCGCTTTCGCCAGGTTTCTTTCCACCAGTTCATGGATAACCCTTATGTTCCTGTCAACCTCCTCTCTCGCCGAAGGGCTTTGCGGGGTGGTTTGCCCATCTGAAATCTGGCTAAGAATTGAAAGAGGCGTTTTGATGGCGTGGGAGAGGTTCCCTAAAGCCTTGCGCGAACGCTCCAGCCGGGCGCTCATGATAGCGAGAAGACGGTTGATTTCCATCACCAGTGGTTTGGCCTCGGCTGGCACATCCTCACCGATGGCGGGAACCAAACCACGTTCGAGCCGCAACACGTCATCCCTGGCCCGGAACAAAGGTTTTAAACCCATGCCAACCAATATGTACTGGGCGAAGATAATGATTGCCAGCGCCCCGGCGGACATAAGGGCGTACTCCCGCCTGAAAGCCGAAAGACCCGCTTCCATGGAAGTTACATCCTCGGCTACGGCTATCCTCACTACCCTGCCCTGTTTTTGAAATGATGCGGTGAAGGTTATAAGTGTTTGCCCCTGTGGGCCTGGGGCGCGGCCTATGGACTTACCGCCCACAGGCTGGGTTTCATCGGGCAATTCCTCATCCCACAAAGAGCGGGACCGGGCCACAAAGCCATCAGACCAGATGCGGTAATAATGGCCGGAAAATGGGCGCTGATACACAGTATTTACAAGGCCGCCATTTATGGACATGGAGCCCCGCCCATCGAAAGACACCGCAGTTAGCAAGGTTTCCACGTCATGCTCCAGCCGGGACCGGGCGTAGTCTTCCGCCACCTTCCGGATGGCCCCCGCCACCACCACCCATTGGAGGGCGAACAGAATGACAAGTCCCAGCGAAAGCCCGGCGGTGAGTCTTGCCTTCAGCGACCCCATCAGGCCGCCTCACCAAAAACGTACCCCTGGCCCCGGCGGGTGGTTATCATCCCCTCGCCTATCTTGAGCCGGAGCCTTCGTATGTAAACCTCCAGCACGTTGGAGTCTTTCTCCGAATCCGCGTCATAAACCCGCTCGATAAGCGAGGAGCGCGCCAGAACCTTGCCGGGGTTGAGCATGAAATACCGTAACAGCCGGAACTCCACTCCTGTTAAAGTCTCGGTCGAGCCGTCGGCCATGGTGACACATTGGCGTTCTTCATCAAGCGTCAATCCAGCCGCTGAAAGCTTTTCGCCAGGCGTGGTGGAGTGGGACCGGCGGATAACGGCCTTTATCCTTTCCACCAGCTCCTCCACATGGAATGGTTTGCCCAGGTAATCGTCCGCCCCGTGTTTGAATCCTTCAACCCGTTCGTTCCAGGCGTTTCTGGCGGTAAGAATCAGCACCGGAACCCGGGCCCCGCGACGGCGCCAGTCCGCCAGCGCCGAAAGGCCCGGCTTGCCAGGCAAACCCAGGTCCAGGATCACCGCGTCATAAATTCCATCGGGGTCAATTTGCGCGGCGTCGGCGCCGTTGTCTATGATATCCACGGTGAAACCCTCCGCAGCGAGACGGTCCTTGAGCTTCCGGCCCAAAGATGGGTCGTCCTCCACCAGAAGGAGTTTCATTCAGCCGTCAGTCCTCTTTTTCTATGGATAAAACCGCGCCCGTTTTGGCGTCCAGCCGCATTTCCCATACCACGCCCGCCTTGTCCAGAATCTCGGCCTCGTAAACGTATCCGCCCCGCTCTTTTTCCAGCTCAACCTCTAAAGCCCTACCGGGCTTTTTCGCCAGGGCTTTCTTTAATATAGCCTCCAGTGGCAGGATGTCCCCAGCCTGTTTGAGTTTCCTGGCTTTTTCGTGCCCCTCGCCGGCCCAACTCCGCCCGGCTGGAAGGAAAATAACGGCGGCTGTTAAAACCACAACCGCCGTTAGGTTCATAATGCTTTTCAATCGTCCCATCTTCCTACGCCCGGGATGTTCACCTCATGCTCGTTGTACGAGCCTTCGTCCGCCTGCACATGGCACCGGTTGCAATGGCTGAGCGATTTCACTTTCGTGCCCGGCGAGTAGAATTTCCTGGGGATCTCGTCATGCTCATGGGTAAAGTACGGCGTTTGGCTGATACGCAACAGCGGCTCCTTGCCCCTAAGCGACTTCGTGATCCGCACAGATGTTTTATACTCTGATTTATCCGAGGCGTTGTCCGCCAGGTATTTCATTATAGCCTTGGCTTCCTCCGGCGGCAGTTCCGCGTCTTCACCAAAATGGTCCGTAAGGCCGTCCATCACCTTCCGCCAGGATTCAACAGGTAGCAGGCCAGGCTGATAGGCGAAATGGCACGAGCCGCACTCCCTTTTATAAAGGCCGCTGGTGGTTCTGGCCACATCATGCGCTCCCCGCATATTCTTTCGTGTCTCAAACGGCCCATGACCGTCATCATCTTCATGGCCGTCTCTTTCCAAACGCCCGTTAAAATCCCGCTCGGCCAGGGCCAGGCCACCGGCCAACATGAAAATCCCGCCGCAAACGGCCAGGATTATCATCGCCGTTATACCTTTTCCGCCCATTCCACTATCCTTTCCCATTTTACTGTTTCTTTATATACAGAAGTAAATCGCCCTTCTCCTGCGGCGTGCATTCCCTGCCAAGGGTCCCTTTGCAGTTTCGCTTCAGCCATTTCTCAATGAAGGCCGTATCTGTCAGCCGCTTGCGGTTCACCGACGGGGCCAAAGGCTCGATGTTTTCCCCTGTCTCCTTATGCTTGCCGGATTTTTTAAACTCCGCGTTGTGGCAGGATACGCAGGAGACCGGTTTTCCCGTGGATTTGCTTGTGAACTCCGTATTCCAGAGCTTTTCGCCGCGCCCGGCGTTGAAACTTTTCGCGCCCTCGGTTTTGTACTTGTCCAACAGGACATCCGCGGCGGCGGCCAGCGCGTATCCGGCGCCGGCGGTGAAAGTGGCCGCGACGATTAACAGACATGCCAGTAACAATCTCATAATACGTTCACTCCTTCTGAAATCCAGTTTTGTAACCGGTGATCATTGACCAAACCAGGTTCTCCCGGTGAATAACGCTTTCCAGCGCCGCCCCGGCCAAGTGGATAAAAGCCATGGCCAGCGTTGTGTTTGCGAAAAACCCGTGAATATCCTCCAGTTCGTCCTCCCAGCCCCTGCCCCGGCTGAACAGGAAGCCTAGAGGCCCGGCCATCTCCTCCGCTCCGTATGCCAGAACGCCAGAGCCCGCAGTGGCCAGAATCAGCGCCATCAGCGCTACCGCCATGGCCGCGGCGGCGGGATTGTGCCCCAGATACCGGTTATGCGTGGCCGTGAGCATCGCCGAAAGATGGGCCATCACATCGGCCGGTTTGTGCAGAAATGCCTTTATCGAACCGAACCCGTCATCCACGAATCCCCAGGCCAGACGGAAAAACACAAGCCCCGCGGCGGCGTATCCCGCGGCGGCGTGAACGTTTATAGACCCGTCCTCCGTGACGAACGCCAGAAGGAACAGGGCCGCCAGGCCCCAATGAAATAGCCTCACCGGAAGGCGCCATACTTTCACCCGTTCCGCTTTGCCCATGACTTGCCAACTCCATGGTGGATTGATCATGGTTAGAGGTTAACGGGTGAAGCTTAAGCGAATATGAAAGGAGTGTTTAGAAATTAAGGAAGGAATTGGCCAGCAGAAGCTGGGCCAGCAAAATCTTCGTGATGGTGGCGGCGGGATATACCGACGAATAACCAAGGTTGGGAATGTCGCTTCTGGCCTGTTCCAGCGCGAATCCCAGCGCGGCTGGCTGGGTGTGGATGCCCGCAACCATGCCTGTAAGGGCCCCGAAAGGTATTTTTAACAGCTTGTACCCAACAGTAAGCGCCAGCATGGACGTTGTGAATGTTATAACGGCCCCGGCGAAAAAGATTACAAGCCCGCCGCCGTCCATAAACGTGTTCACAAAACCGTATCCGGCGCGGGTGCCCACCCCCGCCAGGAACATTACAAGGCCTATCTGCCGCAATGTCATGTTGGCGCTGTACGGGATGTTCCACACCATGGGGCCAGTACGCCCCAACGCCCCCAAAACAAGACCTGCCACAAGCGGCCCGCCAGCGAAACCAAGTTTCACCTCGGTTCCGCCCGGCAACGTAATGGGTAGTATTCCCGCCAGAAGGCCCATGGCAAGCCCCAGGCTGAAGGTCATTATGTCCACCTCGCTGACGGCCCGGTAAGAATCCCCGAAAAAGGCGCTCACCTCGGCCATCCTGTCCCGCCGGGCCACCACGCGCACCCTGTCGCCAAGCTCCAGAATTGTGGAGCCAGACACCACCTCGTCGGAATCCCCCCGGCGAAGGCGCGTCACCACGGCGCAATATTTTTCGTCCACCTTCAGCTCTTTTAACTTTCTTCCCGCCACTTTCGGGTTGGAGACGAAAATGCGCCGCACCTCCAGGTCGCCCTTCTCCTGCTCTATATGCTCCGCGGAAGGCTCACCGAGGTAATGGGATATTTTTTCCAGTTCATCGTGGGGGCCAACAACCGCAACCAAATCGCCCAGCATAAGTTTGGTTTCCCCCACGGCCACGAAAAAATCGTCACTCCGTTTAACCCTGCCGAACGCGGCGTTCCACTGGTAAAGGATGAACATCTCGCGGATGGTGAGGTATGTGGCTTCGTTACGGGTGACGAGAAACGTGCGGGTGATAAGCGGCTCTTTGCCTGATATCACGTCTTTCATCTTCGCCGCCTCGGCTTCGTAATCCACCTTCCATATCCGCTGTGCCAGCGTTATGGCCAGAAGTATGCCCACCACCCCCATGGGATAGGTGATGGAATAGGCTATCACCGGTTCGGAGAGGGCCTTTTCCACCACTTCTTTTGGCGCTATGCTCTTAAGCGTCTCCAGCATTGCCGCCAGCGCCGGGGTATTGGTCAAACTCCCGGCGAACATGCCGCTGGCCAGGGTGGACTTGATGTTGAGAGCCCATGCGGCCAGTACCGTGGCCACGGTGGCGAAAAATATGGCGCCAAGGGCTAAAGCGTTGTTCCTCACCCCCTCTTTGCGGAACGACGAGGCGAAGGATGGGCCTGAAGACAGCCCGATGGTGTAAACGAAAAGCGCCAGCCCGAGGATATAAATTATCTCCGGCAGTTTCAACTCCGGGTGGAGCGACCCGAAAAGAAGCCCGGCGAAAAGCACCGCGGCCACGCCCAGGCTACAGCCAAATATTTTAATGCGCCCTAGCGGATACCCCACGGCGGCTACGATGAAAAGGTATAAAAGGGGATTGTGGGCGAGAACTTCATAAATTCCGGTCATTCTAACTTCCCCCATTCAGTGGCGGCTGTAAACTTGATTATATTCCACTATAATGGCTCCATGCGGCAATTTGAAACCTTACGCTGGTTTATATTTGGTTAATTATGGCGACACTTAAATTCTTCGCGTCCGTAAAAGACAGGGCTGGAAGAGAGGGGATGGAGGTTATCGTCTCGGCCCCCACCCCTCTAAAAACGTTCCTTGCAGACGCGGCCCGGGCTATTGGGGTGGACTCGGCCATATTGACACACCCCTCACTCTTGTTCGCCATAAACCAGGAAATGCAGGGGCTGGATGCGATGGTGACGAACGGTGACGAGGTGGCCGTCCTTCCGCCTCTTTCAGGGGGGTTATAGGCCGTGGCCAGGCTCCAGCGGGAAAATTTCGACATTGGCGCCGAGACTTCGGCGCTTATCGCAAAGAATGGAGCCTCCGGAGGAACGGTGGCTTTCATAGGGACCGCTCGGGATTTTTCCCGGGGCGAGAAGGTTGTAGCGCTGGAGTTCGAACATTACCAGGGCATGGCCCAAAAAGAGATGGAAAAACTTGAGGCCGATGCGAAGAACAGGTTCGGCGTGCTGGACTGCCTTATAATCCACCGGTTGGGCAGGATTCCCGCCGGAGAGAACATCGTTCTGATTATCGCCGTGGGCGCCCACCGCCCCGAGGCGTTCGACGCTTGTGAATGGCTGATAGACGAGTTGAAAAACCGTGTGCCCATCTGGAAAAAAGAGATCTTCGTAAACGGCTCCCATTGGGTGGAACCCCACCCTTAACCCGGCACGGCGCCGCATATGACCCAACACATAAAGACAATAGCCGCCATTCTGGCCGGCGGGGCCAGCCGCAGAATGGGACGCGACAAGTCGTTTATCGAGGTGGATGGGGTGATGATGATCGAAAGGGTAATCGGAGCGGTCAAGCCGGTTTGTAGCGACATCGTGATAATCGCCAACCAGCCGGAAGGTTTTCACCACCTAAACCTCCCTATATATCCGGACATCATCACCGGCATGGGGCCTCTATCTGGACTTCATTCGGCTTTCGCCAACACCGGCGCGGACGAAATTTTTCTTGCCGCCTGCGACATGCCTTATATAAGCCCGGCGGTGGCCGAAAAAATCCTCGCATATCCCATGAACGGTTTCGATGCGGCGATTCCTTTCGTGAACGGCCTTGAACAGGGCTTGCTGGCCCGCTACTCCACCAAGGCAATGGAACGGTTCAATGACCGCATCGCCGAGGGATCCATCAAGTTCGATGAGTTTCGCAAGGGACTACATAAAACGCTGATCGGCGAAGAGGTGTTTAAAACTGTGGATTCCGAGCTACGGTCGTTCATCAACCTCAACAGCCCGGAGGATATGGAACAACTCTCCCGAAGAAATTAGGCTAGGGTTTTTCGCATTTCCCAGGCGTCGGCTCCGTTGGGGTAATAGCCCTTGTGGATCCGCGTTTTCGTGTAACCGTGTTTCTCGTAAAACTTTGTGGCCCGCAAGTTGCCTGTGTCCACCTCCAGAACAACCTGGGACGCGCCCCAGGTTGCCGCCGCCATGTGGGCCATGGATAAGAGCAATGAGCCGACCCCCCTCCCCTGCCTGGATTGCTCCACGTCTATGGTCACAAGGTTTGCGCGGGTTTTGGACTCTTTTTTGATTATCGAAAAACCGGCCAGCCCGGCGGAATCCCCGGCCATTATCACCTCGGAGCTCTTGTCCAGCAGGTAGAAAAGGAACGTCTCCGGGTCATAAGCTATATCGGGAGGGAAAAGCGCGTTGTCCAGCTTGTGCAGGGCCGCCAGATCCGCCAGGCCGGCTTTGCGGGTAAAAACGCCTTCTGGCGCGCCACCTGGTGGAAATTCATCTCCCATGGCGCGCCGCCAGACTACTAAACGTTGAACCGGAAATGGGCCACATCCCCATCCTTGAACACGTAATCCTTGCCTTCTATGCGAAGGAGCCCCTTCTCCTTCACCGCCTGTTCAGAGCCCAGCCTGTCCAGATCATCGAAGGAAATAACCTCGGCCCGTATGAAACCCCGTTCGAAATCCGAATGGATGACCCCCGCCGCCTGAGGCGCCTTGGTACCGCGCTTGATGGTCCATGCCCGGGTCTCTTTAGGCCCGGTGGTGAAGTAGGTGATAAGATCCAGTATCCTGTACCCCTCGCGGATGAACCGTTCCAGGCCGGACTCTTCCAGCCCCAGGTCCGCCAGGAACGCTTTCCTGTCCTCGCCGGAAAGTTCCGCCAGCTCGCTCTCTATTTTTCCGCAGATGGCCACAACCGAGGCTCCGTCCTTTTGAGCCACTCCGCGCACGGCGGAAAGCGTGTCCGTCTCCCGGTTCAAATCATTTTCCATCACGTTGCAAACGTAGATGAGCGGTTTGGCGGTTATAAGGAACAGGTCGCGGTAAAGCTCCTCATCGCCCGGCTCCATAACCATCCGCGCCAGATGCCCCTCGTCCATGCTCTGGCGGAGCGCCTGGTATTTGGGAAGCCCCTCCAGCAATTTCTTGTCGCCGCTTTTCTTGCCCTTCTCCACTGCGGCTATGCGCTTGTCTATGGTCTCTATGTCCGACAGCAGAAGTTCCGTGCGGATGACCTCTATGTCCGACGCCGGATTTACCGAACCGGCCACATGGGCTATGTTCTCATCCTCGAAACATCGCACCACGTGGGCCACGGCGTCCACCTGCCGGATATGACCCAGGAACTTGTTGCCCAAACCCTCTCCCTTGGAGGCCCCGGCCACAAGCCCGGCGATGTCCACCACCTCCAGGGTTGTAGGGAGTATTTTTTCGGAGCCGGAAATCTCGGCCAGCCGGTTCTGCCGCCTGTCCGGCACGGGAACTATGCCCACGTTGGGCTCTATGGTGCAAAACGGAAAGTTCTCCGCCGCCGCCCCCGCCGCGGTAAGGGCGTTAAATATGGTGGACTTGCCCACGTTGGGCAAACCTACGATGCCACAGTTGAAACCCACTTCCTTTAAAACCTCGTATGTGTCGTTTACGGATAAAATGGTTTATTCTATCCGCTCATGACATGTTACGCAAAGAAAGTTGGCATATGAACGCCATGATACTGGCCGCGGGATTGGGCACAAGGCTTCTGCCCCACACACTAAAAAGGCCCAAGCCATTGTTTCCAGTGCTGGAACGGGATCTATTGAGGATCGCCGTGGAGACGGTTTTGAAGCTGAACCCGCACAAGATTGTCATTAACGCCCATCATCTGGCCCCCATGATAGAAGAGCGGGTGGCAAAAATGGATTACGGGGTGGAGATCATCGTTTCGCGGGAAACAGAGATTCTCGGAACCGCCGGGGGTATCAAAAACGCCCAGCGTTGGCTGGATAGTGACAACTTCGCCGTTTTGAACTCCGACGTTATCATGGAGCCGGACTGGGCCAACCTGATGGCCGCCCATGAAAAATCCGGCGCAGTCGCCACGCTGGCCTTGCGTAAAAACCCAGACCCGGTGAAATACGGCCCATTGGCGGTAAACGGCCAGGGGCTTATCACCCGCTATCTTTCCGCCACGGGGCCGGGCCATGACGGCTCTGCCGGGCTTTTAATGTTCACCGGTTGCTCCATTTTATCCCCATCCATTTTTCAGGGGATTCCCGCTGGCCGGGCTGTGGACATTTCCAAAGAGGTTTATATGCCCATGACCATGATGGGCGAGGGGCTATACGGCGTGGCGATGGAAACGCCCTGGACAGACGTGGGCACGGCGCAAGATTACCACAAGACCGTCATGGGCCTTCTTGACCGGAGAGAATCATCCCGGGACGCCGGGATAAATATGGAGCCCGGCGCGCGGATAATACCCCCTGTTTATCTAGAGCCCGGAGCGCAAATAGGGGCCAATGCCATCATCGGCCCCAGCGCGGCCATTCACGCCGGGGCGGTTATAGGCGATGGCGCCCAGGTGAAAAACAGCGTTGTGTTGCCCGGCTCTTCTCTTCCATCCGGAGCAGTGGCTGATGGAGTAATCGTTTAAACGATAATCCGGCGGCGCACCAACCGCTCGGCCAGAACGCCGAACACCGCTGTGGCCGTAACCAGGAACAGCGCGGCCATTAAAAGCCCGTTGCCGTCGCCGCCATGGAAAAAGTGGCGGATAAGGTTCACCGAGTGGGTGGCGGGCATCGCCAGCGAAAGCCATTGCACCGCTGGCGGGAACGGGTCCAGCGGGAAGAACACCCCGGACAGAAAGAACATGGGGGCGATGAACAGCGTGAAGAAGTAATTGAAAAACTCGTAGCTTGGCGCCAGCGCCGAGAAACACATGGCCCCGCCGGCGAAAACCAGCCCCGTGAAAGCCACGGTCACCATTATCCCCACAATGGAAACCGATGGAGTGTATAACCCGAACAGGGTCATTATGAATATCATCACCGCGGCGGATATTACCGATTTTGTCATGCCCCACAATATCTCCCCCGCCACCAGGTCCTGCAAGGAAACCGGGGTGGAAATGATGGATTCATAAGTGCGCTGGATGGTCATGCGGGTGTAGGAGCCGAAGGTACACTCAAACACGGCGCTGTACATGGACGAGGTGACAATCAAACCCGGCGCGATGAACTCCATGTACCGCATACCCTTGATGTCGGTGATATACGCCCCTATGCCGAACCCCATGGCGAAGAGGTACAGCAATGGCTCACCCAAGTTGCCCACGAGGCTGGGCTTGTAATATGAGCGGTACACCGCGAAATTGCGTAGCCACACATGAAACGCCCGGCGTGTCACCATTTCACATACCTCCCGGATGGCGCCCGGCGATTTTCATGAACAGGTCTTCCATGGAGGCGGGCCTTGTGGAGATAAGGCTGGCCTCCGCCAGTTCCGCAGGTATAGCGCCTGGCGCCGTCTTGAACACCAGGTAAACATCCCCGGCCCTGACAAAAGCCGCTCCCAGCCTTTTCAGGGATGGTTCCAGCTTGTCTTCCATGCCGGGCCGGGGGCGGGCCTCCACAACCGTCTCCCCCAAGTGGTCGCGCATGAGCGCATCCGGGGCTCCGGTGGCCATTATCTTGCCCATGTTCATGATCGCCAGCCGGTCGCAAAGCCTGCGGGCTTCTTCCATGTAATGGGTGGTGAGGATCATGGTCACCCCTTCGGCTTTCAGGTTTTCTATCTTGCGCCATATAACTATGCGCGCCTGTGGGTCTAACCCTGTGGTGGGCTCGTCGAGTATCAATAACTTCGGGTCGTTCACCAGCGCCCGGGCTATCACCAGCCGTCGGCGCATGCCGCCGGAAAGAACGCGGATCTTCTCCGCCCGTTTTTCCTCCAGGTGGAAGAATTTTAGAAGCTCATCGGCTTTCCGTTCCGCCTGACGGCGGGGGATGTCAAAATAACCGGCGTAGATCACCAGGTTCTGGAACACCGTAAGGTCCGGATCCAGGCTGTCTTCCTGGGGCGCCACACCGATGATGGATTTTATTTTGCGGTCGTCTTGCCCAGCCTCCATCCCGTCCACCGTCACCCGGCCAGAGGTTAAAGGCGCAAGGCACTGGATCATTTTAAGCAGGGTGGTTTTTCCGGCCCCGTTGGGCCCAAGAAAGCCAAAACACTCCCCCCGCAGGATGGAAAACGACACCCCGTCCACGGCGGCGTAGGGGCCATACCGTTTCACCACATCCCCACCCGCCACCAGCGCGTCGGCCATGATCCGCTCTAAAACCGCGCTGGGCTATTTCTTCGGGACCTTTTCCCAGTCTTTCAGAAAACGCTCGATGCCGATGTCTGTAAGGGGGTGTTTGGCGAGCTGGCCGATAACGGAGAACGGCACCGTGGCCACGTCCGCCCCCATCCGGGCCGATTCCAGCGCATGAAGGGGGTTGCGTATGGAGGCCACAATCACCTCGGTGTCGTAACCGTAGTTGGTGAATATCTCCAGTATCTGGGCGACTATCTCCATGCCGTTGTGGGAAATGTCGTCCAGCCGGCCAACGAAGGGAGACACGTAGGTCGCCCCGGCCTTGGCCGCCAGCAGAGCCTGGTTGGCGGAAAACACCAGCGTGACGTTGGTCTTTATCCCCTCGCCGGAGAGTATCTTCACGGCTTTCAAGCCCTCGGTGGTCATGGGGATTTTCACAACCACGTTTTCGCTGATCTTGGCCAGTTCGCGCCCTTCAGCCACCATACCGTCTGCCTGCAACGAGATGACCTCCAGGTTTATGGGGCCGTCCACCTCGGCCAATATCTCCCGGATCACGGTTTTAAAGTCCTTACCGGTCTTGGAGACAAGGCTTGGGTTGGTGGTAACGCCATCGATGACCCCGAGGGAGTTGGCCTCGCGGATCTCGTTAATATCAGCGGAATCGATAAATAGCTTCATTTAGGGAAATATCTCCTTGGCGCCTGTTGGAATTTAAGACGCCGGAACAGCGGCGCCAGTCATGTTTCCTGTCGTGAGTTATTATAAGAAATGCCCGGGCCCCGCTCAACTATAATGGCAGGCTAGTTGAACTGGTTTTTGGGGCGGGAAAATAGCGTTACCCGGTCTCGCCCGGCGTTTTTGGACTGGTACAAGGCTGAATCAGCCGATTTTATTATCTCCTCCGCGTCGCACCCATCGGCCGGAAACTCTGAAATTCCTATGCTCACACGGGTTTTCAGCGGCTGGCCGCATGCCTGGCCCATAACCATTTCAGATATGGAGACCTTTAGCCTCTCCATGGCCGAAAAAGCGCTATCTTTTCCTGTTTCGGGCATGATTACGACAAACTCCTCCCCACCATACCGGGCCACCACGTCTATGTCCCTTACCGCTTCCTGGATGGCCTGGGTAACGCCGCGTAAAACTTCGTCCCCGGCCAGATGGCCGCAGGTGTCGTTGAGTTTCTTGAAATGGTCTATGTCCAGCATGGCAACGGAAAACACCCGGTTAAACCTCTGGCTACGGTGTATCTCCATGGCCAGCCGGTTCTCCAGCGCCCGCCGGTTTAAGGCGCCGGTGAGATAGTCCGTGGAAGTGTCCCGCTTCAATTTGGCCACCTTGCCCAGGTTCACCCGGATGCGGGCCACCAGCTCTTCCACCTGGAAAGGCTTGGTTATATAATCGTCCCCCCCAAGCTTGAAACCCATAAGCTTGTCTTCGATGGAGGATTTGGCGGAAAGGAAAATGAACGGTATGCCAGCCCACCATCTCTCGGCCCGGATCTTTTGCAACAGCGAGAACCCGTCCATATCATTCATCATGATGTCGGAGATTATCAGGTCCGGCGTATGCTCATACATCCGGTCCACCGCTTCAAGGCCGCTGGCGGCGGTTATGACGGAATAACCCTCCTTAAGCAGGTGAAGCTCGATTAACTTGAGGGTAACGGCGGAGTCCTCCACCACAAGAATTTTTTCAACCGCCATATCAGCCACGGAAAGTATGGAATTCAAACCTAGCCCTTTTTAAGCAAGTCTGAATATTGGCTTAAAATAAATTATTAATCAAGTTAATATTTATGCCATTTAATTGCAACTTTTCGATACATTCCTCAAAGCGGTTCCATCTCCTTGAAATCCTTGCGGGCAGGCTTCCCTACGATGCTATCCAGCATATTGAGTGGCGTTACTTCCGGGCGGACAAGTTTTAACTTCTCCAGTGTCACTACATCCCCCTTGTTTATGGCGCAAGCGGCGTATATACCCCTGCGCATAAGGTGGACCTTGTTTGAGTCCGGCCGGTTTTGCGCTCCGGGTAGAGGAGCTTTTATGGCATTTTCCGCCTCTTTAATGGACTTTTTCAGCATGGAAAGCTCCTCTGGATTTGCGGAAATCTTGTGGTCGGGGCCGGGCAGGTTTTTATCTATGGTGAAATGTTTCTCTATTACCTCCGCCCCCAAGGCCACCGCCGCCGTGGCAACCGCCGTACCCAAGGTATGGTCGGAAAAACCCACCCTAACGCCCATCTCTTTTTTCAACTCAGGAATCATACCCAGCATAGCCTCCTCCGGCATGGTGGGATAATTCGATACACAATGAAAAACGCATATTTCCGCCGCGCCGTTCTTCCGCAGGAGGGCCACGGCTTGCCGCGCCTCCTCCAGTTCTCCACCGCCGGTGGAAAGATAAACTTTCCCTCCCTTCCGGGCCACGGCCGCAAGCAGAACCGGATTGTTCAGATCCATGGAGGCTATTTTGTATCCCGCCGGGTTCAGCTTCGAAAGCTCATCCACCCAGTAAACGCTGAAGGGAGTTGAAAGAAAATCCACCCCATTGGAGTCTGCGGCGTTTTTTAACATACGGTGGGCATCGGGTGAAATTTCACCAGCCTTGAAGATGGGGTACAGCTCATGGTTGGGGAAATACAGGTCATCGGCGAAGAAGGACTGGAACTTAACCGCATCCGCGCCGGATCTGGCGGCGGACTCGATCATCCTCAACGCCAGGTCCAAGTCCCCGGAATGGGAGAAACCTATTTCAGCGATAAGGTAGGCCATAACTTGCTTTTCACCTGTTTTTTGGAGCTTCGTATGCCCCGGCGCCCCTGCCGTCGGAAATGAACAGCGCACCCCGGTCTTCATTGTAAAAAATCACCGGTTCTCCATCGAAATCGGCTATTTCAGCGACCTTTATCCTGGTGAATGGGTGATCCAGGGTGATGAGCCTTGTTTTCACCCAATCTCCCTGTACGCTGGACGTGGCGGCCAGATGATACCCCTCCTGGTCCTCCCAAAGCAGTTTCACCCTGTCCAGACGGGGGATGCCGTAAAACTCCCCTAGCGTCCTGCCCCGGGCGTTGTCCACCACCATGAGTTTCCTTTCCGCCGGGCAGGTTAACGCGGGCATTTTCCCTATCATTCCCGCGCAAACGCACCCCTCAGGATATTTGAACGCCATGGCCCCGGTGGTTTTGTCCACCGCCGCCTGCCGGGCGAATAAGGTATTCCCCCCATAGGTTTCTTCAGTGGCGAAACTCAACGGCTCTTCATATTTCCACACCGCCGCGCCGGTGGAGGGGATCAGCGTCATGGAGTTGAACCTGCCGGAAAAAAGGTAAGCCCCCTCCGCCCCCGGCGCCACGGGTTTTAATCCCGCCGCCCGGGACAACGGCGCGCCATCCCTCTGGCTTATCACCCGTGAGCCATGGCCAGTAACCGAAATTATCAGCGTGTCTCTGGCGGTGGTGATAGCGGTAATCCGCCCATCCGCCGGAACGCTCCACATTTTCTTGCCGGCCTTATCGAAGGCCGTTACCTGATCGCCGCCAGCCACGGCCAGTCCGTTAGGCGTAAAAGCCCATGCCGTGGCCGGGTAGCCGGGAAGCTTGGCCGTCCACGCCAGGGAACCGTTCTTCCAGGAAACAGCCCCTATAAAACCGGAGCCGTCCTTTTTGCCGATGACAAAATATAGGCTGGAGCCTGGATCCGCCAGTATCCTCTCAACCCCCTGGGCGGCGGATATCCACAACGGTTTGCCTGTGGCGACATCAAAGGCCGTCAGTTCCCCTCCAATCAATACGGCGGCCATGTTGGGCCCGTTGAGCGTGGCTACGCTATCCGCCTTAACGCGCCATTTGGCCGGAAGTGAAACATACCCCGGCGCCGTCACACCCCCCAAAGCCGTGGCGGCCACCCGCAACGCCTCCCCTTTCAACTGATACCCGGCCAGCGACAACATGCCAGCCATAACAATCAGGGAGGCGGCTCCGATTTTCTCTTTTTGCCCCCCGTTCAGCGTAACCACCAGCGTTCCCGCCAGCCTGTCATGTACGCCGCGCCGCAGAGGGTCTTTAAACGCCGCGAGGTAGCCTATGAACGGGAATAAAGCTACTAGTGAAAGCAACAGGTATCCTGTCCGCGCCAAAGACGAGGCTGGCTTTGGCGGCTCCCCGCTCTCCGAATCCACCACAGCCACGCCGCACAAACGCTGAATTGGTGTCGCTCCCCATTTCGTTACCGGGTAATAAAAATAGCCGATGAACAAGACCGACGCCATGGTGGAGTAAACAATCTTTGAGGCTGGATACGCTTCCCACGGAAACAGGACGGTGAGAAGCGCGGCGAACATTAGGAACTCGAAAACCTTGATGGATCCCCGCAGGGCCAAACCTGCGGGCATAAGCCCTTCCGCCGGGGAATCTAGCGATGGTGTTTCCCCCGCTTTGGCCTCTTTGGGCAGGCATTCGGGGCAATAAACCCTCCCGTCGAACCGGTTATGGCAGGAAAGGCATACCGCTTTGGCGCATGCCGCGCAAACTGCCACCGCCGGAGTGTCTTTATGATTCTCGCAGACCGGAGCCGAAGGGACTATCAACGCCTCGTCCTTTTTCATCTCGCGGATTTTGAGCAGAATCTTGTTTTTCACAGCCAGGTCGAACCGGCGCTCATGGATGTCCGCCATGCGCGCCACGAAATCTTTCATGGAGAATTTCATTAAAGACCGGTCTTGCCCCGCTGTTTTATAATCGGCGGCGGCCAATAGCTCCTCCACGGGCGCGCCGGGGAAAAACTGCGCCTCGCCCATGGGGTCGGCCAATATCCACGGAGAATGGTTCGAGGCTATCGCGAACTTCTCGCCGGTTTCCCCCATGGGGGCTATCACCATTATCTCCGCCCGCTCCGATGGCGGCTCGAAAAGCGCCAAGGCGTATAATTTTCGTTCTTTGTTGGCGAAAAGCCGCTCGAACCGGCGAGGTATCAACGAATCAACCACCCGGTCCATCACGGGGATGAACCCATGGCCCCGCAAGGATGAAGTGACCCCGTTAAGCAGTTTCTTATCAATCTCCGGAGCCTTTGGAAGGCTGGTTCTGGAGTATTTCAACAACCGTCCTTTGAACGCGGGCTTTACCAGCGGCCGCCTGGTGGCGCGGCCGATGAACCATCCCGCGGCCAGGGACGCGGCGGCGGTGGCCCGGCCCCAGCCCGTTTTATCCCCGGTTTCCGCGAGGATAACATCTTTTAACTGGAAAGCGTTGAGGTTTACGCCGAACAGCTTGTTGTCGTATGGATCTTCCCGCCGTTCCTTCACTACTGTTCCGCAGGCGGAGCATTTAGCGCCAAGGACGCCTTCCGGATCCATTAATCCGCACCGGACGCAAACAATCCCCTGCCCCGTCATAGCGCCGCTCCGGACACGAAATAATAAAACGACAGGGCCACATAAGCCGGATACAAGAACAAAGGAGCAAATCCTGTGGCCACCGCCACCGCCAACGCCAGAACGCCCCCTAACGTGGCTTTTCGCTCCACCCGGGGGGTAAGAAGCCGGGGCGCGGCGGCTTTTAATATCCACCAACCGTCCAGGGGGGGGAAGGGAAGCAGGTTGAAGGCCCCCACCAGAAGGTTTATAACCGCGCCCAGGGCCGTAAGCTCCAACGCGACGAACCAGAAAGGCTCCAGGTATCCGGCCCCGGCTTTGATCGGGTCGGAAAGAGCGGCGGTGAACCACACATGGCTTTCAGGGTGGATGGAGTTATGGGCCGCCGCCAGGACCATAAACAGGATGAACATGGCGTAAGAGACCATAAAACTTGTGAACGGCCCCATACCCGCCGTTAACACCGCTCCCAAAGGCTGGCGTTTCATGTTAACCGGGTTAAAGGGAGCGGATTTCGCCCAGCCGAACACCACACCCCCGGCAAGATATGCAAATAGCGGGACAACCGCGCTACCTATCGTGGAGAAATGGCTCAAAGGGTTCAACGTCACCCTGCCGGATTTCAATGCGGTGTCGTCCCCCAGAAATAGGGCGCACACTCCATGCCCCAGTTCGTGAAGGCTCAACGCCAGCCAAACCGTATAGAAAAGCGAAAGGTACAGAAGCCACGGGGTTGCCGCCGAGTCCGGCCCGGCCACCCCCCTTATCGCTATAAGAAACAGTGGGAACGCAACCCACCCGGACGCGTAGATTTTCGTTTTCCGCCCGGCGGCCCCAATCAATCCGGTGATGATCTCGATGGGAGATGTCGTTTCCACCTGCGCCTCATGGGCGCGTTTCATGGCCGCTACGCTTTCTTCGAGCCGCTTGTTGTCTTCGGCGATCTTGAGCATAAGCGCGGCCTGCGCGTTTCCTGGCTCCAGCTCAATGAGCTTCTTCAAAAACCCTTCCCCCTGGGCGTACCGTTTACGCTGTATATGGAGCATGGAGGCCTTTAACAGGGATTCCCTGTGGGACGGGTCTATCTCCAGTATTTTTGTATAGGCCGCCAGAGCCTCGTATAAAAGGTTTTGTCTGGAGCAGGCGGTAGCCAAAGCCTGGAGGATATCAATGTTCCGCGGGACTTTATCCGAAGCGGCCCGGAATTTTATGACGGCGGCAGGATATTTCTTATCGTTAAAAAGCGCGGCTCCTTCAATGAGAAGTTCCTTGGCCTGTAAATTCGCTTCCCTTTCATCGCCGGCTCCGGCCTTTAATTCAACCTTGGGAGAGGCGCCAACGGCCTTGCTATCCTTTTGTGGAGCCCCTATTGTTCCGGCGGCCGGCTGTGGAGGGAATATCAAAGAGTTGCCGCATTTGACGCAACGGGCCCTAATTGAACCATCCGGAGACTTCACGCCGCCGGAGAAGCTCTTGCTTCCGCAATAAGGGCACTTGCTTTCTGACCCCGCCAAACCACTTAACCCGTTAAAGTTTTCAGGCTAGGTTATCGTATGCCATAAGGCATTGGGATTCAAGCGCCAGCGGTCCACCAGGCGCAAAAAAACCGGGCCGTCTAAAAAGACGGCCCGGCGCGTTATGGCGTGGGGAAAACCCCTTATTGGGCGGGCTGGGCCTCCGCCGCCTTGCGGGTGCGTTTCTTCGGAGCGGCGGACTCGTCTCTGTCTACAAGCTCCACGATGGCCATGGGAGCCGAATCGCCTACCCTGAAGCCCAGCTTGTAAATGCGGGTATAGCCGCCGGGCCTGTCTTTGTAGCGCTCTGCCAGCGGGCCGAACAGCTTGGCCACCACGTCTTTGCCGCGGACGAAAGACAGCGCCTTGCGCCGGTGGGCCAGAGAGCCCTTCTTGCCCAAAGTGACCATCTGCTCGGCCACACGGCGAAGCTCTTTGGCTTTGGGCAGGGTGGTGGTTATCCTCTCGAACGCCAGCAGGGAGCTAACCATGTTGCGGAACATGGACACCCTGTGGCTCGTTGTCCTGCTGAAATGCTTTTTCTGCTTTAAATGACGCATCCTAAACCTCTATTCTGTTCACCAGGGCGGGCCGTTACAGGCTAACCGAACCCTGTTCGAGCATTACCAGCTCTTCCCTGTACTCATCGATGTTCATGCCAAGGTGGAGCCCCATCCCTTCAAGGATTTCCTTTATCTCGTTGAGGGACTTGCGCCCGAAGTTCCGGGTCTTGAGCATTTCCTGGTCGGTCTTGCCCACAAGCTCCATAATGGTCTTTATGCTCGCGTTCTTCAGGCAGTTATATGAACGCACCGAAAGCTCCAGTTCCTCCACGCTTTTGCGCAGATTTATGGCCACGCGCAACCTGTCCTGGTTGAGCACTTTCGTGGGCAGTTCCTCCTGCTCCTCGAAATTTATGAAAATCTGCAGATGATCCTTAAGGGTCTTGGCGGCTTGGGCCAAAGCGTCCTCCGGCTTTATGGAGCCGTTGGTGGTGACCTCCAGGATCAGCTTGTCGTAATCGGAAGACTGCTCCACGCGGGTTTTTTCCACGCGGAAGGCCACTTTAAGCACGGGGGAGAACACGGAGTCCACCGGGATCACGGAGATGTCCCAGTTGGGGTTCTGGTTCCGCTCGGCCGGGGCGTAACCCCTGCCGCGCCGCACTATCATCTCAATCTTGAGCTTCGCCTTATCCTCGGTAAGGGTTGCGATGTGCAGATCCTTGTTGAGGATAGTAACGCCGGCCGGAGCCTCGATATTACCCGCTTTCACCTCTCCTTTTCCGCTGGCGGAAAGGATAAGCGTTGCGTCGTCATCGGTGTCTTTGTGGAGCACCAGCTGTTTAAGGTTGAGGATGATGTCGGAGACATCCTCCACCACCCCGTCAATGTTGGAGAACTCGTGATGCACCCCCTCAAACTTCACCGCCACCACGGCCGTCCCCGGGATAGAGGAAAGCAGAAGCCGACGCAAAGAATTGCCTATGGTGGTGCCGAAACCGCGTTCAAATGGCTCGGCCACGAAAAGGGAATAGTTTGTCTGTTTGGTTTTTGGATCGATCTCCAGCTTTTTAGGCTTAACCAATCCCTGCCAGGCCGTTTTCATGCCACCTCCTAGTGGGTAATATATCTTCCAAAGAGTCCGACTACTTGGAGTACAACTCCACTATCAACTGCTCTTGTATGGGCAGTTGCACGCTATCTCTCGAAGGCATGTCGCTCACCACGCCGCGAAGCGCCGCCCTGTCCAGCGATAGCCAGTCAGGCACCTGGCTGTCCGACTTTTTCTCCAGGTTCGAGGCGATAACAATAAGCTTGTCGCTCCCGGCGCAAACGGTGATCTGATCACCTTTTTTCACGCGGAAAGAGGGTATGTCCACCTTCCGGCCGTTCACCATGAAATGCCCATGGCGCGCCATCTGCCGGGCCTGGGACGGGCTGGAGGCGAAGCCCAGCTTCACCAGCACGCTGTCCAGCCTGGTCTCAAGAAGCCGAAGAAGGTTCTCGCCGGTAACGCCGCGAATCCGCTCCGCCTTCTCAAAATAGCCCCGGAACTGACGCTCCAGGACACCGTATATCCTCTTGACCTTCTGCTTTTCGCGAAGCTGAAGGCCGTATTCTTTCATTTTGCCCCTCATCTGGCCGGCCATGCCAGGCGGATAGGCGCGCCTCTCTACGGCGCACTTCTTGGACAGGCAACGCTCTCCCTTCAAGAAAAGCTTCATACCCTCGCGCCGGCACATGCGGCAAACGGGGCCAACGTATTTTCCCAAAACCTTCTCCTTCCAGACTCCAGTAAAACCTGTCCGAGCGTCAGACCCTGCGGCGCTTGGACGGCCTGCAACCGTTATGCGGGATAGGGGTGACGTCTTTTATAAGATCCACCTCAAGACCGGCGGCCTGCAAGGCCCGAACCGCCGCCTCGCGCCCAGCGCCGGGCCCGTTAATGAACACCTCCACCTTCCGCATCCCCATTTCTATGGCTTTGCGGGCGGCGTTCTCCGCCGCCATCTGCGCGGCGAAGGGGGTGCTCTTCCGGGAGCCCTTGAACCCCTGCGCGCCGGATGACGACCAGGCCACCACGTTCCCCGTAGGGTCGGTGATGGTGATTATGGTGTTGTTGAACGTGGACCGCACATGGGCCACGCCCACGGCGCCAACCTTCTTAAGCCGCTTTTTAGGCGCGGCCGCCTTCACCTGCTTTTTCTCTGCCATATCCCGTTTTTTCGCTAAACCGTTAACCGGCCCGCCGCCATATGGCGGCCATCAGCCGAAAGCTACTTCTTCGCTTCCTTGCGCCGCCCAGACCCGGCGGTTTTCACAGGGCCCTTGCGGGTGCGAGCGTTTGTCCTGGTGCGCTGGCCCCGTACCGGAAGCCCCTTGCGGTGCCTCAGGCCACGGTAACAACCTATGTCCATCAGGCGCTTTATGTTCATCTGCACGTCGCGGCGCAGATCGCCCTCAACCTGGTGCTGTTTCTCTATGATGCTCCTCAGGTTGTTCACGTCGTTCTCGGTCAGGTCTTTAACCCTGATGTCGCCGTTCACGTTGGCGTCTTTCAATATCTTCTTGGCCGTAGCGGGGCCTATCCCATAGATGTAGGTCAACGCCACCTCAACCCTTTTGTCCCTCGGGATGTCGATCCCAGCGATGCGGGCCATATACTCTCCTTACCTCGTTCCCTCTGGAAAAACTAACCCTGTCTTTGCTTGTGCTTCGGATTTTCGCATATCACGCGTATCTTGCCGTTGCGCTTTATTACCTTGCACTTGTCGCAAATGGTCTTTACAGACGATCTTACCTTCATAAAATCACCGCCTCTTGGCTTACTGATATTATCCGCGTCGAAAAAGGGTTATTTTAACAGACATAAATTAAATTACACAACATTATTTTTGTGAAATACTTAAAATCTCGTATCCTTCGGCGGTTACGGCCACGGAATGCTCAAAATGGGCCGATAAAGCGCCGTCGGAGGTCTTCACCGTCCACCCGTCCCGCAATATAACCACTTCCGCCGTTCCGGCGTTTATCATGGGCTCTATGGCCAGCACCATCCCTTTTCTTAAGGCCGGGCCGCGCCCGGGCCGCCCGAAATTGGGCACCTGCGGGTCCTCATGGGGCTGGGAGCCTATCCCATGCCCCACAAATGATGTGACCACGGAAAAACCCTGGCTCTCCGCGTGGGTCTGCACGGCGTTGGAAATGTCTGAAACATGGCCGCCGGGCCGTATCTGGGAGATGCCTTTCATCAGCGCGTCCCTGGTGACTTTTATAATCTTCCCGGCCTCCGGGCTTACGGCGCCCACGGGAAGGGTGCGGGCGGAGTCGCCATAATAGCCATCCTTCTCGGCTCCCAGGTCCAGCCCTATTATGTCCCCTTCCTTCAGCGCATAACTGCCCGGGATGCCATGCACCACCCCCTCGTTCACCGCCACGCAAAGGGCGTTGGGAAAACCGCGATAACCTTTAAACGAGGGTCTGCCCCCCATTTTTTTTATTATTTTTTCGGCTTCCCTGTCCAACTCCGCGGTGGTGACGCCCGGGCGGACAATCTCTTCGAGCCTGTCCAGCGCCGCGGAAACGATCTGGTTGGCGGCGCGAATCTTGTCTATCTCTTCGTCTGTCCTGTAATTTATGGCCATCAGGACGAAAGCGTTTCCATCACCTGCCTGCTCACTTCATCAATGGCGGCGGCTCCGTCGAACATTTTGTATTTTCCACGCCCCTCGTAAAACGACCGGAGCGCCTGGGCCTGCTGGCGGTAAACCTCGAACCGTTTGAGGATGGTCTCTTCCTTGTCGTCGTCCCGCTGATACAGCTGGCCGCCGCACCTGTCGCACACGCCTTCGCTTTTCGGCGGGTTGTGGGTTATGTGGAACATCTGGCCGCACTGTTTGCACACCCTCCGGCCGGTGAGCCTGTCCAAAAGCAAAGACGGCTCCACGTTGAAGTCGAGCACGTAGTCCATCTCCGCGCCTAGCTCGTTGAGGGCCACGCACAGGGCCTCCGCCTGTTTTACCGTGCGGGGGAACCCGTCCAGTATGAAACCTTCCAGGCAGTCCGGCTGGGTGATACGGTCGTTTATTATGCCTATCACCACCTCGTCGGGCACAAGCTCCCCGGCGTCCATATACTTCTTTGCGGTCAGGCCCATGGGGGTCCTGTCCTTGATTGCCTGACGGAGAATGTCCCCTGTGGATATCTGGGGAATGCCGAACCTGTCCGTGATGATCTTGGCCTGCGTGCCCTTGCCCGCCCCCGGCGGACCCAGCAATATCAATCGCATTTCAAGCGCCTCCGCCTGAAGTGAATAATTACCTGCGGCTCCTTATCGCGCCCTTTTTGACGAACCCCTCATAGTTCCTCATAACAAGGTGCGACTCCACCTGCGCCATCGTGTCCATCCCCACGCCAACCACTATCAAAAGCCCGGTGCCGCCGAAATAGAACGGCACGTTAAGCTGTGATATTAGCACGTCGGGGATAATGCAGACGACCGACAGGTATATTGCGCCGGCGAACGTAAGCCGGGAAAGCACTTTGTCTATATACTCGGAGGTGGGCTGGCCGGGCCGGATGCCGGGGATGAACCCGCCCCATTTTTTCAGGTTTTCCGCCACATCCGCCGGGTTGAATATCACCGCGGTGTAGAAGTAGCAGAAGAAGAATATGGCGCCGATGTATATCATCTCGTAAACCAGGTGGCCCGGGCGGAGCATGTCCGTCACGCCGGCGAGCCAGGGAGCGGCCGAGGCGCTGATGAAATTGCCCAGGGTCGCCGGGAACATGATGATAGACGACGCGAAAATCGGGGGAATGACCCCGGAGGTGTTAAGCTTCAGCGGCAGGTGGCTCTGCGTGCCAGCCACCATCCTGCGGCCCACCTGGCGCTTTGCGTATTGTATGGTGAGCCTGCGCTGGGAAGACTCCATGTAAACGATACCGGCGATAACCACGGCCATCATCGCCACAAGCCCCACCATCACCACCGCGTTCAGCTGGCCGATGCTGATAAGCTGGAACGTCTGGATCAAGGCGGTGGGCATGTCCGCCACTATGCCGGAGAATATTATCAGCGATATGCCGTTGCCTATGCCCCGCTCGGTTATCTGCTCGCCAAGCCACATAAGGAACGCCGTCCCAGCGGCGAGGGTGACCACCGTCAAGATCCTGAAACCCCAGCCTGGGTTTGCTATAACAAGCTGGCCCGCCGGGGATTTTAACGATTCAAGCCAAAGGCAGATGCCAAAACCCTGTATGCTGGCCAGCGCAACGGCGCCGTACCTGGTGTACTGGGTGATTTTTTTCTGCCCCTGCTCCCCTTCCTTCTTCAGCTTTTCCAGGGTGGGTACAACCACCGTTAGAAGCTGGATGATGATGGAGGAGCTGATGTACGGCATGATACCCAACGCGAATATGGTGGCGTTGGAGAAGTTTGAGCCGGTGAACATGTCGAAAAACTGGAACATGGTCCCGGACATGTTGCGGAAGAAGTCCGCCAAGGCGGCGGTCTCCACCCCCGGAACGGGGATGTGGGAGCCGATGCGGTAAACCGCCAACATCCCAAGGGTGAAAAGGACCCGGTTCTTAAGCTCCGGGATGTTGACTATGGCGGCCAGGCCCTGACCCAGCACGGCCTACCCTACGGAGGTCTTGCCGCCCGCCTTCTCTATCTTGGCGGCGGCGGATTTAGAAAACACCGCGGCTGTTACGGCGACGGGCTTGGTTATCTCGCCCCGGCCCAGCACTTTCACTTTACCCTTCTCGGAAGCTTTTATAACGCCCTTCTCCACCAGGGTGTCGGGCGTAACTTCGCCGGAAAGGCCAAGCTTTTCGATGGTGTCCAGGTTGATCACCACATAATCTTTTTTAAAGATGTTGGTGAAACCGAACTTGGGGAGCCGCCTGGAAAGGGGCATCTGCCCGCCTTCAAACCAAGGCGGAACAGTTCCGCCGGAACGGGCCTTTTGACCCTTGTGACCTTTGCCGGAAGTGCCGCCGTGACCGGAGCCACAGCCCCTTCCAACCCTTTTCCTACTCTTTCGAGAGCCGTTTGGGCTTTTTAGATTATGCAGTTTCATTGCCACCCGCCATGGAAGACTCGGCCCTGGAGAGCCGTATTTCTTTGATTACGCTCGGGCTGTACAGAAGCTTCAAAGCCTCCATTGCCGCCCTGGCCATGTTGTTCTGGTTGGAGGAGCCCAAAGACTTGGTGAGGATGTCTTTCACACCCGCCGCCTCCAGTATGGCGCGCACGGCGCCGCCGGCTATAACGCCGGTACCGCGGGAGGCCGGTTTCATCAAAACCTTGCCAGCCCCGAAATTACCCGTAACTTCATAGGGGATGGTGGAGTCGTGGATATACACCTTGACCATCCTCTTCTTGGCGCTGGCCACCGCCTTGCGGATAGCCTCCGGCACTTCGTTGGCCTTGCCGGTGCCAAGCCCCACACGGCCGGCCCTGTCGCCCACCACCACCAGGGCGGAGAACGAGAAGCGCCTGCCGCCCTTGACCACTTTGGCCACGCGGTTTATGTGGATGACCTTGTCAATGAACTCTTTGTCACGCCCGTCGGACGCTTCATCGCCGCGTGTCCTGCGGCCAGCCCTGGCTCCGTTCACATCAATATCCCTTTTTCTCGTATTGCGTCCGCCAGATCCTTAACCCGGCCGTGGTAGATATACCCGTTCCGGTCGAACACAGCTTTTTGAACGCCAATCTTGGACGCCCGCTCCGCCAAGGTAGCCCCGGCCCACTTGGCCGCGGCGGCGCTTTTGCCTTTTACGGCCGCGTCCTTCTCCTGGGAAGACGCCGCTACCAGAGTTTTCCCCGCCACGTCATCTATCAGCTGAGCGGAAACGTACTTGTTGCTGAAAGTGATTGAAACCCTCGGCCGCTCCGCGGTGCCACTGATTCTTTTGCGAATCCGCGCTTTCCTGGCGGCTCTCCTGTCGTTCTTCTCTCTTAAAACGCTGTCCATCGCGTGAACCTTAAAAACCTGCTTTTATGTTACGTGGTTACTTGGACGCGGCCTTGCCGGCTTTGCGCCGGATGGTCTCGTCCGAGTACCTTATGCCTTTACCTTTGTACGGCTCCGGCTTCCTTAACTTCCGGATGTTGGCGGCTATGAGCCCCACAGCCTCTTTGTCCACGCCCACCACCGTAAGCTCGGTGGGTTTGGGGACGTTGAAGGTTATCCCTTCGATAGGCTCTATGTCTATCGGATGGGAGTAACCCAGCGTGAACTCCAGCCCTTTGCCCTTGGCCGCCACGCGGTAACCCACGCCCTCTATGAGGAGGGTTTTGGAGAAACCTTTGGAGACGCCCTCAACCATGTTGTTGATTAACGCCCTGGTGAGGCCGTGCAAAGAGCGGTTCTCCCGCTGGTCGTTCGGACGCTCAACGCTGAGCTTGCCGTCAGCCAGAGAGACCTTCATGTTGGGGTGGACCTGCCTTGAAAGCTGGCCCAGCTTACCCTTTACGGTCACATTCCCGCCGTCGATCTTCACATCGACACCCGCCGGGACATCTATCGGTTTTTTGCCAATCCGTGACATTTGCTTATTAAGCCTCTAACTACCACACACAACAGAGGACTTCGCCGCCCACACGGGCTTCTTTGGCCTCTCTGTCTGTCATGATTCCCTTGTTCGTGGAGAGGATGGACGTGCCCAGCCCCTTCTGCACCACCGGTATGTCGTCCACCCCGGAATAAACCCTCATGCCGGGCCTGGACACCCTCTTGATCCCGCGGATGGCGGGGATGTCTCCGGAGTACTTGAGATAAATCCTCAGCTCACCCTGCTTGTTGTCGCGGATGATCTTGAACCCGCGGATGTAACCCTCCTGCCTGAGCACCGCGGCAAGCTCCGCCTTCAGGCCGGAGGAAGGGAGCGACAGTTTGTCGTGCCGCGCCATAACCGCGTTGCGTATGCGGGTCAGCATGTCCGCCACTGGATCAGTAATGTTCATTTTTTCGCCCTACCTTTACCAACTGCTCTTTGTGACGCCGGGAATCTTACCCTCCAGCGACAACTTGCGGAAACACAGCCTGCACAAGGCGAACTTGCGCAGGTACGCGCGCGGCCTGCCGCAACACTTGCACCGGGTGTATGCGCGCACCGCGAACTTGGGCGTCCGCGACTGCTTGGCTATCATGCTTTTCTTGGCCATTTTATAAAAAACCTCGTCAGTTGCGGAACGGCATGCCAAGGCTCCGCAAAAGGCTCTTGCCCTCGGCGTCGGTCCTGGCGGTCGTTATTATGGATATGTTCATCCCTTTTATCTTCTCCACCTTGTCGTATTCGACCTCGGGGAAGATCAATTGCTCTTTTACGCCCAGGGTGTAGTTGCCATGGCCGTCGAAAGCCTTGCCGGAAACCCCCTTGAAGTCCCTTATCCTGGGGATGGCCGCCACTATGAGCCTTTCCAGGAACTCGTACATCCTTTCCCCGCGGAGGGTAACCATCACGCCGATCCCAAGCCCCTCGCGGAGCTTGAAGTTGCTTATCGCCTTCTTGGCGGAAGTCACCATCGGCTTCTGGCCGCTTATGCGGGTGAGGGTGTAAACCCCGGTCTCGATGATCTTGGGGTTGGCCGTAGCCTCGCCCAGGCCCATGTTGATGACGATTTTCGCCACCCTGGGGGCCTGCATTACGTTCTTGTACCCGAACTCCTTTATCAGGGCGGGCGCCACTTCTTTCTTGTATCTGTCTTTTAGCGCGGCCATATCCTGCTCTTTACACCAGGTCCAGCATCTCACCGCACTTGCGGCAGACGCGGACTTTTTTGCCGTTGTCGAGTATCTTGTGGCCAATCCTCACAGGCTTTTGGCATTTCGCGCAGAATATCTGCACGTTGCTGGCCTGCATCTTGGCCTCTTTCTCAATGATTCCGCCCTGGCGCTGGCGCTGGGTGGGCTTCTGGTGACGTTTTACAACGTTCAGCTTCTCCACTATCACGCGCCCTTCTTCGGGAAAAGACTCGAGGATGCGCCCCTTCTTGCCCTTCTCCTTGCCAGCGATAACCATCACCACGTCGTCTTTCTTCAGTCTCAGCTTCACGCTCTTACCTCCGGTCATCACAGCACCTCCGGAGCCAGAGAAATGACCTTCATGAACTGCTTGGCCCTAAGCTCCCGGCCCACGGGGCCGAAAATGCGGGTGCCGATCATCTCATGGTTGTCGTCCACAAGCACCGCCGCGTTGTTGTCGAACTTCACGTATGTGCCGTTCTCGCGCCGCAACTCTTTCTTAACCCGCACAACCACCGCGTTCTTCACCACGCCTTTTTTTATGTTGCTCTCCGGCATGGACTCTATCACCGCAACCTTGATGACATCCCCTATGCTGGCGTAGCGGCGGTGGGAACCGCCGGCCACCTTAATGAGCCGCACTCTGCGGGCGCCTGAATTGTCGGCGACCTCAAGCACGGTATGCAACTGAACCATCGCTCTACGTCTCCTCTAACCTACGCTACGCTCAAGGATGGCGCCAAGCCTCCACCGCTTATTCTTGCTCAGGGGCCTCGTCTCGACGATTCGCACCTTGTCGCCTATTTTCAGCTCGTTCTTCTCGTCGTGAACGTGATACCTGCTGGACATGGTGACTATCTTCTTGAACTTGGGGTGCGCCACGCGCCGCTCCACTTTCACCACGGCAGTCTTGTCCATCTTGTCGCTCACCACGACGCCGACCCTAACCTTCCGGTAGCCTCGCTTGTTCTCTTCCATACCTTCTTTTTAAATCCGCTAACGCCCCTAAGGCGGTTAACCTTTGGCCAGGCTCTTTTGCCGGAGCGCGGTTAGCGCCCTGGCTATATCTTTTCGCGCGCCCCTAATCTTGGCCGAGCTGTCCAGCTGGGCCGTGGCGTGTTGAAACCTCAGTTTCATGTAGGACTGCCTGAGATCCTCAAGCTTCCTGCCAAGCTCTTCGTTTGAAAGCTCCTTAAATTCGACAGCCTTCACAGCGCAAAGCTCCTTTCTTCCTTGTTAAGATACCGCGTGGCCATGGGCAGTTTGTGCGCCGCCAGCCGCATGGCCTCTTTGGCCACCTCAGCCTCCACCCCGTCCAGCTCGAACAGTATCCTTCCCTGCTTGATCCTGGCCACCCAGAACTCCGGCGCGCCTTTACCTTTACCCATCCTCACTTCGAGGGGCTTCTTGGTCAGCGGCTTGTCCGGGAAAATGCGTATCCATATGCGCCCGCCACGCTTCACATGGCGGCTTATGGCGATACGGGCCGCCTCTATCTGCCGGTTGCTTATGAAACCGGGCTCCACGGCCTGAAGGGCGAACTTGCCGAAGCTTATGGACGAGCCGCGCCAAGCGGTGCCCCTGTTCCGCCCTTTCTGGCGTTTGCGGTATTTTACTTTTTTAGGCGTCAACATGGCGGTTACTCCTCAAAATCTTCGCCTGCCGCCGCTTCATCTTCTGCGACAGCTTCGCCTATGCCCATCTCCGCCTTGGCGGCCTCAACGGCTTCCTCAATCTGCCGCTGGCTCCTCAGCTTCCTCTGCTCCTCCAGCCTCCGGGCGTCCTTGCCGAAGTAAACCTCGCCGCGGAACAACCACACCTTCACGCCAATGATGCCGTAGGTGGTTTTCGCCTCGGCGAAACCGAAATCGATGTCGGCCCGGATGGTGTGAAGGGGAACGCGCCCCTCGCGGTACCATTCCATCCTGGCTATCTCGGCGCCCGCAAGCCTGCCCGAGGCGTTAACCCGGATGCCTTTGGCGCCAAACCGCATCGCGGTGGACACGGCCTTTTTCATGGCCCGGCGGAACGCCACGCGCCGCTCCAGCTGGAGGGCTATGTTCTCCGCCACAAGCTGGGCGTTTATCTCCGGCTTGCGCTCTTCTTTTATGTTAAGGAACACCTCACTGCCGGCCAGCATCTTCTGGACCTGGCTCTTGAGCTTGTCAACCTCCTGGCCCTTTTTCCCGATGATGATGCCGGGCCTGGCGGCGAATATGTTCACCTTCACCTGCTTGCCCTTGCGCTCCAGTTGCACGCTGGACACGCCGGCGTGATAAAGCTCTTTCTTTATGAAAGCGCGCAATTTAAGGTCGCTATGCAGGTTGTCGGCGTAGGAACCCTCGGCGTACCAGTTGGATTCCCACTTCTTGATGATGCCGAGCCTAAACCCCAGCGGATGCGTTTTCTGACCCATTTTTTTTCCTGTTCTCCTAAGACAGAGCCGACTTTCGTCAGCTCTCCTTTTTCTTACGGGGCTTTTTTGGTTTGGCCTCGGCGGCCGCGGGCTCTTCAGCTTTAGGGGCCTTAGCAGCTTTCGGGGCCTTTGGAGCCGCTTCCTTCTTCACCTTCTTGGCGGCCTTCTTGGCCTTCATGGCCTCAAGCTTGGCCCTGGCTTCTTCCTTGGCCTTGAGGTTCTCGCGAACCACAATGGTCATGTGGGCGGTGGGGCGGCGGATAACGTCCGCCCGGCCGCGGGCGCGCTGTATCTGCCTGCGAAGGGCAGGGCCCTGGTTCACCCATACCCGCCAAACTTCGAGGACATCTATGTCCTCCACCTTCTTGTTGTTCTCGGCGTTGGCCACGGCGGAGTCTAAAAGTTTCAGCAGAAGGGCCGCGCTCTTCTGGGGCGAAAAGCTCAAAAGGCTTTTCGCGTCCGCCACGCTTTTGCCGCGGATCATGTCCGCCGCTAGCCTGGCCTTCTGGGCCGACACCCTTGTAAACCGCAGGGTGGCGCTGGCTTCTATCGCTTCCATAAGGCTTTTGTCTAAATCCCGTTAAAACCTAAATTCAAAACTCTATGCAGGCCGGAAAGTTACCGGCCCCGGCGTCGTTTTCGCCATGGCCGCCTGCCAACCGGAAAAATAGTAAGTTTATTTTTGCGGCGAGGCATTGTCAATAATTTTTTCAAGCTTTTTTAACAGACGGGGGCTTGCGGCTTGAAAAACATGGCTCAGCCCTCGCCCCCGGCGGTGAAGAACGACACGGCGTAAAAGGCGATGGCCAGGATAATCAGCCCGGAAAGGCCCGTTACAAAGCTTAAGCTTTCGGAAAGCCCCCCGAAGAGCGCCCCGAAAAGGTTATACGCCAGCGCCCTGGAGGCGGCGGCGGCCCCGTTGAACGATTTGGCGAAAAGATACCCGATAACCACAAACGGCGCCATGTACAGCGCCACCACCCAGTTGCTGGTAAGCGGCAGGAAATACAGCCCGGCAAGCGCCACGAAAAGAACGCCGTACAGGACAGGATAGCCCACCCTGCCCGCGCTCTTTATGAATGTGGCGTTGGCGGCCAGGATGGCCGCCAGGATGAGCGATATCACTATGGAGCTTACCAGCCATGTGGTTCCCCAAAAGAGGGCGAAACGGCTTATAACGGAAACCTCCAGCAGGAGGAACCCGGCGCCCAGGGCCGCAAAATGGATGTCATTCCTGCGGGGCTTGCCGAAATAAAACCCGTAAATTAAAAGGAATATGGATATCAGCAGGGCCGAAACCAGAAGGTGCAGTTTTGGTATGGAGCGGGACTGGACGTATAAATAAGGCCAGTCGTCGGTCTGGGGCTTGGCGTCCAGGTTCTTGTAAACTTCCACGGCTTTTGCGCCGAACTCCACCCGCCTGGAAAGCATCGGATCCGCCTTAACCTTGTCCATTACCAGCTTCTCATCCTCGCTGGCCAGGAAATATGTCCCACCCGTCCCCTGGATGAAATGCCTGGAATAGGCCTGTATCACCACAGGCGGCCTTCCGAACTGCTGATTGATCATCTTGTATATCTTGGAGCCTATCCATGGGTAATTCACCTGGAACGACAGGGCCAGGACGCCGTCCGGCTTCAGGTGGCGGCGCATATCGCCCACGCTTTCGGTGGTGTACATGAAGCTGTCCAGGTTCGTGTTGGAGAAGCTGGAGGTGAGGGTGTGGGAGTCCAGCAGACCCAGGATTATCAGGTCGTATTTCCTGTCGGTGTCGCGCAGGAAATTCCTGGCGTCGTTGTTCACCACCGTCACCCTCTCGGAGCCATAAGGGTTTTCGGGGTGGTATTTCCTGCCCAGGGAAATGATGGTGGGGTCTATCTCCACGGCGGTGACCCTTTTGGCTCCGGCCCGCAGGGCCCCAGCCACGTCGTTGCCGCCGCCGGAGCCAAGCACCAGCACGTCGTCCAGCCGGTTCGGGAAATTATATGGCAGGTCGTAATAGTGATACCTGTCCAGGGCCGGGGGGAACGGGTCCGGATGGGCTTTCCTGTTCTTGTCCGAAAGGTCGAGCATGTAAAGGTAGAGCGTGTTATTGGTCTGAAGCTTTTTGTACTCGATTATTTTTGTATCCCCGCTGGAGGCGTTGTACCTTACGCCAAACTGGTGAAGGGAGATTTTCTGGTATGGCGACCATATCTGCTCCAGCGGCGCCAAGGCGGGGACATGGTTTAGCGCCATGATCATTATCATGGCCGAAACGGCGACGGCCAGGCTCTTCTGCGTGTCCCACCGCCAGAGGGCGAAAATTATCGCGGTGGCTATCAAATACCAGAGAGTCGGCGGGGTGGTCTCGAAACTCAGGCCCGCGAAGAACCACACCCCTATCAGCGACCCTGCGATGTTGATGGAGTAGTCCAGTATCCTGTTCTGCGACCGGTCGAATATGTCCGACAGCGCCTGCCCCAGGGGGGCCATGGATATTATCACCGCGAAGAACAGGGTGGTGAGCATCAGCAGGCCAGCCATAGCCCGTATAACATCATTGTGGGCCATTTCCCACATGTTGAAATCGCCCAGGTTCAGGAAGTCGGAAATCTGGTAAAAACCGGTGATCGGATGGGTGGTGACTGCGATGAACGTTATGCACCCCAGGGTAACAAGCGGGCTGAGCCTTGGTTTGTAAAGGTAGCCCACCCCAAGCCCGAGGAACGCGCCTATGAGGGTGAGGTTCTTAAAATAGGCGAAGATCCGTATCTCACTGCCCAGATGGCGGATGAGCATCACTTCGATATAGAGGCTCAAGAGGCTGATGATGAACAGCGCAACCCTGTCATTGGAGAAGAGTTTCCTCAACTCGACTTCGCTTCTGAACAATTGAACCTCCCTTTTACGCTAGTATGCCCCGCCCTTTTTGGGCAAAGTTACTTTTATAAACCAACATTGCGCCCATATAAAGATATTTCTGGCCCTGGTTCCCGGATAAATCTGTGGAAAAACCGTGTCATGCCGAGCCCCTCGGCAAGCTCGGGGTGACAATCCACCTCTTGTCATGGTGCGCCTGCCGAACCATGGCTCTTGAATGCTTCCCCGTGGTCGCCCTTTAACCGCTTCCCCGTGGTCGCTGACCACGGTTTCCTTCCCCCCTAGAATCTCAGGGTGACATTTCTCAAGCCTCTTTAAATCTTACCCGGAAATTATGGATCTCAAATCCAGACAAGAGCATGGAGGATGTTTGTCAGGCGCCCCATCCGGTTTTATACTGGCGCATAGCGCCCTGATGGAAGGCAGGCGCTCCTGATAACCGCCATCCATTACAATGGTTATGGATTTTTTATCTACGCCGTATTTTGATGGGGTAACCAGGCGCTGAAAATGATATTATGTTTTGACATATTCTGATTCAACCACGCTGGCTTTTTTAATACATGGAACT
Source organism: Nitrospinota bacterium (assembly GCA_016208975.1). Lineage (NCBI taxonomy): Bacteria > Pseudomonadati > Nitrospinota > Nitrospinota bacterium. Next base: position 123,795 of record JACQXA010000004.1, read on the forward strand.
CTGGAGTTTTTATTTTTTCGCCAAACTGTTCCTTTATTACAAGGAATACATAAAGTTTGACGTCACCTATAACCTGCTTTTCGCACTTTTCCTGACCATCCCCATTCCGGAGAAAATCAGGTTCAGGGGGGTCATTGTTACCGGCCGGGTGGCGCTGGGAATCATACTGGCCATATCCCTTCTCTGGCACGATTCGTGGCTCCCGCCGCCTACCGAGGGCGCCAGCTTTTTGATGTCCCAGGGAATTCCATCCACCGAATACATCTACAGCTTCCTCATGAGGTTTTATAACCCCAAGGTGTTCATGCTTATCGGGGCGATTTTTTCCTTCTGCTGGCTGGCCAACAAGTTCCTGAAAATGTCCACGCTGGTGCTTATTTGCATCATGTCGCTGATCCCGCTAAAGGTTTTCGGTGAGCCTAACAGCCAGGAGCTTACCCAAACGGTGGACGCGTTTTTCGATTCGGAGACCACCCGGGTGACAAGATATGAAAAGCCCGAGGCTGGCCATCCGGATTTTGACCTGGTAATTCTCCATGTATGCTCCCTGGCATGGGCGGACATGGTGGACGTGGGGATGGACAAAGATCCCTTCTTCCGGCAGTTCAATTACCTTTTCACAAACTTCAACACGGTCACCACCTATTCCGGCCCGTCGGTGATCCGTCTGCTCCGGGGCAATTGCGGCCAGCAACGGCATGGGGATATCTATTCGGAAGCGCCCAGGGAGTGTTACATATTAGAAACTTTCTCCGACGTGGGTTTTAAGAATTACGTTACCCTCAACCACGATGGCAAATACGGCTCATTCGCCGAGGAGATAACGAATAACCACGGCCGCCCCGGCCCGATGAACCTTGCGGGTCTGCCCGTACAGCAGAACATGTTCGACAACTCTCCCATATACGACGACTATTTCACCCTGAGCCGGTGGTGGGAGAACAGGCTGGTATCCGGCGAGAAGGCGGCGGCGGTATATTACAACACCGTCACCTTGCACGACGGCTCCCACTGGGTGGGCCAGAAGGAATGGTGGAAGGGGGATAGGAAAGCCCAATACCAGGAGTTCCTCACAAAACTCTTCAAGGATGTCACCCGTTTCATAAACCTGCTTTCCTCCTCCGGGCGCAACGTGGTGGTGGTGTTCGTGCCGGAGCACGGCATGGCGCTGAAAGGGAGCGTTATACAGGCCCCCGGATTAAGGGACATACCCCTGCCACCCATCACAAACACCCCTGTGGCCATTAAACTTATCGGCAAACAGTTTAACGGCGAAAAGGTCCACCAACAGGTAATAGACGCGCCAACCAGCTACCTGGCCATTACAAATATAATTTCCAGGTTCGTGGAGAAAAGCCCCTTCACTCCGGAGGGTATGCCCGGCAAGACCTTTACCCACACCATCCCGCAAACCGATTATGTGGCGGAAAACCAGAGCGCCATGGTGGTAAAAAGTGAAATGAAACATTTCTTTTTCGGAAAAGAGAAAAAGTGGATTGAACTCTCGGACTATGAGATAAAATAGGCCCGTCTTCCAAACCCCTGTATTTTCTTTTACGGATGAACCTTATGATTGCGCGCCCTGTTCGCTGGCTAGTCACGCTACTTGCGGTAGTCCTCTCCTCCCCCCAGGCTTACGCCTATGAGATTCACGGCCTGCCCGGCTCCAGCTGGGGTCTTTTAAGTTACGACAACGACCAGATCAGCGGTTCTGGTGTCCAGGGCTTTGTAAACCAGGGGGTGGACTGGTTCGTTCTGCCAGGCGATATAACAGTTAACACCTTCGTGGAATACCGCCACCGTTCCCGCACCCACAACCAGAGATATTACGACGCAGGCGGCCCGGCCGTGGGGCTGGATCTGCATATATCCGTAGTGCATGTGGGGGTGGACTATTACTGGGAGAACCTGCCGGTTTTAGGCGAAAAGTCTGAACGGGCGCAGGCGTACGCCACCACTTTTATCGAGTGGGACCTGGCTCAGGAAAATCATCCAACGTGGTTCGCCGCGCTACCGGGCTCTTTCTGGGGCGCGATAAGCTACGATAACGACAAAATCAGCGGCTCCGGCGTTATGGGCTTTATCAACCAGGGGATAGACTGGATAATCCTGCCGGGAGATATCGCCGTGAACACCTATGCGGAATACCGGCACCGCTCCCGCAACGAAAACCAGAAGTATTATGACGCCGGCGGCCCTGCCGTGGGGCTGGAACTGCGCAAATCACCTGTCCGGTTGGGGGTGGACTATTATTGGGAACGGCTCCCGGTTTTGGGAGAAAGCTCCGAGCGGGCCCAGATCTATTTTGGCTGGTATTTTGACTGGAACTTGAAATAACGGATAACAGGCGAAGTCATCCACCCCCCGGAGCCGGAGGGAACACATCTCCCGTCAAGACCCATAAAGGGCCTTTGTACCGGTGAATCCGGCGCTTAGGCTGATTTTTTGTAATCGCTCTTGCTCTGGGAGCAGGAGGAACATGCGTGGTTGGAGTCCCGCCCGCACATCATGCAAGACCAGGAGCCCAGGTAATACCGTAAAATCCCGCCGCAATGCGAACAAGTCTTCTCTTTCTTCTTCATCGAATCCGTCGAGGTTACCATCGTACACCTCCCAAGTTAGGGGTTGCGTTTGCGCCCGTTACTTCTTGAGAACATGGTATTTGCAAAAAGCAAGCCTCATTTTTCAACGGGCTTCCAGATATTTGTATCTCCATGTTTTTATGAGCATTACGGTAACAGGACCAGCTTTTACTTAAACGCTTTATAACTACAAATATTTGACACATCGCCAAAATTTGGTAGCCTCACCCTGAAGAAAATGCCTATACTGGCCATATGGATGTCTTAACGGAAAAAGCTGAAAACAGCGGGCTTTTAACCATATTGCAATGGCCGGACCCCGTTCTATTTAAAAAATCCGAGCCGGTGAATAGCGTCACTGGGGATATCCGCTCCCTTGCGGACCGTATGGCGCAAACCATGCTGGCCGCGCCGGGGCTGGGGCTGGCGGCGCCGCAGGTGGGCGTATCGAAACGTCTCATAGTTGTCGTCTCTCCCGAAGACGGGGCCAAACCTTTCGCCATGGTGAATCCGGAGATACTCGAAACCGGAGAGGCGGTGATGGACGAGGAGGGGTGCCTGAGCATGCCTGAAATCTACGCCTATGTGGAGCGGCCGGAATGGATTATCGCCAGGTACACAGACATAAACGGCGACACACAAACCGTCCGCGCCGAAGACATCATGGCCCGGTGCATAGCCCACGAGATAGACCATCTAAACGGCGTCCTTTTCTGGGATCACCTGGGCTTTATGAAGCGGGACTGGCTTAAACGCAAGTTCAAGAAGATGAGCCGGTAATCGGGTATGCCCGCTCCAATCCGCGTGGTGTTCATGGGGACGCCGGATTTCGCCGTCCCAACCCTCGAGGCGCTGATAGAACATCCATCATTCGATGTTCTGGCCGTTGTCACCCAGCCGGACAAACCCAAGGGCCGTGGCAAGAAACTGGCCCCGCCGCCGGTAAAAGAGCTGGCGCTGGCTCACGGGATACCCGTGTATCAGCCGGTGAAAGCGCGGGAGCCGGAAAATGTTGAGCTGTTGAAGGCGCTGGCGCCGGATTATCTTGTGGTGGTGGCCTACGGGCAGATTCTCCCTTTGTCCATTCTATCCATCCCCAAACTGGCGCCGGTGAACCTGCATGCCTCGCTCTTGCCCAGGTGGCGCGGCGCGGCGCCTATACATCGCGCGTTTTTGGCGGGGGACTCCGTCACCGGCGTTTGCGCCATGATCATGGCCGAGGGGCTGGACACCGGCGACACGCTGGGATGCAAAAGAACCGAGATCACGGACGAGGACACCGTGGGCAGAGTTCATGACCGGCTGGCGCAATCCGGCGCCGTGCTGATGGCGGAAACGCTATTGAATTATAAAGACGGCCTCATCACCCCGGAAAAACAGGACGATTCGAAATCAACATACGCCGCAAAACTGACGGACGCGGATTTCGTCATTGATTGGAGCCAGCCAGCCCCGGCGGTGAGTTTGAAGATCCGCGGCCTGTCCCCATGCCCCGCCGCCGTCACCAAACTTTCCGGCGGGTTGATAAAACCGCTGTTCGCCCGGGTACCGCAGGTTTCCGGGATTGTTGGAGCGCCTGGCGAAGTTCTTGATACAAGCGCGGAGGGAATAACCGTGGCCTGCGGCGAAGGGGCGATAGTGATTACAGAGTTGAAACCCGAGAACCGCGGCCCCATGACCGCCCATGCCTACACGCTGGGCCACAAGGTTTTGAAGGGCGAACGGTTCGGGGAGTGAATGTAGCCCTCAACTTGTCATGGCAAGCCAGACGAACCATGACATCCCCGGCGAAGCGTAAGCTAAAACACGGAATCAAGTATTCAGTTCCGAAGGCACGAAGCCATGATGCAGGGTCAAGCCCGGCATGACACGATTTTACCACCGAGGTGTTATCACCTCGATTATTCAATTTTCATAACCGCAAGGTGATTAAAGCTCGCGGAACGGAAACGTGGCTCCAGAGTGGTGTATCATGAAGATCATCATTAAGGCATCATTGTCGGGGAATGAAACTGTCCCAAAAATACGATACGTCCGGTCTGATTGAAGACCAGTTTGAGCCGGGTTCACGGGGTCGTGTTTTAAAAAATCTTCTCCGCATAAAGAAAAAGCGGGAAATGGACGCTGTGGAGGCTGTGGAGCATAGCCGGGTCTTGCCTGAAATTCTGGGTAAATACAGCATGGTTCACCGATTTACCGCAAAAGACATATGCGATATTCACAAAGCGTGGTTTGGTTCCATCTATCCTTGGGCAGGACAATATCGCAAAGTTAACATTAGCAAGGGCGGATTTCCGTTTGCCGCCGCCAAATATGTTCCAGGTATGATGCATGAGCTTGAAAATGATTTTTTGAGCAAATTCACCCCATGCCGGTTTGCAAAAATAGAGGACATTGCAAATGCAATCGCGGTTGTACACGTGGAACTCGTGCTAATTCATCCATTCCGGAAGGGAAACGGCAGGAGTATTTTGCGGCCGTGAGAGCCGGCCTGTCTCGCGATTTTAAACCGATGCAGAAGATATTCACGTCTGTAATCGCGGGCAGGACATTAAAGATACGCGGGAAGAAATTCAACGGCTATTTTGGCGGCGGTTCCGCCCCGGGTTTTGGCCGTGGAGACGGTACTGGCTCCGGTTAGGATGGGTATGTGATTAGCTTTCCATATTTTAAAACCATCCTTGTATCCGTTTTTTCCAATATTTGGTGTCCCATTTCTGTCATGCTTTCTGTCACTCGGACTCCCTCAATAGATGTAGATGACACAACAGATGTGAACAACATTTTCTCCCGTTTGTCAGCATCCCTTAGGTAAGGATTCCCTTGCAGAATTGATTTTTTCATCATGACAATAGAATACACCAAATATATTTTTCCCGGAATTCAAAAATAATCGTTATCCATTAGCGCGCTTCCTTCTTTCATGTCAGCCATGCCAAATAAACATCCACTATCCACTATCCATTTCCCATCTCCTTCTGCTCTTGGGAGCCAGGAGAAACATGTTTTTTCGCTGATTGGAGGCGTTTTTCAACGCGAATTCTTCTCTACAACAACACCACCGTCACTCCCTCGTTCCCCTCTATATCCCGCTCGCGGGACAATGCGGGGCATCTTTCCAGTATCTCCCGGGTGTCCGCGTCGAACACGCTCCAGTTCTCGCCATAAACGAACAGGTTTATAACCCCCTCGCTCTTGCGCCGCCGTAACGATTTTCTCACCCCGTCCTTTATCTTCCCGCCAACGCCGGTGGAGCCGTAGCCGTGGATTATCTTTACCACCTTCACGCCATCTTTTTTGGCGCGTTCCAGCTCGCGTATCAAACGCCGCCGGGCCTCGTCCACCGTGGGCATCCCCTCTTTTATGTTCATCACCCGCGTTTTTTCGCCCGCCATGTTTTAAAGCAATCCCCCGGCGGCCTTGTGGGCCATGGCCACCGGCTCCGGTAGCCTTCGGCCCCGGGCGCATTCCAGAATTATTTTTATGGCGCCATCCAGGTCTATCTTGTCCCCCACAGAGATAAACACCGGTTTCACATTGTCCCGGGTTCTAACCACGGCCCCTATCACCTCACCTTCATGGACAAGCCTTGAAATGGCCCCCCTCTCCGGCGCCGGGTCCTCATATTCCCCCACAAGCCGTGACTTGGCGCAACCGATAGTGACCGCACCGGCCACCACACCCAAGTGACAAGCCAGGCCAAACCGGCGTGGATGGGCGTACCCTTGCCCATCCACGATGGCCGCGTCCGGCAAGGTTTTCAGCTTGCGCCACGCCTCCATGATCACCGGTATCTCGCGGAACGCCAGAAGACCCGGGATGTACGGGAACTCCACGGGCCGTTCCGCCAATGCGGTTTCCACCAGCGCAAGCTCGGGGTATGACAGTATGACCACGGCGGCCCGCGCTAAATCCCCCTTCACGCTCACGTCCACCCCGGCGACATGGCGGATGGGTTTTCCAAATGGCTCTATCACAAGCCGCGCGCGGAGCTTTTGCTGAAGCTCCATGGCCGTTTTGGGGTCTAATCCCGCATAGTCGAAATTAAATTTCATCGGGCGCAAGTTTGTAAATTTTCAAAGTTCTGTCCACCGGGTCGCCGGGCCGGGCGGCAAACACCGCTTCGGGCGCGCCGGTTAATTTTACGCCCGGGATGTCGTCGCAAACCAATATAGCGGAAGGCTCCGGCCATCTGGATTTTATGATACCCCGCAGGCTATCCCCATGTTTAACGCTTATCACCGGAATTTTGGCCGGGTAAAGGTCGAAATAACGCTCCGCCGGGCCGCAGAACAGCGCCGAGCCATTCTCCGCACCCTCAAGCCATTGGGCCATGTTGAAAACTGGCGGGGTTTTAATTACCGGGTCATGGCGCAATACGTTACCGCCAAGCAATAATATCAACGCCAGCGCCGTGAAAGCTTTAGGCCAGCGGTTAAACAGTGGTAGCGTGAGAATGACCGCCACCGGCGCGAATGGCAGGAAGTGACGGGTTTTTGAAACGTTCTGCCCAGCCATGATCCATATGGCATACAGCGCCGCTCCGGCGATTAGCATTTTTATGGCTACGGCCACTTTTTCGTTACCTCTAATCCAATAGTAAGAAGAGGCCGCCAGCAAAATGATCCATACTGCGTTTATCAGTCTAAACCCTTCGAAGCCAATCACGCCCAGGGCCTGCGCCAGGTTCATGCGCCAGTCATAAAACCTGTGGGACGAGCCGTTAGTGGAAGTGATGGCCCCGCCCCAATCGAAAAAATGGCCGTAAACGAAATCAAAGGCGGTATCGGCCAGTTGGGTCGGGCCTATAACGAAAACCATCACCGGTAGCCAGACAAGGATTCCGGAGCATATCCCGGCAAGATGGTTTTTAATTCCGCTATTCCGGTATGCGTAATAAACACCCGCAACGGTGAAAGGCCACCATGAAAGCCTCACGCCCAGTAACAACCCTGCGGACAAGCCCGACAGGAACCAGTCACGGGGGCGAGGCTTGCAATTTTTTAACGCAGCCATCCAAAGCAAAAGAACCAGCAAAGCCAGCGGCTCGGAAAATATTTTCCCGGAATAGGATGTGAAAATACCCGTCCCCGCCAAAAGAGCCGAGGCGGCGATTCCACCCCATGCGCCCGTTTCGGATCTTGCTATGCAAGACACTACCCACACCGACAACGCGGAGGCGATGATGGATACCAGCCCAAGGGCCAGTTCCGGCGATGGCGCCCACAGCGCAATAATCTTGCCCAGAGCGACATAGACCGGGTATCCGGGAAAATGGGGTTGATGGAAAACCGGGTTGTAATCCTTAACGCCCAGGATAAAATTGACCCCGTCTTCATCGTCGGGAAGGAACGATGCGGATGAATAGGCGATAAAACCCGCATACGCCGCCAGCGCCAGCGTCATCAGCGCCGGGATGAATCCGTTCCGTGTATCCTGGCTGGTCAATCCTTGCGCCGGTGGTTTAGATATGGCGTCCTCTTATGCGGCCACGGACCGGGTTTCTATAACACCGGCCCGCCCATTATCGTCCATGCGGATTTCGAACCTGGAGCCTCCAAGATAATCGCTGGCCCATTTCCTGCCCATGAGCATGGCCGTGTCCATGAAAACATATTTGAAAAGCCCTTGCCGCCCGGCGGTATCCAGGTTGCGCAGTGTGGAAATAGCGGAAAGCGCCCCATCAACCTTTTTCCTGTAACCCATGTCATACCGTGGATATGCATGGGAGGCGCAGGTTGAAAAGCATCCAGTAACATTGCGGCGCAGGTTAAACCCAAGCCGCGCCAGGTCGTTTAAAACCCTTTCCAGCAGAGCCCCGTCTTCCATCCGCCAGGTGGCGTCCCCCATGTTGCAGGGGATTTCCACCATTACCGATGTGCGGCCCTCAGGCGCGCTTTCCGGGCTTCGGCGTTTGGGCTCCTGGATGCGGGTCATTATGATGTCCGCGTCCGGAGTGTACATCCAGGTGTTTTCCGACAGGTTTTCGACTCCATCCAGTGTGATGTTCAAAAACCTCAAGGCGCGCCACGGAAGTTTTATATCGGCGGTGTTGGTTGACGCAAGCTGGGCCAGTTCGTCCAGCGGAATGGTGGAAAGAAACCGGGAGCCTTCAACTTCCATATCCGCCCCGCGCCGGTTCATGCCCACGGCGCGGACCTCTCCGTTACGGATTATCAGCTTTTCAACCCTGGCGCCGGTGATTACCGTCCCTCCCAAACGCTCTATCCCGTCCCTCATCCTCTCGAAAATCTCGCCGATGCCGCCCGCCGGATAAAGGTACGAAACGGCGTATGTCCTTGGCGCGAACCTTCCCTTGAGCATGGATTTGGCCACGGCGTCCAGCGCCGAGATTAAGGATATGCGCTGTCCCGCCCAGTCCGAAGAGAGGTTCGACGCGGGAACACCCCAAAGTTTTTCCGTGTATTGTTTGAAGAACATCAGGTTCAGCGGCCTGCCGAACCGCTCGTCCACCCAACGCTCAAAAGAGCCTTCCGGAGCCGCTGATTTCCGGAGTTTAAGACGGCCCGCCATATAGCCCCCCAGAAACCGCGCGTTTTCGCGGAAGGATGAATTGGCGATGACGTCGCTAATGTTTATGGGATAGTCGTACTGGCGATCTTTAAACATGATCACGCTTTTACGCTGGCGGGTTAGCAGGCGGTGGCCCATGAGGTTCTTGATGTCTTCCACCAGCGCCCGGTCACTGGAGATGAAGCGGTGCCCTCCAAGGTCGAACTGGTACGGGCCCCGGCGGACGGTTTTGCATAGCCCGCCGACAGCATCTTCTTTCTCGATAACGGTGACTTTAACCCCGTTCCGGGCCAAATCCCAGGCGGCGGTAAGCCCGCACGGCCCGCCGCCCAGAATCACTACACCCATAACCGGATCACCAGAACGCCACCGCCTGGAGCATCACAGCGTCGTCTTGAACCTCTTTGGCCTTCTCGGTGTTCCACTGGTATTCGGCCTTCAACTGGATGCCGTCCATCACGTGCCCCACGATACCGATGGAGGTTTCGGAGCGCAAGTTGTCCGTCACCTTCTCGTCGTAATCGTACTGGCCATACCGGGCGGCCAGTTCCACAATGGGGTGTATGAGCGAGCTAACCTGCACGTAATAGCCGGATACCTCTTTATCCAGCCCCGCCAATGACGAGGCCGCTTCGTCCTTTCCGGTCACATATTCCGCTATAAGGACAGGCGCCCAGCTTATTCCGGTGACTGTGTCCGTATCCGCCCGGAGGTGGAGGCCAAGCCTGTCTGATTTATAAAGGTCAAGGTCGTCCCATTTGCCGGAGATATATGAACCGCCAAAGTTGATCCCGTCTATGAAACGGTTGAACATGAGCCTGACGCCCACCGATTTTGAATCGTTCCCGCCGCTGGAGTTGTCCCGGGAGACACCGCCGTTCTTGCCGTCACCATTCACCACATACAAGTCCATCTCACCGGCGCCGTTCACCACGTAAGCCCCGCCGATGCCCACGTCCGACCAGGTGCCGGGGATAACCTTCCCCTTGTACATGACCTTCGGGCGGGAGACCAGCTTGTTCTTGTGGCCCGGATAACTGTAATACTCGATGCCGAATGGAACGTAAAACACGCCCATGTAAACATCGGTCATATCTATGGGGCTTATTCTGAGCGTGGCGCTGTCTATCTTTATCTTGCCGGAGCCGCCGGTGACCGCCGCGCTGTTCTCCACCTTGGGCGCATGCTCGTATTCCACCTCGCTGGACAGGTAAGCCCTGTCGTTGAGCTTTACGCCCATCCAGACAGTGATTTTGTGGTTGTCGAACGTCCTGTGGGCGCTTTGCTGGTCGGTATATTCGAACTGGTAATAACCGTGCCACGCTATCCTGTCCTGCCATGAGGATGGCTGGGCGGTGGCGGTAACGTCGAAAGCGGGCGTGGCTTCGGATTGCGCCAGCGCCGGAATCGAGGAAAGCAACAGAACCGCGGCGGCGGCCATAAAAGCTCTCATCGCCTGAAAATTCCGGTTAGACAGAAGCATGACTTCTCCCTTCTTTATTCAAATCCCGGTTAGCAAAAACGGGCCGCCAACACCTTTATGGCGGCTCGATCACTTAAACCCGGGAAATGTTCGCTCAATAAGGTTTTCAATAGTTTTCACGGCCTGCTCCCCGGCTACCGGGTCGGCCGCTTTTTTACCAACACCAAACACGCCTGGGTTGCCCATGGCCACTAACGCCTTGTCAAACTGTTCAAGTATCGCCTTTGAACGTTCGGGGCTCTGTTTTTTAACGTTCCCGTCCAGAACGTCAAGGTAACTCTGGCGCGCCATTGCCAAACGGGATTTGGATGTCTTGAAATTCCCCTCCCCATCTTTCAAGTTGCGCCACAGCTTTTCCCTTATGGAGAGGTAAACCATATTGGCCAAATGCGCCGCGGTTGCCGAAACGTCTTTCTTCGTAACCGAATCCCTGATTTTCGGAACCAGCTTGTCCGCTTCGAACAGGTGCCCCTTCTGAAGAGCCACACCTTCATCCGCAAGTTTTACCACGTCCCCCCACTGGCCAGCCCTGGCTGACGAAACGGCGGACTTGAAAATGGTGGCCATGGGGTCTTCTTTTTCACCATAGCCGTATGCGAAAGCGGAGGATGCGTAAAAGAACACGGAAAGGATTAGAAAATAGAAGCCGGTACGCGCCCTTAAAAGGTCAAGCTTTCCTGGCTTCATTCCCTACTCCTCTGTGATCCCTGGTGAATATGAACCATGCGCCCGCCAGATAGCCCAAATATGCCAAGGCCTGCAAGGACGACGGTGAAGAGTTATAACCGAACAGGGCTTTTAAGAATATGCCAAACTCGCTTTCATCGGACAAAAGCCAGCCGATGTCAAAAAGATGGCCGGTCATCAGTGGCAGGAAGCTTATGTCCTGCATTATCCCTATCATGTTCGCCAGAAGCCCGGCGGCGATTAGTATAATCAGCCCGCCGGTTATCTTGAAGAAGGTCTTAAGCGGAAGGGATTTCATGCCCAGGAAAATCATGGCCGTAACGGCAAGGGCCAGCGCCAAACCCAAAAGCCCGCCGTAGAACACATCCGAACCCATACTTTCCCCATATAGGGCGCCAAGGAAGAGGACCGTCTCAAACCCCTCGCGAAGCACGGCAAGATAGGCCATGAACGCCAGCGCGAACATGCTACCGGCGCTTATGGCCTGCTCCAGCTTCCGCTCCACCTCGCCTTTGACGCTTCCGCTGTTCCTGCTCATCCATATGACCATGTAGGAAAGCACCGCCACCGCAAAGCCCATTATTGAAACTTTTATATACAGCTCGGCGGCGGAATTTTCAAACCCGCTCATGAAAACCTGAATGCCCACCGCCAGGACAAACGCCGTTACAATACCCAACCCTACACCGGTGAAAATCCATTTAAACAGACCTTTAAGGCCGGAACGGGAAAGGTAGGAAAGAATGATCCCCACCACCAGGAAGGCTTCCAGCCCTTCCCGGAACGTGATAAGCATACCGCCAGTCATTTAAAGCAAAACCTCCCTGAAACACCACTGCGACGCCCCTCTGGCATGCGCCTTGTCGATATTGATAATGAATATCAAAAACGATAAGGCCGGTCAAGGTTTTTCTTTTTTCGAAGGGACGGCCTAATCGGGAGAAGCATTCTATTGTTAACAGGGGTGAGGTTGGCGCCAGTGACTGGCGGTGGTTACCGCCACTTTAATATGGTTATATTGACAATTGCCCGACAGTTTTTTATATAATGTCCGCTTTGAGCCGATAATCGCTATTGGGAGAGTGGGTACCCGGTAAAATGGATGCTGAAGAAGACGCATGTTCCGGCGGCGCAACGCCATCCTCAATATGCCTGAATTTTTTACAGCCCCACACCCTCACCTTAAGACACCCCGAACAAACAACCAGATAACCATCAAAAACCTCCGGAAGTAGCAGACAAGCCTTGGACATTTATTTTCTTTCCATTGCGGTGATAACCGGCTCCGGGTTCATTTCCCTTATCGCTACCCGGAACGGCAAAGCGGCCACTGTAATTGGCGCGTCGGGAGCGGTGGCTGGGTGTCTGCTTGGCCTTTATTCAGCAATAAACGCCCTTTTGGGAGGTGGGTTTTCATATAAAGGCTACTGGTGGGCGCCCTTTGGCTCTCTGGCGTTGAACGTGGACTCGCTAAGCGCGTTTTTCATGCTACCCCTGTTCACCGTGTGCGGAGTCGCGGCGGTTTACGGCGCCGGATACCTTTGGCATGACGCGGGAAAAAGGAGACTCGGGCCTCCCTGGTTTTTCTTCAACCTCCTGGTGGCCTCCATGGCTGTGGTCACGGCCGCCGCCAACGGCGTGCTTTTCCTGGTGGCGTGGGAAGTGATGTCCATCGCCTCCTTCTTTCTCGTGATGTTCGATCATCACAAGCCGGAAACAAGACACGCCGGGTTCGTTTATCTTGTGGCCACCCATCTGGGGGCGGCCTTTATTTTCGCCCTATTCGCAATCCTGGCCAGCGGCGCGGGCTCGCTGGACTTCGCGGATTTCCAGGGTGGCCTGACACCTTGGACGGCCACGGCGATATTCATATTGGCATTGATAGGCTTCGGTTCCAAGGCGGGGGTTGTTCCCTTCCACGTATGGTTGCCAGAAGCCCATCCGGCGGCGCCCAGCCATGTATCCGCCGTCATGTCGGGTGTGATGATAAAAATGGGTGTGTACGGCATTTTCCGTACCCTCACTTTCCTTGGCGCCCCGGAAATATGGTGGGGCGGGTTACTGTTGGGTATAGGCATTGTCTCCGGGCTTTTCGGGGTGATAATGGCGATGGGCCAGCGGGACATAAAACGGCTGTTGGCCTATTCAACCGTAGAGAACGCCGGGATAATCCTGTTAGCTACCGGGCTGGGGGTGATGGGGGTTGCCAACGGGAGCGCCACCCTTTCGGCTCTGGGTTTCGCCGGGGCGTTTTTCCATATATGGAACCACTCGCTTTTCAAAAGCCTTCTTTTCATGGGGGCCGGAGCCGTGTTACACGAAACCGGCGAGAAGAACATGGAAAAACTGGGCGGCCTTATAAAGAGAATGCCTTATACCGGCGCCCTGTTCATTTTCGGCTCCGTGGCCATTTGCGGATTGCCCCCTTTAAACGGTTTCGCCGGGGAGTTCATCATTTACCTTGGGGCGTTCCACAGCCTGTCGGCCAAGACCGGATTGATTGTGGCCTCAGCTCCGGTAGTAGCCATCGCCGGGCTGGCGGTTATAGGAGGCCTGGCGGTGGCGGTGTTCGTTAAAGCCGCCGGGGTGGTTTTTCTTGGTGAACCAAGATCCTCTCAGGCCGGACAGGCTCACGAGCCGGGCCTGCGCATGACCGGCGCCATGACGGCTTTGGCGGCGCTCATGGGTTTCACAGCCCTTTTCGCCCCGGCTTTTCCCAGGTTCATTGCCGGCCCTGTATCCATGATGACGCGGCAGGACATGCTGATATCAGTGGAAACGCTGGAATGGGCGGGGCAATCGCTGTTCAGCGTTAACGCCGGGTTGATACTTACTTTGGTAATTATCGCCGGGGTTACGCTGATTCGGAAAGCCGCGCTGGGTGAAAGGAACGTGCGGCGGGCCATCACTTGGGACTGCGGTTATTCCGCCCCCACCGCACGGATGCAATATACGGGCTCATCATTCTCCCAGCCTGCAGCCGATTTTTTCGCCATCACCTTGCGGCCTTCCAAAAAACTCGACATGAAACAAACAATCTTCCCCGAGGGCGCCTCTTTCTCCTCATCTGTCAGCGACGTGGTGGACGAAAAGCTGTATGGAGGGTTGTTCAGGCAGGGTGAAAAGCTGGCCATTGGCGCTCAAAAAATAAAGGCCATTTACGCCAACACCTATATTTTCTACACCGCCGGGGCGCTTATAGCCCTGCTGGCGTGGGGATTCGGGGTGTTCCAATGAGCTATTCCGCGGGCTTTTCGCTGATTACCCCAATCTTCGCGTTCGCCCTATCCCCGCTTATGGTTGGCATAATAAACAGGACCAAGGCGGCCTGGGCAGGCAGGCAGGGCCCGCCCATACTTCAACCTTATTACGACCTGGCCAAGCTCACCGAGAAGAGCGCCGTTTACAGCAAAACCGTATCCTGGGTGTTCTTGGCGGGTCCCATCGCCGGGTTTTCCGCCATGGCCGTGGCGGCAATTTTAATGCCCTTCGGGGGCCTGCCCTCGCCCTTGGCTTTTGAGGGGGACATTGTTCTGCTGGCTTACCTTATGGGGCTTGCAAGGCTTGTAACCATCCTGGCCGCCATGGACACGGGCTCCGCCTTCGAAGGGATGGGCGCAAGCCGCGAGGCTTTCTATTCGGCGTTGGCGGAGATAGTCTTCTTCCTGGCCTTATGCGCCCTTACATGGCAGACCGGCTCCATTTCCATGTCCGGCATATTGAATTTCGACGGCCCCCTTAACGGGCCATCCACGGCCCTGCTGTCGGCGGCGCTTTTCGTGGCGGCGCTGGCCGAGAACGCCAGGATCCCGGTGGACGACCCAAACACCCACCTGGAGCTGACCATGATCCACGAAGTGATGGTACTGGACCATTCCGGGCCGGACTTTGCGCTGATCCAGTATGGACAGGCCATAAAGCTTTGGATATTCTCCGCCCTGCTGACACAGATACTTACCCCCCACGGCGGGGGGACGCTGTTAACGCTGATATACAACATCAACATGATGCTGGCGATAGCCATTTTCATCGGCACGGTGGAATCCACCATGGCCCGACTAAGGCTTGTGAACGTGCCGCAGTTTCTAATCGGGGCCGCGGCGCTGTCGGCCCTGAGCGTGATTCTTCTTTTAAGGTGAACCAATGATGAACGTGGCGCAGATATGGCCGGCGCTGATGAACCTGGTGTTCATGGCCCTGCTTATATCCAGCCTTTACCTTTTGGGCACAAGCCGAATAGGCGCCCTTATCTCCACCGCCGGGGCGCAGGGTGTTCTGCTGGCCGTTTTGCCGCTGTTCCCGCAGGTTGGGGAGTTTTCGTATCACGCCATATTGCTGGCCGTGGCTTCCGGCCTGATAAAGGGGGCTCTCATACCGTGGCTTCTGCTGTACGCCCTGCGGGACGCGAACATAAAACGGGAGGTGGAGCCTTATGTGGGCTATTCGCTTTCACTGGCCATGGGGGTGGCTTTTATCGCCATTTCTTTCTGGTTCGCCGCGAAGATAGCCGGAGTGGATTCCGATGGGGCCACCGCTTCTTTCGTGGCTGTGGCCATCTCCATGACCCTTTGTGGCCTGTTCATCATCGCAAGCAGGAAGAAGGCCCTCACACAGGTTATAGGTTACCTTACGCTGGAGAACGGCATATACGTGTTCGGCGTCTCCCTGGCGGCGCACCAGCCCTTTGTGGTGGACATGGGCATTTTCCTCGACGTGTTCGTGTTCGTGTTCGTGGGGGGCATAGTGGGTTTCAGGATTAACAGGACGTTCGACAGCATAGAGCAGATCGCCGAAAGCGAGGAAGAGTCATGACGCTGGCCATTGTGCTGACTCCAGCGCTGGCCGGCGTGGCCGCCCTTCTTATCAATTGGGACAAGGCCCGCCGCAAACTGCTGGTGGCCGCCGCCGCCGCCCATTCCATCCTGGTGGGCTCCATGTGGCTGGAAGGGCCCAGCCGTGACCAGTCCCTTTATTTCGCGCTGGATCCGCTGGGATTATATTTCATCACCATCACCTCGACGCTTTTCATGGCCGCTTCCATTTACGGGGCGGACTACCTGGCGCGGGAGGATAAACACCGCCGGCCCGATTTCGAGGACGGCTCCCTTTTTTCCAACCAGCCGGAAAAGTTTTTCACGGGGTTTTTGCTTTTGTTCCTTTCGGCAATGAGCTTTGTGGCGGCCAGCAGGCACCTGGGCATGATATGGATAGCCATTGAATGCACCACGCTGGTCTCGGCGCCGCTTATCTATTTCCACCGGCGCCTTCCCGCGCTGGAGGCCATGTGGAAATACCTGCTGGTCTGCTCGGTTGGCATAGCCTTGGCCCTGCTGGGGGTTTTTTCCATGGCTACCGCCGCCGTAAAAGCGGGCGGGCCCCAGGCGTCGTTGTCTTTGGCTGGGCTTGCCAGCCTGGCCGGAAGCATGGACCACGCATGGCTGAAGATGGCGTTCATCTTCCTGTTCGTGGGGTTTGGCACAAAGATGGGTCTGGCGCCGTTCCACATGTGGCTTCCGGACGCCCACGGGGAATCCCCCTCGATGGTGTCGGCGCTTCTTTCAGGATCCCTATTAAACTGCGCGTTCCTGGGAATACTCAGGACCCATCAAACCCTGCTGGCGGCTGGCATGGCCGATTTCACCGGCCCGATTTTCATCAGCTTCGGCCTTTTCTCCATGCTGGCGGCGGCCATCTTCATAATCCGGCAGGAGGATTTTAAGAAAACCCTGGCCTACTCTTCCGTGGAGCATATGGGCATACTGGCGCTGGGGGTGGGCATTGGGGGCGCGGGCGTATTCGGCGCCATGTTGCATGTGGCGGCCCATTCGCTCACCAAGGCGTCGCTTTTCATGACCGCCGGGAACATTCTGGGTTACTTCCGCACCAAGAACCCGGACATGGTAAAAGGCGCCATAAAAGCATTGCCGGTGTCAGGTATTCTTTGGGTCGGGGGTTTTATGGCCATCACCGGAGCGCCCCCCTTCCCCACTTTCATAAGCGAATTCACAATATTAAAGGCCGCAGTGGACGGCGGATACCTCTTCACAGCCTTCGGCTACCTTTTCCTGCTGGCGGTGATATTCATCGGGATGGCCGTGGCGTTTCTACCCATGGCTTATGGCGACCCTACGGCTCCGTCCAATTTCAACATTAGGACGGAATCCAGCCTGTCTTACCTGCCCCCGGCCATTTTGCTTCTGTGCGGCCTCACGCTCACTTTCTATATGCCCCAGGCGTTTATAGACACGCTCCACCAGACGGCCGCCATGCTGGGAGGCGGGTTATGAGCGCGCAAAAACCTTTAATAGTTAAAAACGGCGAGGCGTGGCCGGTGGAAATAATCCCGCTCATGCCTTTTGATAATTTCGCATCGGCGGTCCTGGATGAAATAGCCGGAGGCGGCAGGATAGTGTCCATGTTCGCCGCGCCGGGGAACGGGGCGCGCCCTGTTATTTACGCCGCGCTGGCCAGGGACAAATCCAGCGACATAGCGGTTTTGGCCTGCCAGCCTGGCGCGCAATACCGGTCCCTTACGCCCGACGCGCCGCAGGCCCACATGTTCGAGCGGGAGATATACGAAACCTGGGGTATTAAACCCGAGGGGCATCCGTGGTTAAAACCGGTCAGGTTCCCCGGCAAGAGCGGCGGACGTAACGTTGGAGTGGCGGATTTTTTCCGCGTTGAGGGGGAAGAGGTTCACGAGGTGGCCGTGGGCCCCGTTCACGCTGGTGTGATAGAGCCGGGGCATTTCCGGTTCCAGTGCCACGGCGAGAAGGTTTTCCATCTGGAAATATCATTGGGCTATCAGCATCGCGGGGTGGAGGCTTCGCTTTCGGGCGGGCCGGACAAAACCGCGCTGGCAAGGATGGAGACCGTGGCTGGAGACACCACCATAGGCCACGCCACGGCCTATTGCCAGCTGGTTGAAGGGCTCATGGGCGTTACAGCGCCGGACCGGGGGGGCGCTATCCGGGCCATGGCGCTGGAGATGGAGCGGTTAGCCAACCACACGGGCGATCTTGGAATGTTGTCGCAGGATATCGGTTATCTGCCTCCCTCGGCCTTTCTGGGCCGGTTGCGGGGGGATTTCCTTAACCTAACCCAGGTTATATGCGGAAACCGGTTTGGGAGGGGGCTTGTAATCCCGGGCGGCGTCCGGTTCGGGCTGGATGAAAAAATGACCGCCGATGTCCTTGGCGGTTTGAACAAGCCTGGCAAGGAGGCCATGAGCGCCGCCCGCCTTTTATGGAACAAACCTTCGGTTCTGGCGCGGTTTGAGAACACCGGAACGGTGTCGCTGAAAGATTGTGAGGCGCTAGGGCTGGTGGGCCCAACCGCCCGGGCCTGCGGGGCGGACAGGGACGCGCGGCGAGACCACCCGGTTGGCGCTTACGCCAGTAAACCCGTCACGGTGGCAAATTGGGGCTCCGGCGATGTTTTCGCCCGCGCCATGGTGAGGCTTTTGGAGATGAAAAACTCCTTGGCGTATCTCACCACTTTATTGAACGAATCGCCCGCTGGCGCGTTGACAACGCCTGTGGGCGCAATCAAACCCCACCACATGGCCATTTCCCTGGTGGAGGGATGGCGGGGCGAAATATGCCACGCCGCCATCACCGGGCCCGACGGCCGGTTCAGCTGTTACAAGGTTGCAGACCCTTCGTTCCATAACTGGACGGGGCTTGCCATGGCCCTGCGGGGTCAGGAAATTTCCGACTTCCCGCTGTGCAACAAAAGCTTCAACCTGTCCTATTGCGGTTTCGATTTGTAAAGGCTGGATGGAATGATTAAAGAGCTTTTAGAACGGCTCCGGCAGGGTCATAAGACCACCGCTTTCCCCAAGGAAAGCCCCCAAATGCCCGAAAGGTTCCGGGGCGCCCCGGCGCTCTCGCCGGAAAAATGCGCCGATGGCTGCGACGCATGTTCGAAAGCCTGTCCGAACGGGGCCATAAGCCTTGAAGGGGGGTTGAAGGTGGACTTGGGGCGGTGCATATTCTGCCCGGATTGCTCCGAGGCTTGCGCCAGCGGCGCCATCCGATACACGGTGGATTTCAGGCTGGCCGTCTCTAAAAGAGAGAACCTAACCGTAGGAGCCGGGGGCATTTCCCTGGCCCAGCCCATTCAGGAGGAACTGCGGCAGATTTTCGCCCGGTCGCTGAAACTCCGCCAGGTCAGCGCCGGGGGTTGCAACGGATGCGAGGCGGAGATAGCCGCCACCGGGAATATCATTTTCGATTTGGGCCGGTTCGGTATCCAGGTGGTGGCCTCGCCCCGCCACGCCGACGGGCTTATGGTGACAGGGCCGGGAACAGCCAACATGAAACTGGCGCTGGAGAAGACCTACGAGGCCACGCCTGGCCCGAAGATAGTTATAGCCGTGGGCTCTTGCGCGTTGAGCGGCGGGCCGTTCCGGAACCTGCCGGAACAGTCCAACGGCGTTGAAGGATCGCTCCCGGTGGATCTTTACATACCAGGATGCCCGCCCCATCCGTTGACCATTCTGGATGGGCTGTTAAGGCTTTTAGGAAGATTGGACGATTAATTAACGTTGGGGTTTGGTGGTGTCCCAGTTTGAATCTCAAATAATAGACAGATCCTTCACTTCGCTTGCGCTTCGTTCAGGATGACAATGTTATCAACGGCTTTTATATTGTCATTCTGAGCGTAAGTGAAGAATCTCCCCTGTACTTTCAAACTGATTTTGCGCCGCCTCCTCAAAATTGCCCGTGTGCCCCAGTATTTCCAGCTCCTTTGCGATGGCCACAACCTTGAGGGCGTAAAACTGCGACGAAGACCCTTTTAGCTGATGCGCCATGAGGCAGAGGTTTTTGGAGTCGCGCTCACTGATGGCCTTTTCGATGCTGGCTATCTGTTCATACCCGCGATTTATGAACACCCGCGCCAGTTCCTGGATCTCATCGGTGGAAAACACCGGGCGCAGGGATGATATGTCGAACAATGGTTTGCGGCCCGGCCCAAGTTCCGGCTCCGGAGCGGGCGAGGGGGGGGCGGCATGCGGTTTCCCGGCGCAGGACTCCACAAGCTTGCGCATTTTATTGAACAGCTCGTCGGAGTTTATGGGTTTGGTCACATAATCGTCCATCCCCGCTTCCAGGCATTTTTCCATGTAACCTGGCATCACATGGGCGGTGACGGCGCATATTGGTATGCGGGCGCCAGATTCTTTTTCTATTTCCCGGATTGTGGCCGTAGCCTGGAACCCGTCCATCTCCGGCATCTGGACATCCATCAGGATAAGGTCGTAATCCCCCTCGCGCCACATCTCCACCGCCTGGCGGCCTGTCTCGGCCACATGCGCCTTGTGTCCTTTGCCTTCAAGTATCAAAAGGGCCAGCTTCTGGTTGAACGGGTTGTCTTCCGCCACCAGCACGTTCAGATGAGGACTCCCCTTGGCGCCGCCGTTTGCGGGGGCGGGTTTTGCCTCCTCTTTGATTCTGTTAGCCCCGGTGGCCCGTAAAAGGGCTTCGTAAAGCCTGTTATGGATCACCGGTTTGGGCAGATAGGCGTCCACCAGGCCAGGCTCCATTTTCAACGCTATATCGCTGGCCTCGGCGAGCGTGACCAACGCTACAACACAAAGCGATGGCGACCGCTCTTTAAGTTTTCCCAGCATAGCCGCGCTCCGCTCCGTCCCATGCCCCAGATCCACAATCAGCGCCGTATCACGCCCGTTTCCGTTCACCGCAAGCATGGCTTCATCCATCGTGAGGCATTCGGCCACGGACAGCCCCCAGTGGCGCAGATGCCCGGTGATGGAGGCCATCACCTTCGCGGAAGGATGGAGCGCAACCACCCGCAACCCATCTTTTAGCCCGGCCCGGGGCTTCTCCTCTTCGGAGGCCGTTTCCATTGGAATCTCAAACTTGAAATCGCTCCCCTGCCCCTGGGCGCTATCCACCCAGAGCCTTCCGCCCATTATCTCCACCAGTTTGCGGGCCATGGTGGCCCCCAGGCCCGCCCCGCCCCGGCGGCGGGTGCAGGAGCCGTCCACCTGGTAAAAACTTTCGAAAATGGATTCCAGGCTCTCGGCTGAAATCCCTATGCCGGTGTCGCGCACCGAAAAACCGATAACCTTTTTGCCGTCCCCCCTGGTAAGCGTGGACACGCTCACCAGTATCTCGCCCCGCTCGGTGAATTTGACGGCGTTGCCCGCCAGGTTTTTTATCACGTTCCGCAGGGCCGCCGCGTCGCCGGACACCAGCCCTGGCAGGTCCGGCTCGGTATTCACTATAAATTCCAGCCCTTTCTTCTGCGCCTCCAGCGCCGGACCCTTTATGGCCTTTTCCAGCTCGTTGACCAGCGCGAAGCTTTTGCGCTCCAGCCTGTACTCTCCGGACTCTATCTGGGAGAAATCGAGGATGTCGTCCACCATGGAGAGGAGCGCGTCGGCAGAGGAGCGGATTATCTCCAGCTGTTCCACCCTCTCTTTATCGGAACGGGAGTTCAACGCCAGGCCGGCCATGCCTATCACGCTGTTTAACGGGGTGCGAAGCTCATGGCTTATGTTGGCCATGAATTCGGACTTGGCCCGGCTGGCCCTCTCCGCCGCCTCCCGGGCCTTGATTATCGCGCCCTCGGCGTTTTTGGCCGAGGTGATGTCCACCACCAGGATCATGGCCCCCGCGAAAGCGCCGTCCATCATTATCGGCACGCCCTTAATGGAAATAAAAGCCCCTTTCCCGTACCGGCTGGTGAAAGGCGTTTCCAGTGAAACCGGCGCCCCATCAGCAAGCCTGTCCAGCACCCACGTCAACCCGGCGTTGACGATGGTGGGGATTTCAGACATTTTCACCCCCATGGCGTAATACTCCTCCCCTTCCGGCACGCCGATGATGCGCTTGAGCTCCGGGTTCATGTACACCACCCTCAGCTTCTCGTCGAGGTTCAGGATACCGGCGGGGGAGTTTTCCAGTATGCTGTTGTTGAACTCCAGAAGGGATTTCATTTCAGCTGTGGCCCGCGTAAGCGCCTCTTCGGTGGCCCTGCGGGTGACAACTTCCGCTTTCAGCCCCTTGTTAAGGGATTCCACCAGGTTCTTCTCGTTGGAAAGCCGCTCGGCGAGCCGGGCATAGTCCATACTCATCCGCATGTGGCCGGTGATCATCTTGTTTATGCGGAAAGTCAGGCCGGACATGAGCCCCACGTACAAGATGATGGAAGTCCCCAGCGCCATATATATGGCCCCGCCGAGATGGAAGCATACCGCCGCAAGCGGGATCAGGGCAGGTAACGAATAAGCTATAAACCCCTTAAACGAAGGCGAGTAGGCCGGAACTGAAGCGGCCACAAGGCCTGCGGGGACAATGACCACCAATATTTTCAACACCGGCCCGCCCATCAGGAAAAGATAGGCCGCCGCCGAACCCCACAAGATCCCGGAAATGAAAGCTCCCAGGGCATGGCGGTTAAACCACTTTTTCGCGGCTGGCTCCACGGGCCTGGCGTTGTTATAGAGCGCCCGGTCGAGCCCTCTGAACACGGACAGGACGGTGAAAAGGGCGAACCAATATATTATGGGAGCGCGGTCCTCCACGCCGCCAAGGCTGGCCACCAGCGTCACCAGCGCGGCGCATCCCCATGTGCCGATTATGGCTATCGGCAATTGACGGTACAAAAGCTCCAACTGGTCTTCCAAAACGCAGTCGGGCCTGTTGTTTCGCCCGTCACTTTCCGTTGTCAACCAGCCACCCCCATTTTGCAAACGACAACTTATTGTCCACCATAAATAACCAACCAAGCCCAACTTTGTGATTTTACCATGCCAGGGCCGCCCAAGCTCAATGGATTCATATAAGAATATTTTACTTTGGACCATCGGCCATTTTCGCGTCCGCCGGGCCAGATACGGCCCAGCATAACTGGCCCCATTTGCCTCTCACATTCCCGTTGCGCAATCCCCCCGGGCGCCCGGATTTTTGTTAGTATCAATCGTTATGAGACGAAAGAAATCGTTACCGGCCCTTATAGTTTTCGCCATCCTGTCGGCCATAAGCCTGTTTATCAGCCAGCAGGGGGATGGAAGCGAGGAAAAAGCCATCGTGACCCGGGTGGTTGACGGCGACACCATGGTGGTGATGCTCAAGGGCATGGAAAGGAAAGTGCGCCTGCTGGGGGTGGACACGCCGGAAAAAGACGGCCCCTACACCAGGGCGGAGCCTATGAACCGGGAGGCCTCCATGCGGGCCGCCGAACTGGCCCAGGGGCAGGCCGTAACGTTGACCTATGGCGGCGCAACCTTGACAGACAAGTACGACCGCCTGTTGGCCTACGTCACCCTGCCCGACGGGAGGGTGTTGAACGAAATACTTATCCAAGAAGGGCTGGCCGAGGCGATCCACAAATTCAAATATACTGAAAAGGCGAAGTACCACCTGCTGGAGGCCCGGGCGAAATCAGCCTGCGCGGGCCTATGGCGATACCGTCCCCCATGTAGCGGCAAGGGGAAATACCGGTAAAGACAGTCGTTCTGAATGGAAGTTTGGCCCGTGATGTATCCGGAAAATATCAGACGGTAACCGTGAGAAGCGTTAATGGTCATGGCGATGATGCATGTCGGGGAAATGCGTGTGGATATGGGATATCGGCTCGTGACTGTGAAGGTGGCTGTGTTTCGCGTTGAACGGCGCTGACTCATCATGCCCATGTTGGTGATGATCATCGTGAATATGCTCGTGCTCGTGTTCCAGCCCTTCGTGCGTGTGTTCGTGGTTATGTCGTTCGGTGAGGTGTAGCCAGACGCCCAGCGCCATGAGCGAACCCGCTATCAGTAACCGATGGCTGACCGGTTCGCCCAGAAGCGGAATTGCCAGCGCCGCGCCGAAGAATGGCGCTACGGAAAAGTAGGCGCCAGTTCTGGCCGCTCCGAGATGACGCAGGCCAACAACGAACAACACCAGGCTTACCCCATAGGCAAGCCAGCCGACCAGCATCGCTCCCGCGAGGTTGGGTAAAGGCGGCCACTTGGCGCCAAGCGATAAAGCGAGCGCCAGGTTTACGCCTCCCGCCGCCAAGCCCTTGATTGTAGCGATCCATGTCGCATCGGCCAGTGACACATTACGAGTGAGGTTATTATCTATACCCCACGCCAAACAGGCCCCTAAAACAGACAAAGCTGGCCAAGCGCTGGAAAACCTGACTTCTTCCACTGGCCAACTGAGCGTAACCGCTCCGGCGACTATGGCGGTCATTCCCAACGCGATACGCTTATCGAAGTTTTCGCGAAAGGCGAACCATGCCAGAAGCGCTGTAAATACACTTTCGGCGTTGAGCAGTAGCGATGCGCCCGACGCGGGCATGGCGGTAAGTCCAAACATCAATAGCACCGGCGCGGCTACGCCGCCAGCGAGAATTGCGCCCGCTAGCCACGGCCATTCAGCGGGTGGTAACTTCCCCGCTGGCGCTTGGCGCGCCAAGCGGTATAGTAAAAGACCCGCCCCGGACCCAAGATATAGCAGGCTGGCCAGCAACCACGGGTTGATACTGGACAGTAAACACTTGGCCAGCGGCGCGCTACCGCCAAACAAAAGCGCCGCTCCCAGAACGGCCAGTACGCCAGGTTGGCGCAAACTCCGTTTCCAGCTCATTACCGCCATTCGTTAGCGCAACAAAAACCGGCCAAAGCCAATGTGTATCAAAAGCGTTCAACAACTCTACAGCGAACGCAACAGCGCCGTAAGCTCTTCCGGGCTGTTCACGGGTGGATGGCACGTTCCACGGTAACATACCAGCGCTCCGGCCCCTTCCGGCAGGGCCGCGCTGAAAACCCCGGCCCGCTTTATAACCAGGTGGGGCATATAAACCCCTTTGGCCGCTTTGAGCATTCGCGCCGCCTTATCCCCCTCCGCCACCGTTATCTGGCAGGAGTCCGACATGATGAAATCCATCAGATGGATGGATGAAGCGTAAAACAGCGCGTGTTGAACCGAATCTTTTGAAACCAGGTTCAAAGCCATCCGGGCCGACTCCTCCAGTTCCCGCGCGCCAATATGATGATAGAGCCTGAAGTCCCCATAGGCCATGGTCATGACCGGCGAGGGTGAAGGAGCGTCTTGCGTTGGTTTCACCCGGTTTGCGGACACTATGGGGTCTGCGCCGCTCTCCGCGTCGAAATACCCGCCAACAGGGTCGCCGAACTTTTCCCATGCGGCTTTCCTGATGGACATGGCCTGCTCAAGATATTTTGTTTCGCCAGACGTTTCATACATATCCAGCGCCGCCATCAGCATGCACGCGTAATCGTCCAGCAATCCGGCGGCGCCGGAACCCAGCGAGCGCGCCACGCCGGAAACAAAGTTGTTATTATCCGTGGCGAACCTGTCGAAAGCCCGCCGGGCGTCTTGCCACAGGGTGTAATCGCCTAGAAAACCGCCAGCGGCCAGGAAAGCGGAGATGAACATGCCATTCCAGTTTGTGTACATAGTGGTGTCCACAAACGGCATCTTGCGTTTGGCCCGCGCTTCTATCATTTTCCGCCTGGCGTTTCCGAACGTCCGCTCAACCTCGCCCTGCTTAATTTTCATGGCCGCCGCTATTGATTCGAAAGGTTCGACAACGCGCAGTACGCACCGGGCGGGGTCGTGGCCCATGTCCCCCTGCTCCCGGAGGCCGTAACGCCTGCGGACAATCTCCAGCTCGTCGCCGGAAAGCGCGGCGGCGGCCTCGGCCGCCGACCAGGTGTAATGATCCCCGTCGTCGTCCAGGTTGATGTCCGCGTCCTGGCTGGCGTAAAACCCGCCCGCCGGGTCCATCAGCGTTTCCCGGGTGAACCTGGCGGTTTCCCTGGCGGCGTCCAGAAACTTTTCTTCACCAGTGGCCGAATAGGCGGCTGAGTATATTTTCAATAGATCAGCGTTGTCATACGCCATTTTTTCGAAATGGGGGACGCCCCAGGTTGCGTCCACGGAATACCTGTGGAATCCGCCCGCCAGATGGTCCCGCACGCCGCCATCGGCCATTTGCCGCAGGGTGTGACGCAGGACGCTCCCCAGCTCTTGGTCCTTGTCCGCGCGCCACAACGCCATTATCGTCATCAACGCCGGGCAATGGAAAAACTTGGGGGCGTTGCCGAACCCGCCATTGAGAGGATCGAAACCGCGGGTCATATGGTTAACAGCCGCGCTTATGGTATCGGAGGATATTCGTATCTGGTCTCCGGATTCCGGCGTGGTTTCCGTCAGCGCGTCATAAAGCTCTTGCGCCGCCTGGTCCACCTTGTCGCGGCTCTCCTGGAAAAACTCCGCCACTTTCGTTAGCACCGTGGGGAATCCGGGCCGTCCTATCATGTTCTCCGGCGGGAAATAGGAGCCGCCATAGAAACATTTTCCATCGGGCGTAAGGAACGCGGTTAGCGGCCATCCCCCCTGCCCGGAAAGGGCCGACACCATGCGCTGGTATCTCAGGTCCAGGTCCGGGCGCTCGTCCCGGTCAACTTTCACCGCAACGAACCGTTCGTTTATTATTTGCGCGGTATCGGCGTTCTCGTAGGATTCCCTGTCCATCACGTGGCACCAGTGGCACCACACGGCGCCGATGTCCAGCAATACCGGTTTTGACTCCCGCCGGGCGCGCTGGAAAACCCCATCGCCCCAGGGCATCCAGTCCACCGGCTGATGGGCGGCGGATTTTAAATACGCGCTTTTCTGGGCCCCAAGCTGGTTCATGGCATTTAATCCTCCCGGTTAATGCCGAATTCCTTCATCTTCCGGTGAATGGTGCGGGCGTTCACCCCCGCGGCCCGGGCCGTTTCGGTGATGTTCCAGTGATGGCTTTTGAGCGACTCCAACAGGTATTTTTTCTCCGCCTGGGCCACCACGTCCTGCAACTCCAGCGCGCCGGAACCGGGCTCCGCTGTCTTTGGCGGAAAGTTGTCCTGCGGGATGTCCACTTTTTCCACCACCGGCCCCCGGGTAAGGATCACGGCCCGTTCCACCAGGTTGCCAAGCTCCCTTATGTTGCCGGGCCAGGAGTAGCGTTTCATCCGCTCCAGCGCTTCCGCCGAAAATCCGGCGATATTCTTCCCCATGTCGCGGCTGAATTTCTGAAGGTAATGCTCGGCAAGGTATTTGATGTCCCCCGCCCGCTCCCGCAATGGTGGCAAATGGATAGGCACCACGTTTATCCTGTAATAAAGGTCTTCGCGGAACCCTCCTTTTCTCACAGCCTCTTTCAGGTCCAGGTTGGTGGCGCAAATGTAACGCACGTCCACCTTTATGGTGTCGTTGCCGCCCACGCGGGTTATTTCACCCTCCTGGAGGGCGCGAAGTATCTTCACCTGCATGGCAGGGGAAATGTTGCCTATCTCGTCGAGAAACAGGGTGCCCTTGTCCGCCAGCTCAAACTTGCCTATGCGCCTCTGCTCGGCCCCGGTGAACGCCCCTTTCTCGTGGCCGAAAAGCTCGGTCTCCAGAAGGGTGTCGGTGAGGGCGCCGCAGTTTATGGCCACGAATTTTTTGCCTGCCCGTTTGGACGCCTGGTGGATGGCCCGGGCCACCAGCTCTTTGCCGGTGCCGGTCTCCCCGAAAATGAGCACCGTGGAGCTGGTGGGCGCCACCGACTCCATCAGCCTGAACACATCCGACATCTTCTCGTCCCGGCTGATGATGTTGGAGAATTCTTCCGTAGCCGAAAGGTCCCGCCGCAGGTCGGTGACATCGCGGATTATCTCGATTACCCGATCAACCTTGCCGGAAGGGTCGGTAAGGGGGAATACGGAAACCTCTTTGAACCTGGTTTCCCCGCCGATGTTGGCGGTAAAAGTGTTGAACGCGGGCTGGCCGGTGTTGAACGTTTGCGTTACCACGCAGTATGAGCATTCCACTTCGCTGTTGTAGAACGCCTCGAAACACTTCTTGCCTTCGCGCGCCAGCTTCGCAAGCGGCTGGCCCGCTATAAGAAGCCCGGCCCGGTTGGCGTAGATGACCCTGTATTCGCGGTCTATTATCTTTATGGAGTCGCGGATGCCGTCGAGCGCTTCTTTTAAGAACTCCCCGGAAAGCTCCCCCGGCATCAACACTATCCGCTCGTTAACGCTCATTTATAACGCGCCCATCCCGTCATTAATCATCCCGGCCGTGACATGGGCGCCATTCATGGGGTCCGGCGCCATGCCGCATAAGACCTTAAGAAGCGCCGCCAACGCGGGCTCCAGGCTCTTGCCGAAAAACTCATCCCGCTCAAGACAAAATGACGGAACAAGTTTTCTTATTCCATCCTCTAATACATTGTATTCTACGAAATCGTTCCGCGGTGTATAAAGAATGGGCCTGCCTGCCGCCGCAATTTCGGCGCAAAGCCCGTAGCCAAGCTTACCTATCACCACGTCCGCGGCCATCACCAGGTCTTCGTGGGCCACCTTCGCGCCGTCGAAACTTATCGTCCGGCCGGACCTGCCGGGCGTCCCTCGAAGAGTCAATAACTCCATGGAGGTGACGCGATCCTCCAGCCCCGTGTAAAAACCCTCGGCCCCGATACCGCCGAAAGACACCAGCGCGTATTTACCATTCTCGTCCAGCCCCAGGCTCCTCCTGGCATCTTCCCGGCTTTTGGCGGAGCGGCGGGCTATCAATGGTATGTCAACCACGTTGCTATAAGGCTCGAATCCGCCGGAAAAAGGAGTTCTCAAAATGGCGTCCGCCTCTTTGTATATCCCGGTTAGCAGGCTGGATATGATGTCGAATTTCGGATATTTTTTAGCGTAATCCTTAAAAATCCAGTCCCACAGGAAATTGGCGACCACAAATGTTGGAACCCCCAGCCTTTTCCCAACCGCCACTCCCAATGGAGAAATGTCCGCCACCACCGCCGAGGGTTTTATGCGGCTTACATGGCGGAACTCGGCCTCTAACAGCCCGTCGAAAGAGGTTAGCATGGAGGCGTACCGGCTGTATGTGGCGGCGAAATCGGTGGTGAAACAGTCCGGCTGGGAAGGGCCCTGGTCCACCTCCGCCCGTTCCACCGTTACCTTTTCCGCCAGCCCGGCGGAGCCCCGAAGGAACAGGAATTCCGGCGCGGTGGTTCTCACCACAACCCTGTGTCCAAAAGTCAGCGCCAGCTCGCCTATCACCTGCGAAGCCCTGGCGGCATGGCCAAACCCATGGCCGGAAACGTAAAAAACTGCCGTGCCCATAACCCCTGGCTGATTTAAAGCTGAAAGGGTAACACAATTGTGGATAACCCGGCGTATGCCCCGGGGTTATTGTGATAAAATCATCACGCTTTATTCAATAACGCTTTGGTTTGGGGAATCATGCTTTTCAGTCAATCAGCGCTCAAAAGAATCTTCACGGGGACGCTGGTGGCGTTCGTTATGGCCACGGCGGCGGCCAGCGCGCAATCCACCTTGAACGAGGACGGGAAGCGCACAAAGCAGTACCGCGCCAAGTCCATAATCTATTCGGCCTCCCCATCCGCGATGACCATCGAGAAAAAGTTCAGCTCCAGCGTTGAGATAAACGTGGCCAGCGGCGTGCGGAGTTTTTATTTCAGGAACGACTTCGGCGGCGACAAAAAGGCCAACACCTCGGCGCAGGTGGCCTTGTCCGGCCAGTCCGCCGGGTTTGCGGTGTACGATTACGCCGGAACTCGCCTTGTGGAATACACAAACGGCAGGAACACCGGCCCCGCGGCGCTGTTCGAGATAAAATCGCCCAACGGCCTAACGCGGATACGCTGGTTTTTCGGGACGCAAGACATAGTCAGCATCGTGGAAAGCTACGGGATGGACGGGGCGCTGGCTTATTCGGAAACCACCTATTACGCGCCGCAATAGCCGCTGGCGCCGTTCCCCTGCGCGGCCAATATCCTTTGGTCAGAAAGCTTAACGGCCGCTTCCCAAAACCGTTTCCGGGAAAGGCCGGTTGTGGCGCATCCATCCTCAAGTCCAACGCCGGCCGGCCGGCATGTG
Organism: Nitrospinota bacterium; assembly: GCA_016208975.1. Classification (NCBI taxonomy): domain Bacteria; kingdom Pseudomonadati; phylum Nitrospinota; species Nitrospinota bacterium. The sequence goes on from JACQXA010000004.1 coordinate 154,003, forward strand.
ACAGCATTCACCAACGCCGCTTCGTCCCCATCTATCCGGCAGGGGGTGAAATAGCGGTTGAACCGGACCAGAACTCCGCCATCCAAGGCCATTGTCATTCCAACCGCCGGGCTTAAACTGAACCGTGCCATCTCCATCAGGTGACCGGCTATGTTATCTGTCAGGGTTATCTTTTCATCACCTATATATGCGGTCGCCACCTTGCGCGTCACCGCCAGCTGCAGGATCCGCTCCCGGCCGCATGGCATGTTAAAACCCCGGCGGTCGTCGGTGACGACCAGCGCCGGTTCCCGCCATGGAGCCGCAGGAACGGCGAAACGCATGGCGCCGAACAGCCCCCGGCGCAACTGGCGGTGAGCGGGCCCATCCCACGCCGGGACCATCCGGCTTACGGTTCCGGCAAGCACACCCCATCCATCGCTTCCCACAGCGTCAAGAGAGGCGCCCGCCGGACACATGTCCCAGGTGACGAACACCGGCGCCTGCTCGGCTTTCATGGAACCGTCGAGATTGCGGGCCAACTCCCCCATTCCGGCCTCCATGGCGGAGGCCCGGGTTATATTCAGAAGTAGCGCGGCGCAGGTTTCCACATCCGCGTTAGCGCCGGGATCGGCCACGCCTGCGGCCCTTGCGGCCGCCCGCAACGTTTCGGTTATCCGCCATCCTACAGCCTCCGGATATGCCAGGGCGGCGTAGAATACGGCCGCCCTAAACCATGCGGCGGCGGCGGTTACAAGGTCGCCTTCGCCATGGGCGAGCAATCCTTCGCTCAGGTTTAAATAGACCGCGTCCACCTCGTTCCAGCTTCCCCGCGCGGTGTCAAAAGCGCGGCTGTAATACTTCCGCGCCGCCTTGCCGTCCCCGGTCTTGCGCATGAGCCGCGCAAGGTTGAGATAATTAATGTACTCCATGTGCCAGTCTTTAACGGCGCCGGAGGAGAACAGGCCCTCGATCTTTTTTTCAATGGCCACGGCGTCTTCCATGGCGCCAAGCCTCATCCGGTTAAGCGCGTATATATTGAGAAGGTAAACCTTGTTTATGTCATTGTCGGCGTAATCCAGGAGTTCTAACGCTTTTTCGAAATGTGGCTGGGCCTCCCCGGGCCTGTGGCTCATGACCAGCCCCCAGGCTTTCTGCCAGAAAAGGGTTCCGGCACGTTCCGGCGCCAGCCCTTCTGGCGGATCGGCTTCCTCTCCCGCCTCGTGAAAACGGTGGGTTGCGATACGCATCCATTGGTATTGCTCGATGAACGCGGCGCGGCTTGCCCCGTTCGGCGCGGTCTGTAGCGCCCGTTGGATGAGCCGCCGGGCGATGTCGCCTCCACCTTCCTGTAACCGCCGCCACGCCTCGGCTACAAGCGCGCCGTAATCTGGATGTCCTTCGGGCAGGGCGTAATTCCAGAAGGCGTAAAGCCAGCCTATCCGCCGCGCCATGGGCAGACAGGACTGGAGGATTGACGCAGGCCATTGTCTGGGCGGCTTGCGGCGCTCGGGTGGAACAAGAACCCAGCCGTGGGAAAGGCGCAGTCCATAAAGGTCGTCCGGCGCGCCTTCGGCCACAAGCTGTTGAGCCACAGCCGGATCGATGGCGCCGGGGATGAACGAGTAATAGTCTGCGGGCGCGGCCTGCGCGGTGGATGCCGCAATTGTCGGGTGGCCATCATCCAGAAAACGGATTTCCACGCCAGTTAGTGAAACGGCGTCACCCGGCGCAAAAGCGATTAACAACCGGTGTTTGGAGTCCCTGACACCCTGGGCCAGAGCCGCGATGAAACGCTCGTTATCCTCCCCCCACCCTCCGTCATAACGCGGCGCGAGTATCAGAAAAGTGGCTGGCGCCGCGGCAACCGCTTCGTTGAGCGTGGTTTCAGCCCGGCATAACGCGTTGATGAGGGTGGCGCCTCCACGATTCTCCACGTCTATCCAGAAGCCTATGCCGGAGCCTCTGGAATCTTCACTCCCCTCAGCGGGCAGGCTGACGCCTAGTTGACCGAGAAACTCCCGGGCCACCTGCTCGCTCCGCCAGGCGCCAAGGGTCAAATCGGCCACGAACAATGACGCGTCGGGAGAAGTGTACCGGCGCAGACCATCGAGTATGTCTTCCAGTGTGGCGGCCCGAAAAGCGTCCAGCCCGGGAATGCAGGGAAGCCGGGAAATGGTCATTGGCCGATTACACCATGGCGCCTTCGCCCGCGCCGCCCCGTTCCCCCACGCTGACCACATACACGGTGGACTGGGACAGGCCGTCCAGATCCAGGGCCTCGTCGGCCTCCCGGTCAACATAGCCGCCGATATTCAGAGAGGCGAGGCCAACGGCCTCCGCCGCCAGGTTGATATTTTGCGCCACATGCCCCGCCTCCAGAAGAATGAACCGATAACCCCGGTCACGGTACTTGAACACCGTCCGGTTGAAGAGCGCGGTGATGAAAAAGGTTACCGGGGCAGTGGCGGCGATATCGGCCTGCATAAGCGAGCCGAGAGCTTTGTTGACGGCGGTTTCCCCGGCTATCCGCTCGGCTTGTTGACGAAGGGATTGATAATGGTAAAGACCGGGGGATAACCCCTCAACCGCGCGCGCGGCGAAATAAATTTCCAGAGGGAAAAGCCCGCCGCCGGAGGGGGCGTTCCGGAAAGCCCTGCCGAATCCTGTCTCCTGGGCGGTCCTGTTGACTCCGTACCCATAGTAAAGCAGGGCGCCAAGTTGCGGGAGGGTAACTGGCGCGCCGGAAAAGGAGCGGGCGGAATTGCGGCGGACAATGGCGTCGGCCAAGGACAGCGTTGGAACTGGAAAGGCCCCCGGCCCCGGAAGGGGCGTTACCTCGGCGGTCTCGTAACTCAACGACTCGGACATCTGCGCCATAACCGCCACCACCGCCTCTGTGGGAACCGGAAAGTCCAGGCGGGACAGTTTGGTGTTCTCGTGGAACAGCTCCCATAGGGCTGTGGTCAAATCTTCGCCGGTCATGCTCATGAGCGACTGGGAGGTGATTGACACTGTGCAAGCTCCTTTTTAGTCTGGATTCGTTATGGATATGGATGCGGGTACATATTGTCTCCCCGCCCCGGGTCAAAAGGAGCATGTCCCATCCGTTCCGGCGCTTCCAACAGACGGCGCCCGCCCAAGGCCCTGTCGCTGTGTCCCATGAACATAGGGTGCAGACCGGGTACGATGGCCCTAACCACCGCGAAACCGGCGTCGGCCACATCGGGTGTTGTCAGTTCCGCAAGCAGGGTTCGATGCCCCGCCGCGCCGAGGGCGTTCACCATTTTTGCGAGGATCGTTCCGTCCACGTCCCCTCTGTTGGCCAGCGGGGTCACATCGTCGAACTCGATCCTTCTTTTGGAGGCGAACAGGAAATCGGTCAGCGGCAGGCGGTCCTGCCGGGACCAGAAGAGGAGGTGGTCCTGTTGTGCCTTCACGTTGAAATCGTTCCCGGGAGCGGCGCTGAGGGCCTTGTCGGTGGAAAACCGTTTCACCAGATGGGCGTAGCGCCGGGTATGGGCCAGTTCCTCCAGGCTCTTGCGGGCGGCGCTTTCAGGATCCGGCTCGGTGGAAGCGGCCACGATGAACGCCGGCTCGCCGGGCCGTTCCGAGCGGATGGCGGAAAGTATGGTGGGGATGCCAAGATCGGTGGTCAGGTCGAACATGACCACTTCCAGCCCCACCGACTCGAACCGGGTGACCAGGTCGTAATTATAGTCGCTGAGGGATTCCACCATGATGCGGGGCGGAGCCAGCATCGCCTGCCAGTGGAGCATCACGGAATCCCGCTCCACCACTTCGCATATGGCCGATATGGCGGCCTTCACCGGGTTTACATGGCAGGCCAGCCCGGTGGAGATGGGCTGGGCCACGGGCGCGTCGCGCCGGCCGTCCCCGTGGGTGTGGTAAAAGTACGGAACATAGACCATCCCTGCCGGAGCCCATACCACCTCGCCGGTGGCGGCGTCGGCCATGGGGCTCCAGCGCACGGTGGTATCCTCGGTGAACGGGACATAGACAAAGCCTTTACGAGCGTACTGCTCCGGACTGTGCAATGCGAAAGAGGCCGGATCCACACAGTTAAACCCGGCGGCGGCGGCCGAGGTCAGTGGAAACTCGTCCATGTCGAAAATCGCGCCACAATAGCGCTCCACCGCCTCCCCTACCGCCTTGGCGGCGGCTGTTACCACATCGGCGGCGGCCCCGCCGGAGTTGGCGAAATTACGTTGCCCGCAGAAGGCGCGGGTGTTGGACGCCAGGGCATAAACATGGCTGAAACGGGGCGCCCCCGGTGACAAGGGGGATTCGTGCAATGTCTTGATAATGCCCGCGCGGTTATCCACCAGCCGGGAAAGGCTGGCGGTGAACCTGGTTCGCCAGTCGTGTACGGCGCCGTTACGCATCTGGCACCCCCGAAAGCTCCTGCAACCGCTGGATCAGCGAGTAACCGCCGTCGAATTCCTCCTTCTGGATATTGAAGGGGGAGCGATATTGGCCGTTCCCGCAAACCGGGCACCGGGGAATTTTATATACGGTGTGGCGCCGCACGGCAGTGGCCACCAGATCCATCTCGGTGGCGGTTCCCTTCCGCCAGAGCCAGGGGAAGTCGAAGAAACGGGTCAGCTCCATCACTGCGGCGTCGGCGGCCATGGGGGCCATGGTGGGATGCAATGGGGCCACTAACTGCCCCGCGAAAGCCTGCGCGTCCAGCGCGCGTAACGGCGCGGGGGCGGTGAGATTGGCGTTTTCCCGGACCAGGAGGCATTCAAGGCACGGGGTCTCTCCCGGCGCCACCAGCGGGCCGATCAAGCCTGTTCCACGGTTTACTGTTACCGGCAGAAAAAATATCTTCTCCGCCACGGCGTAACGGTTCCAGTCACGCAAGATGGCGGGACCGCCAAAATCGCAGGTGCCCACCATTGCGCCTGGTGAGCTTTCCCCTTCCTTCCATCTGCTGTAAGGAACCGGCGCGCTTACGCCGCCGGGCCACCGGCCGCCATCAAGGTCTGGCTCATCCCCCTTGCCGAACATGGTAAGGTTGCGTAACAAGGGGAAATCGACAACCGTAACGTTCCGCGCGCCCCCTTCGGCCAGCGCCGCCACCATCCGGCGGGAGATTCCGTTGAGGCCGATGATAACCACCGGCGTCCGGGCGAGCCGGCCAGCTTCCGGGCCGCCGTTGACGCCGAGGGTCCAGTAAAAAACATCCAGGGCCGACTCCTCCGCCGGGGCGGACGGCCCGGATCCATTGACAGGGACCAGTATCCTCTTGGCCTTCAGCGCCGACACAAGCCGGTTAACCGCATCGGCGTCGGCGGGCGGAAAGAGGGCCGCCAGTTCCGCCGCCGTTATACCTTCCGGATCCAGCGCGGCGGTCATCAAGCGGCGCGCCGCTTCAGCGGCCTGCTCCCCCTGGGCCACAAAGCTTGTAGCCCCGCGAGAGATGATAACGCCCCCATCCACCGGGGTCAGTTGTGTGGGCAGGCAACGCAACCGCCGCCCGCCATCGTTTTGGCCGGTCATGGTTTATTCATCCTTTCCGGGCGACCACTCGCGTGGAGCCCCACAATTCGTAATAGGCGCGCATGAACGCCTCCTTCGGCATCGCCGTGGCTGTCACCGGATGTTGCAGATCGAAAAGTTCCCAATTGGGCCGGCCACCACTAACAGTTTCAGTTATCGCGGAAAAGTCGGTGAGCAGGTCTGAACCGGGTAACGGGGTGAGGACGCTGAAGATCGGGTTTTCTATGTTATGGCGCTGGATGTACCGGGCCAGCCGTTTAAAATCCTTGGGCTGGTAATCGGTCCCTACGATGAACAACGGAAATATTTCCACCCCGATCCTTCGGGCCACCATGAACGCCTCTTCCACCTGGGAAGGCTTGATCCGTTTATTAAAACCGTCCAACTCCTTTTCGGTCACCGCTTCCACCCCCATGGAAACCCCCACCAGCCCCGCATCGCGCCATTTGGCGACAAGCTCCGGGTGGCGGGTCATCGTGTCCGCCCGGCAATATGACATTATCTTCTTTTTGATCCCGGCGGCGATGACGGCGTCGGCGAGCCGCTCCATTCTTTTACGGTCTGTGAAGGGCTCGTCGTCGGTGAAAAAAACATACTCTTCCTGTATGCCGCCCAGTTCTTCCACGACACTGTCGATATCGCGGGCCATATAGGCGCCGTCCATAAGCTTCCATAGAGCGCAGAAGTTGCACCTGAACGCGCATCCAACCGAGGTGGCCATGAGCGCCACCGACTCGAAAGCGCCCATCCGGTAACAGCCTCGGTCCGCTGGATTCATGTCCCTGGCGGGGAGGGGGAGCAGGTCTGGCGCGCGGGATGGCAATTTGTGGCCGTTGACTGGTGTGAACAACCCGTCCATCCCCTTCCGGATCGCCCCCTCTGCGCCGCTGGCAGGATCGCTATCGCCCATCGCCAAACGCTTTAGTGTTCCTGCGAACTGGCGGACTCCTTCGCCTCTAAAAATCATGTCCACCGATGGATGCATGAAATCTTCTGGAGCCACAGTTGCGTGGTGTCCGCCTACGGCTGTCAAACAGCCTGGCCGGAGCCGCTTGACCGTATCGCATACCTCCCGGGCCCTGTAAACATGCATGGAGTAACCTGTTGTCCCCACCACGTCTGGCTCGAATTCAATGATTGCGGATTCCAGACGGTCTGGCCAGAGACGCAAGTCGAGAATACGGGGTATGTGGTCGTCTTGTTTGCAGGCGGCGGCCACATATTCTAATCCCAGCGGCTCACAACGCCATTGGAACGGATTGGGATGCCCCTCAGGATCCGGAGGGTGAACCATTAAAACCTTGAGTTGACGCATTCAGGCATACCTCGACCGGCGAAAGGGAACCACGGCGCCGTACGCCGGGCGCACTCCGGGGAAGAGCGCGCAATACGGACTGTCTGGTACGCGCCCTTCAGCCCCCCCTTCGCTCAAACCTTCCGTTACTGCTGTTCGTTAACGGGATCCGCCTGGGCGGCGGCGGTGCAACAACAGCATGGCGCGGTGCTACAACAACAACATGCTACTGTGTCCATGACGGATGGGTCGTATCCTCCCGTTCGGGCCATGCGCGACCCGCTTGCGCCGTTGGTACCGTAGTAATTGTCGAACGCGCTCTCTATTGATTCCAGATCGGCCACCGAAAGCGACTGGTAAATTGCGCTCCCGCCAAGCAAAGACGCGGTCTTGTACCTGTCGGACTCGCGAAGGTTGAGCAGGTCGCTTTTCGTCAACTGGGCGGCCGTTGCTGTAAGCAACGAGGCGCTGGCCGTGTCCATAAGGTCGCTTATGGCGGTAGAATCTGGCAACGTACCGCCGCCAGAGGCGGTCGTACTGCTGTCTGAACTTGAACAGGCGGCTCCAGCCGCCGCCCCCACCGCGATGGCCGCGGCGGTCTTCACGAAACCGGGATTTACGGTTTCACTCGTATCTTTCGTTTGATCGGACATTCCAGCCTCCTTGACCTGACCATCCTGACGTGACCCAGTCACCGGACGGACGGGGATTGTCAATCGCGCGCCGAATCGGCCTGGGCGGCGGCGGTGCAACAACAGCACGGCGCTGTGCTACAACAGCAACACGCGGTTGTGTCCATTACGGACGGGTCGTATCCGCCGGAACGGGCCATTCGGGCGCTGGATGAGCCGGGATAGGTGCCGTTTTGCATGTCAAAGGCTTCTTCGATGGATTGAAGATCCGCCACAGTCAGTTGCATGTGCGCCCCCGTAAGCAGGGAAGCGGTTTTATATTCGTCTGCCTGCCGCAGATTCAGAAGATCGGCTTTAGTAAGGGCGGCGGCGGTTGCGGTAAGCACTGAGGCGTTGGCGGCGTCCAGCAGGCTGGTAATGGGAGTGGAGTCCGGCAACGAGCCGCCACCGGAGGCGGTTTGCGCCAGAGCGGGCCTGCTGGAGCCTTCAGTGGCAAGCCCCGCTATCGCCCCCAGAGTTGTAACCGCGGCGGTTTTTATAAAATCGCGGCGACCGAAAGTTTTCCCCTCTTCATCTTTATTAGACATCCCCCTTCTCCTTATATGTATAGGATAGAAACCCTACCATTCGGCGCAGGACGATACGGCATGCCCTGATCATTGCGGTAAATTTATACAATATTAAATATATTGTCAATTATTAAAAATTTATTTTACGTGAAGGCTGGTGAGGTGGCGGAAAGTGGGGCCTAACTCATGAAACTATTTCGCCAATTCATTCTCATTTCATTTTTCAAACACCTGGGAAGCCTAATGCAATTCACGTTTGAAAATATGAACTATAACCAGCGGGAATCCATTCCCCATCCGCTTTTACGCGCTGTATTGACAGCCTCTAATGGTAGCTACTATCATCTTACGCACGGCATACCCCTGGAAAAAGAGGCGAAATTACCGCTATTACGAATTCATGATTTCACTGGCTAGATTTTAGGCGGGCTAGGAGAACCAACGCGCATAACTTTAAGGGACCGTTCTGGCGGAGAGAGAGGGATTCGAACCCTCGGTAAGGTTTTACCCCTACACACACTTAGCAGGCGTGCACCTTCGGCCAACTCGGTCATCTCTCCGGCGCGAACTCGGGATTATAGCACAACACCGGGCCTGGCAGTATATAATGGCCCGGTTTTTCATACAGTCAATAAATCAAAGGTAAAAATGAGCGACCAGTTGACCGGAAAGCCCATATCCGCCTCCCGCACGGTGATGAGCCAGCTTATGATGCCAAACGACGCCAACATGGCCGGATTCGTCCACGGCGGCGTTCTTCTATCCATCGCCGACAAGGTGGCGTATGTTTGCGCCTGCAGGCATTCGGGCAAATACTGCGTCACCGCGTCGGTGGACGAGGTGCATTTCCGCACGCCCGTCCATGTGGGGTCACTTGTATCCTTCCACGCCTCGGTGAACTGGGTGGGCAGGACTTCCATTGAGATAGGCATCCGCATCACCAGCGAGGAGATGACCACCGGCAATGTGGTCCACAGCAATTCCTGCTACTTCACCATGGTGGCGGTGGACGAAAACGGCAAACCATCGCCGGTGCCCGCGCTGATACTGGAGACCGGCGATGACAAACGGCGTAACGAACAGGCGAGAAAAAGAAGGGAATTGCGGTTACAGCACCGGGGGTGAGATTGTTCCGTGGTTGGCGCGACCTTAAGAACCGTGGTCAGCGACCACGGGGAAGCGTAAGCAAGACCAATGCACATTTAATATCATCCAGGTAATTATTTACACCCCCTCCCCCTCCGCGTCCGCGCCGTCCAGTCCCAGGGCGTAAACCATGCTATGGATCTCCACGGCAAACCAGTCCTTGAACATTTTCAGCGTGCGGTCTTTCGGCCAGTCCGATTCCTCTTCCCACCAGCCCGCAAGCTCCAACTCGAATATGATTTCGTAATCACCATAAACATGGTCCAGCGCGTCGTTCATGGAGTCGTATGATGGGATGATAAATGTCATGCAGTCTTCGCCCAACTGGGCCAGCGTAACACCCTTGACCGGATCGGGAAGCGCCTCCAGCCAGTCTAAAAACGGCTTCCTGGGTTTCACCACGGCCACCATGCCATCCACTACCCGCATACTATTCTCTCCTTAAAGCGTCCACGGGATTCAACTTGGAGGCTTTCCACGCAGGATACCATCCGAAGAAAATCCCCACGAACAACGCCACCGAGTAAGCCAATATAACTGATTGGGGCGACACATAAGTCTCCCATTGCGAAAACCGGCCGATCATGTGGGACACCCCGTAACCAAACAGGACGCCTATCACGCCCCCCACGCCGGACAATGTGGTGGACTCCACCAAAAACTGTTTGAGTATGTCGCTCCTGCGGGCCCCGATGGCCTTTCGAAGGCCTATTTCCCGGGTGCGCTCGGTAACCGTAACCAGCATGATGTTCATAATGCCGATGCCGCCGACCAATAGCGATATGGCCGCCGTGCCGCCCAGCAAATAGGTGAAGGTGCGGGTGATCTCCTCCATGGATTTTATGATTTCAAGCTGGCTACGCACATGGAAATCGTTTTCCTCACCCTCCATGAGGTGATGGCTTTTACGGAGAAGTTTCACCACATGGTCCATCACGTAGTCCATATCCTTTTCGTCCTGCACCTCTATGGCGATCTCGTTTATATACCGCACCCCCACCAGCCGCCGCTGGAAGGCGCTTATGGGGATCAATACCTGGTCGTCGGCGTTGTACCACCCCATCTCCCCTTTCTCCGCCATAATGGCCACAACCTGGAAGTTGACGCCGTTTATCTTCACCATGTTCCCTATGGCGGGCAGGCCGCTGAAAAGTTTATCGGCCACTTCACTGCCCAGGGCCACAACGCGCCGCGCCCCGGCCACGTCCTGAGCCGTTATGAACCGGCCGTCCCCCACGGCGAACCCCCGCGCCTCCAGGTATTCCGGCGTCACGCCGATTATGTTGGTGGCGGTGTTTCGGGCGAAATATTTTATCTGCGCGTTCTGGTACACCGACGGGGCCACGTAGCGTATGCCGGCCACATGTTTTTTCACAAGCTCGGCGTCGTCCAGCGTCAGGGTTTGGGCGGGCGCCCGGCGCACATGTCCCCGCTCCAGAAGGCCGGGCCGCACGATTAACAGGTTTGTTCCAAGGTTTTTTATCTTGCCCACCACGTCCCGCTTGGCGCCTTCGCCCAGGGACACCATCGCCACAACCGACGCCACGCCAATGATGACCCCCAGCATGGTGAGCAACGACCTTGTGAGCGCTCCGCGAATCTCCCGCAGGGCGACTTTAATGATAATCTTCAGCATATTCCCGCTGATTTCATGGCGATCCTGGCGGCGCCCAAAATGCCCGCGTCATCGCCCAACGCGGCTTTGGTTATTTTCAATTTTGTCTCGTTGAGGGTGTAGGCCATTTTTAAAGCTTCACGCCGCATGCCCGGCTCTATAAATGCCAGGGCCTCTGCCATTCCGCCGCCTATAACCACATTGGCCACGTCCAGCGTGAGCGCCACGGCTGATAATATCCGGCCAAGACACGCGCCAGCCTCGTCGAAGATTTCGCGGCACAGCGGGTCGCCCTCCCCGGCGCCACGGGCTAAAAGCCTGGCGTCCACTTTCCCCACGAAATCTCCGGCGGCGGTCCGGATCCAGATGGCGTCGTTCTCGTAAAACCTTTCGTGCGCGGTTTTCATCACGCCGCTGGCCGAGGCGTAAGCTTCAACGCAACCGTCCCGTCCACATCCGCAAACTCTACCGGGCTTGCCCGAAGGCAGATGCCCCAGCTCCCCCGCCATGCCGGACGAGCCATGCCACACCTGCCTATTGAGGACTATCGCCCCGCCAACCCCGGTGCCAAGGGTGAGCATCGAAAAGTTTTCCCATTCAGCGGCGGCGCCTATCCACCCTTCGCCTGCGGCGGCGGCGTTTGCGTCGTTCTCAAGATACGCTGGAACAGCCACCATGGCGCTTAAATCTTCCGCCACTTTCGCGTTTATCCAGCCCGGCAGGTTCGGGGAGTATGTAACCACCCCCCGTTTAAAATCTATGGCACCGGGCACGGCCAGGCCAATGGCCACAGGCGCGAAGCCGGAAACGCCCATCACGGTTTTCACGGATTCGGCTATCCGTTCAATAACGGAGCGGTACCCATCCTGCGCGCCGGTAGGGCGTTTATCCCGCGCCAGCGTACTCCCTTCCGCCGACACAATGGCGGAGCGGATATTGGTCCCGCCCAGGTCCACCCCTATAACAAGCCTACGGTTTCCCATCATTTTTCCACGCCGGATTATAATTAAGCCATGCATTCCAGCCGACTCTGATATAGAATATACACTTTTTGGCTGAATTCGGACATGGAACGGATAGAAGGTTTCTTAATTATAGACAAGCCGCAGGGCATTACCTCCGCCGACGTGGTGCGGGTGGTGAAAAAAGCCCTGAAGGTTAAAAAGGTGGGTTACATCGGCACGCTGGACCCTATCGCCACCGGGGTATTGCCCGTGGGCATAGGCAGGGCCACAAAGGTGTTCCCGTTCCTGGAAAAGATGGACAAGGTGTACGAAGCCACCATGACCTTGGGCTCCGCCACCGACACCCAGGACAGCACCGGCGCAGTTACCAGCCAGGCCGATCCTTCGGGCATAACCGATGAGATGGTGAAAGAGGCCATGGCCGGGTTTACGGGGGAGATCCAGCAAATACCCCCCATGTACTCCGCCAAGAAGATAGACGGCGAAAGACTTTACGACCTGGCCCGGCAAGGCATAACCGTGGAACGCAAACCGGTTACCGCCCACATCAAGGAGCTTTCCTTCATAAGCAAGGAAGGGAACGTGGTAAGGTTCACCGCGAAAGTCTCCACCGGGTCATATATACGCACGCTGTGTAACGACATCGGCGAAAAACTTGGGGTTTACGCCCATCTTTCCGGCCTTATCCGCGCCGCCACCGGCCATTTCACGCTGGAGAATTCCATCCCGCTGGATGAGTTGAAGGAAGGCGGGTTTGAAAAGGCCCAGGAGCGGATACTTTCTTTGTCCGACGGGCTTTCGAACCTTTCAAAGGCCGTGGTTATCGCCCATGCTGTTGACCGGTTGAGGAACGGCATGCCCGTGTCCGTATCGGAAGTGGCCACGTATGAAGACGCGCCTGGAACCGGATATGTGCGCATTGTGAATAAAACCGGTGAGCTTATGGCCATCGGCATGAAGACCGGCATCCCTATGGCAGGGTTCCCGTTCACCACAATCCAGCCGAAAAAGGTTTTGCTGTAACAACGAGCCGCCGGGGAGTGGACTGCACCACTGGTTTGAGTCGCTGGTGATGTACAAATCTTCGAGATGCTTCGCTCCGCTCAGCATGACAACAACAGATGCCTTTGAGAGTCATGTCATTCTGAGCGTCAGCAAAGAATCTCCACAACTAACCCCCCCTCAAATGGTTCGACAGCCGTTTTCGCTACGCCGGGGTCGCCCGACCCCGGTTTTCAGCGCACAAGACAGCGCCCGTGGTCCGGCGACCACAGGGAAGCAATATGCCATCCCTGGCATTGTCAGGCTGAGCCCTTCGGCTCCGCTCAGGACAAGCTCTGCCGAAGCCTGCCTGAGGAGCGCATTATCCGTCATGGTTCGTGGCTCGACAACCTCGCCATGACAGGCTTGTATGGTTTGACACCATGACAATTAAGCGTGTCACCCTCCCCTGCCCCTCCCATCGAAGGGAGGGGGCGCAGAGCAGAATCAGGGGTCAACATCGGTGTATGCGGTGGTAGATTGTTCGGCCTTTTTGCCAGGTGGGGCATTCTTCGCATCACGGGAAATTGGTGTTGGTGAAGAGCCCTGGGTGAAGGAAAAACCGGACAGCGGAGAAAAGCATTGACATGAAAATAAATTAGTATAATTTAGCAATACTATTAATATTAACAGGGAGGACGGCCGTGGCCTTGCACATCGTAAACGGGATTGTGACAACAAACAGACAGTCTGGGGCGGTACTAATAGACCTTTTTACCAACAGGTTGCAATCGGGTGATGGAAGCATAGACCCCCAGGGAGAAGACAGCAATGTTATAAAGTATGGCTATTCCGGGTCATGCAAAGGGTTCAAATCAATATCGAAGACCGTATCTATAAGATGGGCCCGCTTATATGACACCACGGGGGGTGGAGGTCACTCTGAAGGCTGGAATATAAATGACCGGATTATAGACAAAAGAAACCTGGAAATATCATGGGAAACAGCTGGTTCGGCGGAGCTTAAAGAGATATCTTACATGGTCATAGCTGAGGTGGATGATGGGGCTCATGCTCACTAAAATGGCCCCCCAAAAAGCGAAGGTGTTGCGGGGCGGATAAGTTTTAATCAAACCCTCAGCTTGGCTTTTTTCCAGCGGGATATTGGGCCGAGGGCGAGCACCGTATAGGCGCCGTCTTTAAGTATTCCCTCGGCCAAACCGTTCACTTTTTCGGGGGTCACGTCCTCTATCTCGCTTATCATCTCTTCGTGGGTAAGGGCGGTGTTAAGGTACATTTTCTGGCTGGCCATCTGGTACATCCGGGACGAGGGGGACTCGAACGACATCTTCAACCCGCGAAGATGCATCTTCTTCGCGCGCGCCACTTCTTCCTCGCCGGGCGGCTCTTTTAACAGCCTGCTCAGCTCGCCGTGCAGGGCTGTCCACATTTTCTCCAGAAACTGGGGCGAGCAGGCGACGTAAACGCCGAATATGCCCGTTTCCACAAACTGGTCGAAAAAGCTGTGGATGGAATATGCCAGGCCCATCTCCTCGCGGATCTTCTGGAACAGCCGGGATGAAGCGCCGCCGCCAAGGACGGTGTTTAAAATCGCCAGCTCGTTCCGTCTTTCGTCCGCCATGGAAAGGCCCGGCCCGGCCATGATGAGATGCGCCTGTTCCAGCGGGCGTTTTATAACGTTCACCGTGTTTTTGGTGACCAGTTCCGGGAACGAGCGGGAGGCTATCCCCTGGGGCAACCCTCCAAAATATTTATCCACCAGTTGCGCAAGCGCGCCAATCTCCACCCCGCCGCTGGCGGTAACCAGCATGAACGGGGGGCGGTAATAACGCTCCCGCGCGTCTTGAAGGTCCTTTTTGGTTATGGATTTTACTGTACCCACGGTTCCTGTTATCAGCCTGCCCAACGGGTGGCCGCTCCACCGGGTGGGGTAAAGCTGGTCGAAAATGTTTTCGGCGGGGCTGTCTTCCCCCATCTTGATTTCTTCGAGGATCACATGCCGCTCCCGCTCAACCTCGTCGTCGGGGAATACGGAGTTGAGCATGATGTCCGCCACCAGGTCGAAAGTCTGCTCAAGGTTCTCGGCCAGGACATGGGCGGAGTAGCAGGTATATTCGCGGGTGGTAAAGGCGTCCACATGGCCGCCAAGTTCGTCTATCTCAACGTTTATGGAGCGGGCATCGCGCCGGAGGGTGCCCTTGAAAACCAGATGCTCAAGGAAATGGAAAAGCCCAGCTTTCTCCGCCGTCTCATCGCGGGATCCGGCGTTTATCCAGATCCCGAACGAAACGGAGCGGAAAAAACTGTTAGTTTCGCAAATTACGGGGATGCCGTTAACGGCGGTTGAATCTATCACCCCGTCCGCCGCCACCGCCGCCGCGGCTGTCCCTATGGCCGCCGGGGCGCCTTTCCCGGTCACCCGATGGCCGCCGGGGCGCGCGTTCGCCGCCTTCGCCCTCTTCGCCGCCCTCTTCACCGGCCATAGCCTCGCGGCGTGACAGCCGGATTTTACCGGACGGGTCAATCTCCAGCACTTTCACCAGCAGTTCCTCGCCCAGCGAAAGCACGTCGTTCACCGACCCGACGCGGTAGTTGGCCAGTTCGCTGATGTGGCAAAGCCCCTCGGTGCCGGGGAAAATTTCTATGAACGCGCCGAAATCCACGATCCGTTTCACGGTTCCCATGTAAATCTTGCCGGGCACCGCTTCCTGGGTTATGGAGTTGACCAGACGCAGGGCATGGTTCAGCTGGTCCCCATTGGTGGAGGCTATGATAACCGAGCCGTCGTCTTCTATGTCTATCTGGCAACCGGTTTCCGCCACGATGCCGCGGATAACTTTGCCGCCCGGCCCGATGAGCGCGCCCACCTTTTCCGGGTTGATCTTGATGGTATGGATGCGCGGGGCGTTGCGGTTAAGCTCCGAGCGATGGGTGGACAGGGCCTCGTTCATCTTGTTGAGGATGTGCATCCTGCCTTCCCGGGCCTGTTCCAGCGCCTGGCGCATAATGTCCACCGCAAGGCCGCCTTCAATCTTGATGTCCATCTGCACGGCGGTGATACCATTGCGGGTACCGGCCACCTTGAAATCCATATCGCCCAAGGCGTCTTCCATGCCCAGGATGTCGGAAAGGATGGCAACCCTGTCGCCCTCTTTCACAAGGCCCATGGCTATGCCGGCCACCGCGCCCTTTATGGGGACGCCCGCGTCCATAAGGCTCAACGAAGCGCCGCAAACCGAGGCCATGGAAGATGAACCGTTGGACTCCAGTATTTCAGACACCACCCGGACGGTGTAAGGGAACTGCTCCTGGGTAGGCACCACAGGCTCGATAGCCCGTTCCGCCAGAGCGCCGTGCCCAATCTCGCGCCTGCCGGGGCCGGAAAGGCGTTTCACCTCGCCCACGCAGAAGGGGGGGAAGTTATAGTGGAGCATGAACCGGCGGATGACTTTGCCTTCCAGCCTGTCCTGCATAAGCTCGTCCTGCCCGGTGCCTAGCGTGGTGGTGACCAGCGCCTGGGTTTCGCCACGGGTGAAAAGCGCCGAACCATGGGTGCGGGGCAGAGCGTCCACCGCTATGGTGATGTCGCGGATATCTTTTGTGCCGCGGCTGTCGGCGCGAAGGCCTTCTTCCAAGATCATGTGGCGCACGAACCGCGCCTGGAACGCCTCGAAGGCGCTTTTAAGGGAAGCGGCGCGGCCCGCGTCTTCAACGCCGCCGAGAATCTCCGTTATCAGGGTTTTGCGGTAATCTTTTATGGCTTTTGAGCGCTCATGTTTACCCTTGGTGAGAAGGGCTTCGCGGTATTTGGCGCGGTCCACCCTCTGCTCGATAAGCGCCTCGTCCTCGTTCACCGCGGGCGCGGCCACTTCCATCTTGGTTTTGCCAGCCCTGGCGGCCAGATCTTTTTGCATTGCGCACAGTTTCTTCACCCAGCCATGGGCGAACTCCAGCGCCGCCACCAGGTCTTCCTCGGAAATCTCGGAGCCGCCGCCTTCCACCATCACCAGCGAATCCTCGGTGCCGGAGACGATAAGGTTCATGTCCGACTCGGCCACCTGTTTCAACGTGGGGTTCACCACAAGCTGTCCGCCAACCCGGCCCACCCGCACACCCGCCAGCGGGGTAAAGAATGGGAGGGGGGAGATCATAAGACAGGCCGAAGCGGCAGTGATGCTCAACATCTCGGTGTCATGCTCATAGTCGAAAGAGAGCGGGTGGATGATAACCTGCGTCTCATTGCCGTAGCCTTCGGCGAACATGGGGCGCACGCTTCTGTCCACCAGGCGGGAGATCAGCGTCTCCCTGTCCGACGGCCTGGTTTCGCGTTTGAAGAACCCGCCGGGTATCCTGCCAGCGGCGGCTATCCTGTCCCGGTAATCCACAGTGAGGGGAAGAAAATCCCCCAGGCCTTCCCGGGGGCTGTCTTCGGCGGATACGGTGGAGAGGATAATGGTTTCCTCATATCCCACCACAACGGAGCCCGCCGCCTGTCTTGCCAGGACGCCTGTTTCTATAAACAGCGTTTTATCGCCTATTTGTAACTCTACTCTTTCTGCCTGCATTTTCTGTTTCCTTTTTCGTGTGTGATTCGCCCAAGCGGGGTTAGCCGTGCGAGTGTGGATGGGCGGAAGCCTTGGCGCGGGATTTTACTAAACCCGCGCGCGGCAATATGGTGGTGTGACGCCGGCATTCGCCCCGAAGGGAGGCCCGGCTACCTGCGGATGCCAAGAGCCTCTATTATGGCCTTGTACCGCTCGAACCTGGTTTTCTTTATGTAGTCCAGCAAACGCCTGCGCTGGCTGACCATTTTAAGAAGGCCCAGGCGCGAATGATGGTCTTTCTTGTGGGTCTTGAAATGCTCCGTGAGGGTGTTTATCCGCTCGGAGAGAAGGGCTATCTGCACCTCCGGGGAGCCAGTGTCTGTTTCCTTGCCGCGGAATTTTTCGATTATTTCCGTCTTCCGCTCTTTCATAAGAGCCATGGTTTTTCCTTACCTCTGCTTGTGTCTTGTTTCTTTTTCCGTCTAGAATCCATTAATTCTATATAAACAGGCCACGGATTGCAAAATTTTTTTGGGATCCGGCGCATTGCGCAAGCTTGGTTAAGCCCGGCAGGCGTTTTTCCGGGCCACCCAACCTTAAAAAATGTAAAATGTCTCCATCCTGTTGAATGATTCCAGATACTTATAATATGTGTAATATCTTCCGGGACCTGGCCACTAATAAAGGTTAGCCTATGTGACTGGATTCACAAGGGCCTTCCATAAGACGCTGTTTTAGGGAAATATCGTAATCAACCCTTCTGGAGGTAATTATATGAAACGGTTCCTTATCGTCTCAGCAATGGCGCTGGCTATGGCCGCATCTTCTGCGCACGCCACAGGTTTCGAGGTGGACTCCGCCCATACCCGCGTCGGGTTCGCGGTGAAACACATGGTGATAAGCACGGTTCAGGGCGAGTTCGGAAAGTTCACCGGCTCCTTTGAGCTGGACGCCAAAGACCAGCTGACCCGGGCCGAGGGCAAAGTGGATATGACCAGCATAAACACCCGGGAACAGAAGCGGGACGACCATTTGAAAAGCCCGGATTTTTTCGACGCCCAGATGTACCCGGAAATGACGTTCGTCTCCAAAATGGTTACGGCCAAGGGCAAGAAATACACCGTGGTGGGCGACCTCACCATTAAAGGGGTCACAAAGAGGGTGACGCTGACCGGGGAGATGAACGGGCCCATAAAAGACATGATGGGAATGAAACGGGTTGGGTTTCACGCGGAAGGGACCATAAACCGGAAAGACTTCAACGTAAGTTTCCACAAGGCGCTGGAGACCGGAGCCCTGGTGGTGGACGATTTGGTCCAGATTGTCCTGGACGTGGAAGGGACCGCGAAAAACTAGGCTTAGCTATTATTGGCTGAACCCTGGTTGCGGCCACGGGGTAAGCCTCGTGTCACCCGTCGAAGGATGGCTACCACCCTTGTTGTCATGGTACGGCAGGCCATGACAAATGCAGGGAAGGAGTCCGGGTGAGAATATCCCCAATAGTGGGAACATTGTCATGCCGGGCTTGACCCGGCATCGGGGCTTCGTCCATTCCTCGTTGATGCCCTGATTCCGGCTCGCGCTACGCTTGGCCGGGATGACAAATGGCGCACCGCGAGTTTATCGAAGGGTGATATGGAACGAGCCGCAATAAAATGTTGCGCTTCACCGGGGGCGCCTGACCCCGGTCTTCTCCAATACGCACAGGAACCCGCGGTCGGGCGACCACGGGGAAGCGGCCTTGGAAGCATACATGCCCGAATCAAGATCCCCCACCCGGTGGGGGCATCACCCACATCACCCGGCGCCTCCGCTACTTTTCCTTCGATAGTGCTATAATCACCATCTTTTAATTAATCCCGGAACAGTAGCGATTCAGATGGAATATAAAGAGTGGCCATACGTTGAAGCCGCCCGGATTGTGGCGCGGCTTGAAAAGCTTGGCAGGAAAAAAGTGACCGTGGAGACCGGTTACGGCCCCTCCGGCCTGCCCCACATAGGCACCTTCGGCGAGGTGGCCCGCACATCCTTCGTGTTGCAGGCGCTTAAAACCATCGCGCCCGAGGTGGAAACCCATCTCATCGCTTTCTCAGACGATATGGACGGCCTGCGGGAGGCGCCCCAGAACGTGCCCAACCGCGAAATGCTAAAAGAGCATCTGGGCAAACCACTAACCTCCGTGCCGGACCCTTTCGGCGAGGAGCCTTCGTACGCCCATTACATGAATAAAAAGCTGAGGGAGTTTCTGGACTCCTTCGGGTTCACATACGAGTTCCGCTCTTCCACCGAGCAATACCGCTCCGGCGCGTTCAACGAGGCGCTGAAAGCCGTGATGGACAATTACGACGCCGTAAAAGAGCTTTTCACCGCCACCATAAGCGAGGACAAACGGGAGGCGTGGAGCCCGTTCTTCCCGGTCTGCGAAAATTGCGGCAGGATATACTCCACCCGCGTCACCGGTTACGACACGGCCGCATACACGGTCTCATACGCTTGCGACGCGCCCGCCGAGGGAAAATATAAAGCTTGCGGCCATCATGGTACGGTGAGCGTTTTAAACGGCACATGTAAAGTCGGCTGGAAGGTGGACTGGGCCTTGCGCTGGCGCGCCCTGGGCATAGACTACGAAATGCACGGCGAGGATTTGATGGAGTCCGGCAGGTTGTCCAGCCGCATCGTGAAACTATTGGGTGGCGAGCCGCCGGAACTTTTCAAATACGAGCTGTTCCTGGACGAGCAGGGGCGCAAAATATCGAAGAAAATCGGCAACGGCGTTTCCATAGACCAATGGCTACGCTACGGCCCGGTGGACTCGCTGTTGTACTTCATGTATCTAAAACCCCAGCAGACCAAGAAAATGGGCCTGCCGTTACTGCCGCAGATAATAGACCAGTACCTTGAGCTGGTGGGCGGGTACGACGGCACGCCGGATTCCCCTGCGCCTTTCGTGATGCGTCTCTCCAAAGGCGCCCACGCCGAGAAGGTGGAGGGAGGGAAGCTGGTGACCTACTCCATGATCTACGACCTGATACTGGCGCTGAAAGAGGACCATCCGGCCATAGTGCGGGACTATCTGTTGAAGTACCAGCCCTCCATCGCCGGGAACATACGCTATTACGACGAGCTAATCGAGAAAGCCCTCATATTTTACCGCGAGGTGTACCTGCCCCAGCACGTGGATGAGGAGCCGGGCAGGGAACTTGACGAGGCGCTTTCGGCCCTGCTTGCCGGGCTTGAGTCCATGAAAGCCTCCGGCGCCGCCGCCGAGGCCGACGCCATCCAGACCCTGGCGTTTACCGTGGCCAAGGAGCGGGAAATAAAAATGAAGGACTGGTTTAAAATCCTTTACCGGGTGTTCCTGCGCCAGTCTTCCGGGCCGAAGATAGGCAGTTTTGTGGCGCTACTGGGGTTCGACAAAGCCATCGAGAGATTGTCGAACCATTTAAAGGGGGCTTAGTTTAGTCCCGCATTGCCATCACCCTTCGACAGGCCATGACAAATGAAGGGAAAGGGTCCGAGGCTCGAACACATCGGACAGCGGGCCGCGGCGCGATATTAGGTGGTGTCCCAGTTTGAATCTCAAATAATAGACAGATTCTTCACTTCGCTTGCTCTTCGCCCAGGATGACAATACTATCAACGATTTGTATATTGTCATTCTGAGCGTAAGTGAAGAATCTCCCCTGTACTTTCAAACTGGGACACTACCCATTTTCCCATTAATTCGATTTTGGCCTCGGGCCGGATGGATCACGATATATTCCAACAGCCACCGGCTAAGGACCGTGGCCGGGCGACCACGGGGAAGCATTTAAAGGGCGACCCAGGCGTAGCGAAATGTAAACGTTCCCTTTGTATGTGACAATAAAAAACCGCAGGGAAGTTATTCCCCCGGGGCTGTTTCTATAAATGGAGTAATTGGGATCAGATCCTTAATCGTGACGTTTTCGCCGCTATTAAGTCGCTATAATTTCACCCGCCTGAAGCGTGGATACCACATTGGATCCCCCCTATATGCCAATTGAAACGGCAATCCCAACCCCCTGTTGACTACAAGAGACAAGTGAAGTAGATTCAAGGAAGAGCGATTACGCGGTGAGAGTGTTAGGGAACTTGCCGCAGGGCCGGACGCCGGTTAGGGCGCGCCGGAGAGTTTAGATAAAACGGCGTTCCGCCGGAACAGGTTTGAATACGAAATTACAGGAACAGCCCATGCCCAAAGCCAAAGACATAATGAGTTCGAACGTGCTTACTGTTTCGCCGGACATGTCGGTGAGGGAACTGGCGGCCAAACTGATGGAACGCAACGTTTCCGGCGCCCCGGTGCTGGACGATACCGGCAACCTTTTAGGCATCGTCACCGAAAGCGACCTGGTGGAACAAAGAAAACACCTTCACCTGCCCACGGTTGTCACCCTGTTCGACTCGGTGATGGCTTTCGAGGGGCATTTCGACCTGAAAACCCAGATGAAAAAGATGCTGGGCTCCAAAGTGGCGGACATCATGAGCGGTGAAGTGACCACCGTAAAAGAAGACGCCGACATGGAAGACATCGCCACCATCATGGCCGAGCAGAAAAGACATCTGATACCCGTGATGCGCGGGACTGCGGTGGTGGGCATTATAGGCAAGGCGGACATCGTCCGCGCCATAGTTAAAGGCAGTTAGCTTTAGCCGCTCACTACGGCGGCCCGTTAAAACCCGGCCAGCCTTTTCATTATGGGGCAGTTACCCTCATCGCATAAAACAAACGTGTACATAAACTCCTCCAGGGGGACAGTTTTGGCGTCTATCCCGCTGGGCTGGCCTTTGGCCGAAACGTACTGCAACCTTACTTTCTCCTGCCCTTCCACCTGCGTGGCCCAGTAACAGTTCTGCCCGCCGCCTATCACATTCACCTGTTCGTGATAATGCCCGTTTATCTGGCCGTCTATAAGTTGCGCCGTGGGTTCGCCCTCGGTGGAATATACTTTTTGCGTGGCCCGTCCATGGAACGAAACCCCGCCTGTGGATGGCGCTTTGCCGCCATTGCCAGGGGCGGGTTTGGACGGGGCTTTTACCGCGGCGGATTCCAATGAAACCGGTCTTGGCGCCGGTTTGTCCGCCGCTTTGGCGCCGGGTTTGGCCGCAGGCGCGGGGAAAGCGAAGGATTTTATTACCGGAGGCCTGCTGGAACCCACCAATGTTTCCACTTTGGCGTTCAGGGCTTCCTTGCTGAAAGGCTTCAACAAGGTTTCATTGGCCCCATGTTTTGAGGCCAACGCCAACGCCTCCGCGTTTTCCTTTGTGGTGGTGAAAAGCACCGCCAGCTGGTCCGGGGCGAACCGGCGCCGCAAGTCGAATAAAAACCGGGCCCCTGCCCCGCCGTCCAGCCCGGCGTCCAGCACCAGAAGGTCCAGATTGCAAACCTCCTTGGGAGCCGCGCCACCCAACAGGCCGGACATGCCAGCGTTGCTGGATACGTTGCTGTTTATGATCATTTCCGCATCGGCCCTTTTCGCGGCTTCGAACACGTTGGGATAGCCGAGCCTGTGCAGGAGTATGGAGATAACGTGGAGGCTTTTTTCGTCCGAATCGGCGATGAGTATCTTGGTCTCTTCTTTCGGCTTGGCCATGCTAACTCCTTACTGAAACCTTGTACTTAGCCCAATAACGGTTTCAGCTCCGAAAGAACGTCCACCGCTTTGTCCAGATGCCCCTCGGTGTGTCCCGCAGTTACCGACATGCGAAACCTGGCGGTTCCCTTAGGCACCGTGGGTGGCCGTATGGCAGGGATGTGTGTACCTTTCGATAGCAAAAAACCTTGAGCTTTTGTTACATCCGCTTCCCGGCCCACAATAATTGGAACAATTTGTGACTGCGTGCGCCCAATATCATAACAAAGTTCTTTCAGTTTTGAAACAATTTTATCTACGTTGCGCCACAGCAGGGCGCGAAGCCTCTCGCCTTCTGGCGATTCGATGATGTCCAGCGCCGCCGTGGCGGCGGAGGCAGTGGCCGGAGGGGCGGCGGTGGAGTATATGAACGACCTGGAGTAGTTAACCAGCCCGTTTATAAAGGTTTGGCTGGCGGCCACCACTCCACCCATGCCGCCAAATGCTTTTCCCAGGGTTATTATGTGGATGTCCACCATATCCTCCACCCCCGCCAGGTGGACGACACCTTTCCCCCCAAGACCGAACAGCCCCACCCCATGGGCGTCATCCACCATGAAGAGCGCCCCATGTTCCTTTGCAATAAGCGCCAGTTCTTTCAATGGCGCCAAGTCCCCATCCATGGAGAAAACCCCCTCGGTGGCCACAAGCCGCCTTCCGCCGGGGCCGGGTGGATTGGCGCAAAGGATTTTCCTCAGCGATTCCGGGTCGTTATGGGAGAACCTGTGCAGGGAGGCTCCGGAAAACCGGGCGCCGTCTATAATGCTGGCGTGAAGAAGCCTGTCGGCGTAAACGGCGTCGTGGCGGCCTAATAAAGCGGTTAAAACCCCCACATTGGCGGCGTATCCAGAGGAATATAGCAATGCCGCAGGTTTTGAAAGGTAGGCCGCTATCCTGTTTTCAAACTCTTCATGGGGCGGCGTATGGCCGGTGACAAGGCGTGATGCGCCGGATCCCCATCCGTATCGCTCTACGGCGGATACCGCCGCCTGTTTCACCGCAGGGTGGCGTGTAAGGCCGAGATAATCGTTGGAGCCGAAGGATATTACAGGGGAACCCTCGATAAGCTCTATCCCATCGGCGCCGGAAGGATCATGAAGCCGGAGACGGCGCAGAACCCCTTCGCTTTCGGCTTTTGCAAGCTCCCGCTTAAAAGGCTCCCAAGGTTTATGGCCCACTATTTTTTCACGGTAAGTTCCAGGTCGGCGATCAATTGCAGGTCATCTTCGGCGGGCCTGCCGCAGGTGGTAAGGTAGTTGCCCACCATGGTGGAGTTGGCCCCGGCGGCGAACATGAGGCTTTGCAGGTCCCGCAGGTTCTTTTCCCGCCCGCCAGCCACCTTTATATCCTTGTCCGGCAGTATCATCCGGTAAGCGGCGATGATCGTGAGAATCTCGAAAGGTTTTAGAGGGGGCATGTTTTCCAGCTTTGTGCCCTTTATCGGGTTCAGGAAGTTTAGAGGTATGGAATCCACATCCAACTCTTTTAACGTGAAGGCCAGCTCCACCCTTTGCTCCGGCGTTTCCCCCATGCCGAAGATACCGCCGCAACAAGCCCTCAATCCGGCCCGTTTGACCACCCGCACGGTCTCCACATCCTCCTCATAATCGTGGGTGGAGCATATCTGCGGGAAGAACGACCGGGCGGTTTCCAGATTGTGGTGATACTCCAACACACCCGCGTTTTTCAGCTCCATGGCGGTACTCTCGTCTAGAATCCCCAAGCTGGCGCACCGGTGGATACCAACGGTCTCTTTCATTTTCCGCACTGCGGTGAGGATGGAATCCAGCTCATTTTTGCCGGATGCTCCCGTATATCCATAACCAGAGGTGACTATGCCGTATTTGTGGGCCCCCGCCGAGAGGGCCGACCGGGCTCCGTCGAGTATGGCGTCTGTCGAGACCAGATTGAACCGGGGCGAGTCCGCGGATGAGTGGACTGATTGGGCGCAGAAAGCGCAGTCTTCCGGGCACCCGCCGGACTTGGCGTTGATTATGGAGCATAGCGATATTTCCACCCCTTTGAATTTCCTTCGAATCCGGTTGGCGGAGGCTATAAGGTCGAATATATTGTCGGGGCTGGTTTTCATCACCCCCACAGCTTCGTCCCACGTGAGAGGCTGGTTGGCCAGAGCTTTGCGCTCCACATGGTTTATAAACTCCCGCGTTCCAGCAGGGGAGGTGTTTATCATCATGGTTTCAGGCATTTTATGTAACCGGCGATTTGTAAAAGCCCATATTATAAACCGAGGGGGGCCATTTTGGCGCCGCAGTTTGCGGAATTTGAGTTTTTAGTACACTTTTTTACTTACATTCTAAAGTTTTGTATTATTATTTTAGGAAAAAGGGTAATAAAGAAGGCATCTAGCCTGCTTTTACATTCTATACGCTTGAAAGCCAACTGAACCGTTTTTCAGGAGCCGTACCCGCAGTGGACAAGGAACTCAGTGGCCCCATTGTCTTGACAGACCTTGGCGTGAGCATGATGGTGCGAATGCCTGAATTCCACTATCTCTCCCGGGACGACATTAAATATCTCGCCAGGAACGACCCCAGGGTTTACAAAAAAGGGGAATCACTACTCTCCCCCGGTGATGGGGATATGAAGACCATGGTCATCCTGCTGGCCGGGTCGTGCAAAATAGAGGTCCACACGCGGATTTGCGGCAAACCCGCCATAGTGTGCATCGAGAAGGTAAGCGCCCCGGCGGTGCTGGGTGAAGTTACCAGTTTTTCGTCCAGCAACGTTCGCCGCTCGGTGGATGTGATAGCCGCCCAGCGGAGCATCGCCATATCCATACCATCCTCAATTTTGCTGGAATGTTTTTCCCACGCCCGCGTGTCACTACCGCAAATCCTATGGGGTTTCGCCCGGCTTGGGCTGGCCAGGCTGAAAACATCGCAACAGCATCTGGAAACGCTCTTGTCCAGGTATATAAAAGTTGACGGAGTTAAGGGACCTGAACTGGACGAGGAAATACAGGAGCTGGAGTCGGTAATAGGGCTGGAAGACATGAAGGCCGGAGCCGAGGTTGGCGAGGGTGTGTTCGACAAGATCGGTGAGCTTTTAAATAAAATAAACCACGCGCTTGCTTTTGCCTGTTATCTGGATCAAACGCCGGATTACAGGCTGGAAAAAGACATCCCCACAGAGTTATACGAAAAAGCGGGCGTTTCCACCTTGGCCCGCGAGGCTCTGGAGATACCGGAAAACCGGGGCAGGACCATCCGGGAAGCAGTGGCCTGCGCCATGGTCTCGCTTCCCGCCGGCAAAAGGCCCCCCATCCAGGATTGGCGCAGTTACCTGGAGGCGCTTATCACCGCCGCAGAAGACATCATGTCCATCATTCCCGACATGTTCCGCTATAACAACCGCCGCAGGGTGCACCCCGGTAGCGACAAAATGATAGAAGGTTTTTTAAACCGGGTGGAGCAGGAGTTCGACAGGGCATGGAACGAGGCCATAACCCGGTTCGGCGTGAAACCGGCGGAGGAAAGCAACGAGGACGACATCAAAGACCTTTCTTATCTTGGAACCTTTTTCCTTACCAGGCTGGAGGGGATAAAATTCAGGCAGACGCTGGATTTTATGGAACCAGGCGGCCAGCAGGAGTATCGCCCGAAAGATGAGCAGTTGCGGGACAGGGCCGCCATCGAGCTTTACAACACCTTAAGCGCCCACCCGGTCATGAAGATACTTATCAAGAAACTTCTGGATACCAAGGTGATAGAGGAGAATTCCGGGGCGGAAAAGAATGACAACCTCGTGGGCCTGCTTTGTCTTGCGTACAGGCACAACTACCCGGCGTTAGTCGATGAGCCGAACAGGATAAGCGTATAAGCGCTTATCCCCGCCGTTAAACTTCAACCCTGTAATTCCACCCAAACGGATCCTGCTTTTTCCCGTACTGGATGGCGGTTATCTCCGTGAACAGCCGCTGGGCAAGAGGTCCGGTTTTCCCCTCGTTTATCTCCATCAGGCGCCCTTCGTATTCCAGCGCTCCCACCGGGGCTATTACCGCCGCCGTGCCGGAGCCGAACGCTTCGTCCAGCTGGCCTGTGGCGTGGGCGGCCGTCACCTCTTCCATGGATAGCCTGCGCTCCTCCACGGAGATACCCCAGCTTTCCAGAATCCTGATCACCGAGTCCCGCGTCACCCCGGCGAGGATGGAGCCGTTCAGCGAAGGCGTAACCACCTTGCCGCCGATCTTGAAGAAGATGTTCATGGCGCCCACCTCCTCAACGTAACGGCTCTCGCACGAGTCCAGCCATAACACCTGGGAATAGCCCGCCTCCCTAGCCTCCTTGGCGGCCAGAATGCTGGCGGCGTAGTTTGCCGGGGTCTTGGCGGCGCCCAAACCACCCCGCCCGGCGCGGGCGTATTTACCGCACACGCGGATTTTCACCGGCGCAAACCCTTCGGGATAATAAGCCCCCACCGGGGACAGGAACATCACGAGGGTGAATTGGGACGATGATTTAACGCCGATAAAAGGCTCCGACGCGAACATGAGGGGCCGTACGTACAAAGCGGTGTTCTCCGCCCTGGGCGCCCATTCGTGATCCAGCGACAGCATGATTTTCAACGCTTCCACCAGCGTTTGCGGTTCCACCGGGGGCATGGAAAGGCGGTCGGCGGAAAGGTTGAGCCGTTCAAGGTATTTATAGGGCCTGAACACATTGAACCCTCCGCTGGCTGAGCGGAATATTTTAAATCCGTCGAACACTGTCTGCCCGTAATGCAGGGCCAGTGTGGCCGGATCCAGCGACAAGGGGGCGTACTGTTCCACCACAGCGTCGCCCCACCCCTCCCCTTCAACCCATTCCATGCGGAACATGTGGTCGCAGAAGAACCTGCCGAAACCCAGGGCGTTCTCGTTATCCGGCTTCTTGCGCCGTCCCGGTGGGGGAACCTGGGCGATAGTTATTTGCGTTGTAGCGTTACCGGTAATTTCCATATCCATACCTGTCAAGCCTTGGCTTCGTATTGTTTCATCATCACCTGCTGGGTGGTAATAAGCCCTCCGCAACCGGAGGCGGCCATGATTTTATCCACCACCAAAACGAATGCGTCTATTTTCACCGGCTCATCGGTGACGCTCACCATCACCGGGAGGTCTTCCGAAAGGCGGAGGACCCTGGCGGTGTGCATTTTGCCGCCTTGGCCGTAGCCTTCTATGCCCCGGTACACTGCCCCGCCCATCAGGCCTGCCTTTTTAGCATCTTCCAGTATTTTTTCATAGACCGCCACGCCATCCACCGTGTCCGCCTCGCCAACATATATCCTTATGGTGGCCGCAGGTTTGAACCCGTCCATCACACAATCCTCCCGGCCACCATGCCCGCCCAGGAGGCTGTCAGGCAGATAGCCACAGTGCCAATAATATTCACCGCCGCTTTCATGGCCATTCCGTCCCTCATAAGCGCCAGGGTCTCGAATGAAAAGGTAGAGAACGTCGTAAATCCGCCCAACACGCCCACTGTTAGCAAAAGCTTTATTTGGGGCGGCATGGTGAAACGGGCTTCAGCCATTTCCATAAGGAGCCCGATGAAAAAACAGCCGATGATGTTGACGGCTAACGTTCCGTAAGGGAACGCCGCGCCGAACTTTTCATAAACCGCGCCGGAAACAAAGTACCGTAAAGAGGATCCTATGGCCCCGCCCAAAGCCACCGCCATGTATTGGGACATAGGGTTTACTGATTACATCCCCGCCGCCAGCGAGTTTAACCCCGCCGCCAGGTTTTTCAGCCGCTCCGCTGTGGCGCCCGGCATAACTATGGAAAGCTCCTCTATGGTGGCGGCCCGCTCGGTTATATTCACCTTGGCCTGGGCGCGCCGTTGCAACTCCAGAGCGCTTTTCAGGTCCGCCAGGGAAGCCTTGGTTTCGCTTATGGCCGACTGGTTCACCTGCACCGCGCTGTCCAACGCGGTTATGGAAGACGAATTCCTGCCAGTGGCCACGCCTAAAACCAGGGCCGCCAGCAACGCAATGGCGGCCATCGTCACTGAAACGTAAGAAAGCGATATGGGCGGCATGGCGCCTTTAAGCAATTTGGATGGAGCGGTTGGCTCCTTTTTCGGCGGGACAGGGGCCGCCTCCGCTACCGGAGCTGTGGAATCCTCATCCTCGTCCGCCTCATGGGCGAAACCTTCCGGCTCACTGGCGGAAGCGGGTTGAGGCGTCACCAGCGACAACCTTCCCCTGTCTTTTTCAGCGGACTTTTGTTCTTCACCGGCCGTTCCGCCGGAGAGGGAGGACAGGACCTCATCAAAAACTTCCTGGCTTATTATGGAAATGGGGCTTTTCACTTCCACCCCGCGCCTGGCCAGAAGCCCCATGTACTCCTCAACGGGCATGTTAAGCTTCCTGGCCGCTTCATAAACCCTGATCTCGCTCATCGTGACTCCGGGTGTTGTACAAATTACTTTAGATTCATAATGATACCCCAGTTTAAAGCCGCCTCACAACCGCCCGGCAACATAAATATTGAAACACCCGCCCATGAAACGATAGAATTATCTGGAAACGTTCCATTTTCTATAACCGGCAGGAAGTTTGATGAGCGAATCCGAAGAACAGCAAACCGATACTGAAGCCACTAAAAAGATCGAAACACCACAAACAAGACGGCCTACTGCGCGCAAGGGCGCCCAAACCAAGTTTTTGGCGGGGTCGCTTATTATCGTGGGCGCCATAGGTTACCTGATATACACCGGCATCCAGGCCAGCGGCTCATATTATAAAACCGTGTCAGAAGTAACAGCCTTGGGTAGCCGGGCCTCCAACATGTCATTAAGGCTGGAAGGGAAAGTTGTTCCCGGCACCATCGAGCGTGACACTTCCAACTTGAAGCTTAACTTCCATATCACCGACAAATCCAAGAAAACCATTCCCGTTTTCTACGAAGGGATTGTGCCGGACATGTTCCAGGACAACATAGATGTAGTTGTAGAAGGCAAGCTGGCCGACAACGGCAAGTTCGTGGCCACCAAACTGCTCACCAGTTGCCCATCCAGGTACGATGCCGCCAAGGAAATGAAAAAGCAGTCTATATAACCTTTTATAATCCACCCCCGGGCCAGTCGCAAAAACCGGCCCGGTTTTTTTAACGGCGTAAAACCATGAATGAAATCGGCGAGTATTCTTTACTTTTAGGCCTCTGCGTAGCCTTCTATTCGGTGACCGCCGCCCTATTAGGCGTGAAACTTGGCGTAAAACCCATGGTTAAAAGCGCCGAGTACGCGCTGAACACGGTGTTCGCCCTGCTGACACTAACCTCCATGGCGCTGATATACGCCCTTTATTCCAACGATTTCTCACTGGAATACGTTTACAGCTACACCAACCGGGACTTGGGATGGTTTTACCGGATAACCGCCTTTTGGGCGGGGCAGAAAGGCTCCCTGCTCCTGTGGGCGTGGATGCTGGGGCTTTTCTCCACGATAGTGGTGTTCCAGAACCGCCACAAGAACCGGGAGCTAATGCCTTACGTGGTGGCGGTCATCGCCACGGTTCAGGCTTTCTTCGGGCTTCTGATGAACGTGGCGTCGCCGGTGTTCGAGCGGATGCCGGTATTGCCGCCGGACGGGCACGGGCTAAACCCCATGCTCCAGAACCCCGGCATGATATTCCACCCTCCTTCCCTTTATGTGGGGTTCGTGGGTTTCACCATACCTTTCGCCTTCGCGGTGGCGGCGCTCATGACCGGCCAGCTTGGCGACGTGTGGATCCGAACCACCCGGCGGTGGACGATTTTTTCATGGATATTCCTGACCCTTGGCAACCTGCTGGGGGCCAATTGGGCCTATGTGGAGCTGGGCTGGGGCGGTTATTGGGCCTGGGACCCTGTGGAGAACGCCTCGTTCATGCCGTGGCTCACCGGCACCGCATATCTGCATTCCGTGATGGTCCAGGAAAAGAGGGACATGCTCAAAACATGGAACATGACCCTAATCTCCCTCACGTTCATCCTCACCATATTCGGCACGTTCCTCACCCGGTCTGGGCTTATTTCGTCTGTCCACTCCTTCGGCGAGTCCACAGTGGGCACATATTTCGGCGTGTTCCTGGTTATCATCATCGCCTTCTCGATATGGATGATAATGTGGCGGCTACCAATGCTTAAAAGCGCCAATTCGCTGGACTCCATGCTGTCCCGCGAGGCGTCATTCCTTTTCAACAACCTCCTTCTGGTGGGCGCGGCCTTCACGGTGTTCTGGGGCACCATGTTCCCGATGATATCCGAGCTTGCGCGGGGAGAGAAGATAACCGTGGGCCCGCCATTCTTCAACCAGGTGATGACCCCCATAGGGCTTACCCTGCTGGCACTCACCGGCCTGTGCCCGCTTATAGCATGGAGAAAAGCCAGCGTGGCCAACGCCAGGAAAAACTTCCTGACGCCTTTCGTCATTACAATCATGGGTTCCGCCGCCATCGGGGCTTCGGGGGTCACCGAGTTTCTTCCCTGGCTCTCCTACACCATCTGCGTATTCGTGGCCGCCACGATAATCACGGAGATCATCAAGGGGATTAAAGCCCGCGCCACTTCCGGCAAGGAAAACTTCGGCAAGGCGTTCTTGAACCTTTTCTGGAAGAACAAACGCCGGTATGGCGGGTATGTGATCCATCTGGGCGTTATCATGTGTTTCGCCGGGTTCACAGGGGCATGGTTCAACGTGGATAAAGAATTGAGCATGTGGCCTGGGGACAAGCTTATGATAAAGGACTATACCCTCACCTATTACAAGTACGACTATTCCAAGCCAAAAGAGACCGTGGAAGAGGCCGTGGCCACCATGCTGGTGGAAAAGAACGGCGAAAAACTGGGCTACGCCTACCCGGAACGGAACAATTACTACATGAAAGGCATCCGTGGGGACATGACCCCGCAACAGACCTCGGAAGTAGCCATATACTCCACCATGCTGGAGGATGTTTACATAATTTTCGCCTCGTTAAACGAAGACGGCTCCGCCACTTTCAAAGCCCATATCAACCCCATGGTCAAATGGTTATGGATAGGCGGGCTTGTGATGAGCGCCGGGGCCATTTTCAGCATTTGGCCGGACCGGCGGGAGAAAAAACGGTTCGATGAGCGCCATATGGCCGGGATGGCTTAAAGCCCCCGCCAGGGCGGGCGGCCATTGCGGGCCTCAGGCTGTTTATTCAAGGATTTTAAGGCTCCGGTTGTTTGGTAGTGTCTCAGTTTGAAAGTACAGGGGAGATTCTTCACTTGCGCTCAGAATGACAATATAATAGCCGTTAATAACATTGTCATCCTGAGCGAAGCGCAAGCGGAGTGAAGGATCTGTCCATTATTTGAGATTCAAACTGAGACACCACCGGTTGTTTTTCAATATTGACAACAACCGGCGTATTGTTTAGACTTTACGGTTTCTAACGTATTTATTGTTAGTAGGTTCATTTTAAGGTACCGGTTTAATGAAACAGAGCATGAAAACTTACTCGGCCAAACCGGCGGAGTTTACCCCCGACAAGGCGCGGTGGGTTCTGGTGGACGCCGAGGGCAAGACCCTGGGGCGGCTTTGCGTGAAAATAACAGACGCCCTTCGCGGCAAGGACAGGCCCACTTTCACCCCCCATGTGGACACCGGCGCGTTCGTGATTGTCATCAACGCGGACAAGATCAAACTGACCGGATCCAAGCTGGACGACAAAATATACTACCATCACACCGGGTTCTGGGGGCATTTGAAGTCCGCCACCGCCCGGGAGATGCTGGAAAGAAAACCGGAGGAAGTTATCCGCGAAGCGGTTTACGGAATGTTGCCCAAGAACATCCTCAGCCGCTCCATCTTGAAGAAACTCAAGGTGTATGGCGGCTCCGCTCATCCGCATGCGGCTCAACAGCCCGTTCCAATGGAGTTTTAGAGAATGGCCAACACTGCTGACAATCGCCCTTACGCCACCGGCAGAAGGAAAACCGCCACCGCCCGCGTGTGGTTGACGCCCGGCGAAGGCAAAATAACGGTGAACAAAACCACCGCTAAAGACTATTTCAAGCGCGAGACGCTGGACGCCATGATCGCCAAGCCTTTGGCCTTGGCCGGGCTGACGGGCAAGATGGATGTTTACAGCACCGTTGTAGGCGGCGGGCTGGCCGGCCAGGCGGGCGCCTTGCGGCACGGCATCGCACGGGCTATCGAGCAGTACGACGCCGGTCTGCGCGCGCCTCTCAAGAAAGCCGGGTTCATCACCCGTGACCCCAGGGAGAAAGAGCGTAAAAAACCGGGCCGTAAACGGGCTCGTAAGCGCTTCCAATTCTCCAAGCGTTAGTATTCCGTCTTCATACCCCCGCGGATGGAGACATCCGCGGGTTTTTTTTTGGGCGGTGACATTATTTGGCCACCGCCTTTTAAAAAAGGTGTAACGATGATCGATGCAGGCGTTTTCGGGGCCACCGGATACACCGGCCAGGCCCTTCTGGATATATTGCTTTTCCACCCAGGCGTTAATGTGACGGCTCTGGCCTCCGGCTCTTCCGCTGGAAAAACGCTGGCCGAGGTTTTCCCACAATATTCCGGCTTAAAACCGCTGGTCTTCCAGGAACCCAACGCCCCGGCCATGGCCGAAATGGTGGATGTGGTGTTCCTGTGCCTGCCTCACAAGGAGGCCATGGCGGTGGCTCCGGTTTTCCTTGAAGCCGGGAAGAAGGTTTTCGACCTTTCGGCGGACTTCAGGCTGAAAGACCCCGCCGTGTACGAGCAATGGTACAAAACGCCCCATTCGGCGCCCCGGCTTTTGGAGTCCGCCGTATATGGCCAGCCGGAGACCAGAAGGGGCCAGATAGCGGCGGCGGATTTGATAGCCGTGCCGGGCTGTTACCCCACGTCGGCCATCCTTGGTCTGGCCCCGGTGATCGATATGGGCTGGTTGAACAGGAAAACCATCGTGATCAACTCCGTCTCCGGCGTATCCGGCGCCGGGAAGAAGCTGGAATCCCAGTATATGCTGTCGGAGCTGGAGGGGAATTTCTTCGCCTACGGAGCCCCAACCCACCGCCACACCCCAGAGATCGAGCAGGAGCTTTCGTTGCTTGCGGGGGAGAACGTGATAGTCACGTTTATACCTCATCTTCTACCTACAACCCGGGGGATATATACCACCATCACGGCGGACCTTCTGGCGCCCGTATCGCCCGGTAAAGTGTTCGAACGGTATGTTGAATATTACCGGGACTGCCGTTTTGTCCATGCCCGGGAAGGGTTCCCGCAAATGAAATGGGCCGTGGGCGGCTCCAACTGTTTCGTGAGCGCTACCGTGGACGAGCGGGCCAACAGGCTTATTGTCACCTCCACCATAGACAACCTGCTTAAAGGCGCCGCCGGGCAGGCCGTGCAGTGTTTCAATATCCGGCACGGGCTGGACGAAGCCGCCGGTTTGCGTTGACGCTCTCCTGATTTTCCGGCGGAACTTCCCTATAATATCCAACATCCTTTTCTTCAGGAGGGCGTAATGAGCCTTAGGACCGGCGTTACCTTCGCGGAAGGCTACCTTGCGGGCGGAACCCATTGCGGGGTCAAGAAAGACGGCGCATCCAAAGACCTTGCTATCATATTGTCTGAAAAGCCTGCGGTGGTCTGGGGTGTGTTCACCACCAACCGCATCACGGGCTCTTCGGTGGTATGGAGCCGGGACTGTTTGAAGTCGCGCAATGTGCAGGCCATAGTTGTAAACTCCGGCAACTCCAACGTACTCACCCGGCAAGGCTACGCCCATACCCAAAGGATGGCCCGGGCCGTTGCTAAAAAGGCTGGAGTTAAGGAAAGCCAGGTGATTGTGGCCTCCACTGGCGTTATCGGCCAGCCTCTGCCCATAGAGAAGGTGGAGATTGGTATAGAAACGCTATTCCCGCAAATCTCCGCCGAAGGCGGGGCTGGGGCGGCTGAAGCCATCATGACCACCGATATCCGGCAAAAGATAATGGACGCCACGCTATCCATCGGCGGAAAAACCGTAAAGGTGGGCGGGTGCGCCAAGGGGGCCGGGATGATATCCCCATCCATGGCCACCATGCTGGCTTTCGTCACCACCGACGCGGCGCTTACGAAACCCGTGATAAAAGACCTGACCAGGCGGGCATGCGAGATGTCTTTCAACCGCATCACCGTGGATGGTGACACCTCCACCAGCGATATGTTCGTGATAATGGCCAATGGGGCCTCCGGAGCGCCGCTTATCGATAAACCCTCGGGTAAACGGTATGACGAGCTGTTGGGCAAGGTTACCGGGGTGTGTCAGCACCTGGCCCACGAGATAGTGCGGGACGGTGAGGGGGCCACCAAATTCGCGGTGATAAAAGTTACCGGGGCTGTTACAGGGAAAGCGGCCAAACAGGTGGGCATGAGCATCGCCAAATCGCCTCTGGTGAAGACCGCCCTGTTCGGGCAGGACGCCAACTGGGGCAGGATACTTTGCGCCGCAGGTTATTCCGGGGTAAACATGAGCGCGGAAAAGCTGACGCTGAAAATCGGCGGGATCACCGTATTCGCCAAGGGAGGGCTTGCCAGGGACGACTGGGAGACAATCGTGGCCCCCAAGCTCAAAGAGCCGAATGTGGAGATCAGCCTGGACCTTGGCATGGGCGGGGCGCAGGCGGAGGTATGGACGTGCGACCTGACATACGACTACATCCGCATCAATGCCGACTACAGGACATAATTGATATACGCCGACAATCCCGTCACGGGGCGCCTTGTGCGTAAGGTGAACCGGTTCCTGGCGCTGGTGGAGGTAGAGGGGGAAATAGTAAAGGCCCACATCCCCAACAGCGGCAGGCTTACGGAGCTGATGACCACCGGCCATGAGGCGGCGTTATCCAAAGCGCCGCCCGGCTCCATGCGCAAAACCGCGTTCACCCTGCGTTCCGTCCATCACAACGGCCGCTGGGTTTGTGTGGACTCCACCATTCCCAACCGGCTGGCTGAGGAGATGGCCCGTTCGCGGTCCATAACGTTGTTTGAGGGGTATGACACTGTCCGGCGGGAAGTAACGGTTGGCCATCACCGGTTCGACCTTATGCTGACTGGCGCCAACCGAAAACCGTTGCTGGTGGAAGTAAAATCGGTAACGCTGGTTGAAAACGGCGTTGCCATGTTCCCCGACGCGCCCACCCAACGGGGCCGCTCCCATCTGGAAACGCTGACAAGGCTTTTGGGCGAAGGTTATAACTGCGTCGCGCTTTTTATTGTCCAGCGTGATGACGCTAAAAGTTTTACGCCCAATACCAGGACGGACCCGGAATTTTCGAAGGCGCTGATGGAAGCTTCATTAGCCGGGGTTTGCGTTAAAGCGTTATGGTGCGAGGTAAACGAGAGGGAGATTACCGCAAAAGGGGAATTGCCGGTTAATTTATAGAAACCGTGGTCAGGCGGCCACGGGGAAGCGCTCTGGAGGGCCGGGCGGCCATGGGGAGTGTGTGGAACGCTACTAACCCCGCTTCGGCGCCAGTTCAGCGTAAATCCTCTCCAGCCGTTCCATTACCAGGTTCATGTCGTACAGGCTCGCGGCTTTTTTGCGGGCGGCTTGCCCGATGTTCTGGCGCAAATCCGGAGATTTCAGCAGTAATAATGTTTTCTCCGCCAGAGAAGCCGGGGCCTTCGGTTCCGCCAGCAGGCCGCACCGGCCGTTGTCGAGCATTTCAGGGGTTCCGCCGGAATTTGTCCCCACAATGGCTTTGCCCATGGCCATGGCCTCCAGACAGCCCAGCGAAAATGTTTCATGATGGCTGGGCAGGATATAAACGTCCAGCCCCGCTAGATATGGCGCCGTATCCTCCGCGGGGCCGGTGAACACCACGGAGCTTTCCAGCCCCAGCTCTTTCACCCTGGCTTCCAGGGTGGGCTTGTATTTGCCCGCCAGTTCCGGGGTCTCATCGCCGGTGAGGGCCAGCAGAGCGCCCGGTACGCTCTCCACTATCTTAGGCATGGACTCTATCATTTCCATCTGACCCTTCAACGGATCCAGCCGGCTTATAACACCAATAACCGCCCTGTCCGCTTCCACACCCAGCTTTTTGCGTAACCAGCCGCTATCCGTTTTCGCCGGGTTGAACCGCGCAAGGTCCAGCCCATAAGGCAACACTTCCACCCGGTCACCGGCCACGGGAAGGTTTTTTATGATGTTATTGCGCATTTCCAAAGACGCAGTCAAGATCCGCCCAACCCTGCCGTACTCTAACCGGTGGTAATAATCTTTCTTCGGGCCGGGCACATACATGTAACTTGAGAACAACAGCCCAACGCCTTTTATCCCCAAAAGCGCCGGAACCGCCAGCCCCAAGTCAGCGGAATGATGGACATGGACCACATCCACATTCTCCCGCCTCACGGTTTGCCTGATGAACCGCATGGCGCCAACGTCTATGTATTTAACCGGATCCAGGGTGAACGTTTTGATGGACGTAACCTGTGTGAGCGCTTCGGCTGTGGGGGAACCGGTTCGCGCCAGAAAGATATTTTTATGCCCTTTCGCCGCCATGCGCCGGGCCTGTTCCATGGCGTATCGCTCCAGCCCGCCATAACCGCGGGTGAAAAGGACGTGGAGGATGTTCATTGCCTTGAGGCGCCGTTGGACGCGAATTCCCTGGCTCGGGCCCGCGCCCATTGGTCGGTCAGTAGCGCATCAGCCAGGGTTTTGATAGGGGCCGGCTTGTGTTCGTTTAGCGTTTTTTCCACAAGCCTTGCGATGTCCAGAAACCCTATGCGCCCGTTTAAAAACGCTTCCACCGCCACCTCGTTGGCCGCGTTGAGCGCCGCCGGGGCGGAGCCGCCGATTCGCATTGCCTCGTAAGCTAATGCCAGCGCCGGGAACCGGGCAAGGTCCGGTTTTTCAAAAGTGAGCGTTCCCATGGTGGCAAGATCCAGGCTGGTCAAATCCAGCTTTGTCCGTTCCGGGTAGCCGAGGGCGAAAGATATTGGTGTCCTCATGTCCGGCAAACCCATTTGGGCCATCACCGACGAGTCGTGGAACTCCACCATGGAATGGATCACCGACTGCGGATGGGCCACCACGTCTATCTTTTCCGGAGGCAGGTTGAACAGCCACCGCGCCTCTATTACCTCCAGCCCCTTGTTCATCATGGTGGCCGAGTCCACAGTGATTTTCGGCCCCATGTTCCAGTTTGGATGCTTCAACGCTTGCTCTGGTGTAACCTTTTCCATATCCGCAATGGCGGCTCGCAGGAAAGGCCCGCCGGAAGAGGTAAGGATAAGCCTGCGCACGGTTTTCATCTTCTCGCCACGCAGGCATTGGAATATTGCCGAATGCTCACTGTCCACAGGGATTATCTTCACCTTGCGTTTGCGGGCTTCGCGCATCACCAGGCCGCCCGCCGCCACCAGCGTCTCCTTGTTGGCCAGCGCTACGTTCTTACCCGCGTAAACCGCCGCCAGCGTTGGGGGCAGGCCCGCCGCGCCCACCATGGCCGATAGCGTCAGGTTGGCGTCTGGATGGGCGGCGCATTCCATGGCCCCCTCGGCGCCTGCCATGATTTTCGTTTTGCGCCCCACAAGGTCTTTCAACTTCCTGGCGGTGGAAGCGTCCGCCACGGAGACCATCTTGGGGCGGAATTTTTCCACCTGCGCCGCCAGCCTGTTGATATTTGTGCCCGCCGCCAGCGCCACCACTTTGAAAAGTTCCGGATTGCGGGAAATGATGTCCAGCGCCGCCACGCCTATGGAGCCGGTGGAGCCCAGGATGGATATTTTTTTCATCGGACCCCAGCCACGTAAAGGAGATAAACAAGGATAGCAGGGCCCGTGAACATTATGCTGTCAAGCCGGTCCAGCGCGCCGCCATGGCCGGGGATGAGCCTGCCAGAGTCTTTAACCCCCATTTTTCGCTTGATGGCGGACTCCGCCAAATCCCCCAGCGG
This sequence comes from Nitrospinota bacterium, assembly GCA_016208975.1. Taxonomy (NCBI): domain Bacteria; kingdom Pseudomonadati; phylum Nitrospinota; species Nitrospinota bacterium. The sequence continues at coordinate 192,827 of JACQXA010000004.1, forward strand.
CCCCACCACGCCCACAATCAACCCAATCATGGCCACGTTAACTATCCCCAGGCTTTGCAGGAAAAAATGGGCGAAGCCCAACGCCCCGGCCATGGAGCCTATGAACCCGCCAACAAAACCTTCCACGGTTTTCTTGGGGCTAACCTTGGGCATAAGAGGGGTTTTCCCGATAGCCCGGCCAGTATAGTAGGCGAAAGTGTCGCAAAACCCGTTGGCCAGCGCCAGCATGATGATCAATAGCGCGCCATCGGGCATTTGCCGGATTAATGGAAGCGTGGCCAATGTCAGCCCAACATACAAAGCGCCGAACACCGTGTTGGACGCGGAGCGGTAACTGTTATCCACCCCGGAGCATATCACCGCGCATCCGAATATCAGCATGATCGTGAGCGGAATGAACGCGGCCATGGATTCATAAAGCCCGAGGCTTGCAAGCGTAAAAACGCCGAGGCCGGTTATAAGGCCCGGCCCGGTCATGGAAGGCTCGCCACCGGCCTTGAGCATCCCGTAAAACTCCACGAGGCAGGCCATGGCGAAAAACGCGGTGACAGCGGTGAAAAGCGCCGGCGAGCCGTAAAGCGTTACGCCGATGATAAGGGAGGCCAGCGCCAGGCCGCTTATGAATCTTGTCATGTTATGGAACCTGGCCTTTCCCGCCGGTTACCTGCTCGGTAGTCTTGCCGAACCTGCGCTCCCGTTTGCCGAAGGCGGCTATGGCTTCCGCCACGTCATCATCGCCGATATCCGGCCACAGCTTATCGGTAAAGAAAAGCTCGGTGTAAGCGGTTTGCCACAACAGGAAATTGCTCAGGCGAAGCTCGCCGGAGGTGCGTATCAACAAGTCCGGGTCGGGAAGACCAGCGGTGTCCAGATAGGTGGAGAATGTGTCTTCATTGATAGACTCCGGCTCAAGCCGCCCTTCTTTAACTGCCCTCGCCATGTTGCGGGCGGCCCTTACCATTTCGTCCCGGGAGCCGTAAGAGAGCGCCAGGGTGAACACCATGCCCTTGTTATCGCGGGTCCGTTCCATGGCCCCCAGCACCGCCTCCCGCGCGAAAGCAGGAAGCGTATCCAGCGTTCCGATGGCGTTAAAGCGGATATCCTCCCTGAGCATCCTCTCAAGCTCCCTCTCCAGGTATTCTTTAAGGATGTTCATGAGCGCCCCCACCTCATCGGCGGGCCGTTTCCAGTTTTCGGAGCTGAAGGAATATAAGGTGAGCGCTTCCACGCCGATCTTGCGGCAATAGGTCACCACCCTGTCCACGGCCTTCACCCCGGCCCTGTGGCCGGCGATGCGGGGGAGGAACCTTTTGCGCGCCCAACGGCCGTTGCCGTCCATGATGATGGCTATGTGCCGGGGAAGGCGGGCGGGATCCAGTCCGGCGGTCGGGCCATCTTCTGTCATAAGGATTAGATTACCGGCGGCTACCGGTCCATGATCTCCTTTTCCTTGGCGGCCGTCTTCTTGTCCACGATGGCGATGTGCTCGTCTATTATTTTCTGCACCTTGTCAGTGGCCTTGCGGGCGTCATCCTCGGAAACGGCCTTGTCTTTCTCCAGCTTTTTAATCTTTTCCACCCCGTCGCGGCGGATGTTGCGGAGGGCTATCTTGGCCTCTTCGGCCAGTTTCTTCACATGTTTTGTAAGCTCCTTGCGCCGCTCCTCGGTGAGCGAGGGCATGGAGATGCGGATCACCTTGCCGTCATTGGTGGGCATCAGCCCCAGGTCGGACATCATGATGGCTTTTTCTATGACCGGCACAAGCTTTTGCTCCCAAGGCTGAATGGCTATGGTGAGCGCGTCGGGCGTGGTGAGCGAGGCCACCTGGTTAAGCAGGCTCATGGTGCCGTAATAATCCACCTTGATACCGTCCAGCAGGCCCAGGGAGGCCCTTCCCGTCCGGACACCGGCAAGCTCTTTGCCCAGGTGGTCTATAGCGGTGTCCATCTTGCGTTTGACTTCGTCGTACACGTTGTCGAGCATCGTACAATCCCCCACTTAAGACAATGCGGCCCCGCCGGACGGCGGCAGGCCATGGATTTTTCAGGCCCCTCGGACTATGGTGCCGATACTTTCGCCTTTTAAGACCCTCGTTATGTTGCCAGGCACGGTCATGTTGAAAACTATTATAGGCACCTGGTTGTCCATGCAAAGGGAAATGGCGGCGGCGTCCATAATCTTCAGGTTGTTTTTAAGCACATCTATGAACTTAAGCTCGGTGTACCGGCGGGCTCCGCTAACCTTCATCGGGTCGGCGTCGTAAACCCCGTCCACCTTGGTGGCCTTTAGTATCACGTCGGCCTGGATCTCCATGGCCCGCAGGGAGGCCGTGGTGTCCGTTGTGAAATATGGATTGCCGGTGCCTCCGGCGAAGATTACCACCCGCCCTTTTTCAAGATGGCGGACGGCCCTCCTGCGCACGTAAGGCTCGGCCAGCTGATGGATGTCTATGGAGGTGAGCATACGGGTCTGGCAGTCTATCTGCTCCAGCGCGTTCTGCAAAGCCAGGCCGTTTATCATGGTGGCCAACATACCCATGTAGTCCGCCGTAACCCGGTCCATCCCGGCTTCGGAGGCCACTGAGCCGCGGAAAATGTTTCCACCGCCCACTACCACCGCAATCTGCACGCCAAGATCGGCGGCGTCTTTTATCTCCTGGGCCAGGTGGCGCAGGGCGTTAACTTCCAAGCCCTGCCGGCCTTTCTCGGCGAACGCTTCACCGGTGACCTTGAGCATTACACGCTTAAACGGCAGACCTCCGTTACCCATCTAGATGTACGCTCCTCCCCCAGTCCGCTTATTCACCCAATTGAAGCCGCGCGAAACGGGCTATGGAAACCTGCCCGCCGAGTTCCTTTGAGGCCGAGGCCAGCAACCCGTTTATGGTGACATCCGGGTTTTTCACGAACGCCTGTTCCATAAGACACACTTCCGAATAGTATTTTTTCACCCGGCCCTCAACGATCTTGGGCAGGATGTTTTCTGGCTTGCCGGATTCCCGCGCCTGGGTCTCGAAAATGGCCCTTTCCCGCTCCAGGGTTTCCGCAGGTACGTCCGCTGAGGTGAGAGCTATCGGGGAAGATGCGGCGATGTGCATGGCCAGGTCTTTGCAAAGTTCGGCGAACTTGTCTTTCCCGGCGATCCCGGCGGAAGCTGAGGAAACTTCCACCAGGCACCCAATGGAGCCAGCGCCATGAATGTAAAGGCCAAACCCGCCGTTACCGGCCAGGTCGAACCTTACTCGCCGCCCGGCTGTGATGTTCTCGCCCAGTTCGTGGATCTTCGCGTTCACCTCGTCCTGCACGGTTTTACCGGCCAAAGGCTGGGCCAGGAAAGCCTCGTCGCTTCCGGCCACGGGCGAGGCGGCCACATGAGCGGCCAGGTCGCGCGCCAGTTTCTGGAAAACGTCGTTGCGCGAGACGAAATCGGTCTCGCATTTTATCTCGCAAAGGGCGGCGGTCCCGCCGGATACGAAGCCAGCTATGGCTCCTTCCTTGGTGGAGCGGTCAGCCTTTTTGGCGGCCTTGGCGGCTCCTTTTTTCCTCAGGAAATCGAGAGCGGCCTCCATATCGCCGCCGTTTTCGTTGAGGGCCTCTTTGCATTCCATGATCCCGGCGCCGGAACGGGCGCGCAGGTCTTTAACCATGTCTGAAGTGATGACTGCCATTGTAATATCCAATCCCTCGCAATATGGCGCCACGGCCTTGATAATGCAGGCCGCGGCGTTAACAATACCTGATAATAGGCCCCAAGGCGGTTAGGCCTGGGCCGCCCCACCCTCGCCAGCCTGCTCCTTGGCCACGGCCGCGTCTTTGTCCTGGGCTCCACCCTTGTTCTGGGGTTCGGCCTGCTTTTTCATGGCCGCCTTTTCCTCGGCAAGGGCTTTAAGCCGCATCTCGAAGTTGGTCTTACCGGCCATATGGGCTTCGGATATGGCGCCGGTGATGAGCTTTATGGATTTCAGGGCGTCATCGTTGCCCGGGATTACGAAATCAATGCCGTCCGGATCGCAGTTGGTGTCCACGATGGCGATAACCGGGATGTTGAGCCTCCTGGCTTCGTTCAACGCGATGCGCTCGTTCTTGGTGTCTATGATGAACATGGCGTCGGGAAGTTTGTCCATGTTCCGGATGCCGCCAAGGTTCTTCACCAGCTTTTCGCGCTCTTTGGCCAGTTTGACCACCTCTTTTTTGGAGAGGGCTTCGAACGTGCCGTCCTCGGCCATGGCGTCCAGCTCTTTCATGCGCGCCACGGAGCGCCGGATGGTCTCGAAGTTGGTGAGCATGCCGCCAAGCCAGCGCTCTATCACAAAAGGCGATTTGCACTGCCCGGCGTTTTCCACGATAACGTCTTTGGCCTGGGGTTTTGTTCCCAGGAACAGGAGGGTACCCCCGTTTGCGCCCAGCTCATGGGCGAATTTCACCGCTTTCTGGAACAGTTTGAGGGACTTCTGAAGGTCTATTATATAAATGCCGTTACGAGCCCCGAAGATGTAACGTTTCATCTTGGGGTTCCAGCGCTTGGTCTGGTGGCCGAAATGTACGCCGGCCTCCATCATCTCCTGAAGAGTTACTTCCGCCATTTTCCTAAAAATCTCCAAATACCCAGGTTGATCCTCTGTTTTCGTCATCTCCATCCCGCGTTAACGGCCTTGCCGCAAGGCCACACCCAAGCGGGCGGATCGGAAAACATGTGTTTTTGCGCCGCGGTCCCGTAATAAGCTCCACGGCTTGAACATATTATTAAACCATATCATGTGAGGGTTTAGCAACAGTAGCCAGGAATAAAAATAACAAAATTAACCTACAACCCATGCAGGTTCGGTTACAATTGTCACTTTTACCGGCTCCGTCTGGCTGGGGGCGCGGCAATTCATACTTGTAAAATTACGAAGAGGCAACCGTTTAAACAATGGCGGGCGAGTACATTTTCACCATAAGCGGGCTTTCAAAGGCTTATGGGCAGAGAGTAGTTCTGGACAACATAAACCTCTGCTTCTACCACGGGGCCAAGATTGGCATCGTAGGCGAGAACGGCTCGGGTAAATCCACCCTGCTTAAGATCATGGCGGGGGTGGAGACCAATTTCAACGGCACAGCCCAGCCTCTCAAGGGGATACAGATAGGTTACCTTCCGCAGGAACCCATGCTGGATCCCTCCAAAAACGTCCGCCAGAATATCGAGGAGGCTTTCGCCCCCATAAAGACCCTTATAGCCGAGTATGAGGCTTTGAGCGAGAAAATGGGGGAAACCATGGCCGACGACGAGATGGAAAAGGCCATCGAGAAAATGGGGAGGCTCCAGGACAAGATAGAAGCGCTAAACGGCTGGGAGCTGGACAGGCAGGTGGAACTGGCCATGGACGCGCTGATGTTACCGCCGGACGACATGGACGTAACCAAACTCTCCGGCGGCGAGCGGCGGCGGGTGGCCTTGTGCCACCTGCTCCTGCAAAAGCCGGACATCCTGTTGCTGGACGAGCCCACGAACCATCTGGACGCGGAAACGGTGGAATGGCTGGAGGGCGCCCTGCGCGAATACCCGGGCAACGTGATAGTGGTCACCCACGACAGGTATTTCCTGGACAACATCACCAAGTGGATACTGGAGCTGGACAGCGGCAAGGGGATACCTTTCGAGGGAAACTATTCATCGTGGCTGGAGCAGAAATCCGCCAGGATGGCGCAGTCGGAAAAACAGTCATCCAGCCTTCGCAAACACATGGTAAAAGAGCTGGAGTGGATTCGCTCCGCCCCTGGCGCCCGCCGGTCCCAGAACAAGGCCAGGGTAAGGGAATACGAAAAACTGGCCGCCTCCGCCCAGAAGGGGGTGGACGTGAACTCGCTTGACATCCAGATAGCCCCCGGGCCCGCATTGGGCGAGCAGGTGGTGGAGTTTAAGGGAGTCTTCAAAGCCTATAACGGCGGGGAGCTTATAAAGGATTTGAGCTTCATCGCCCCCCGTGGCGCCATAGTGGGCATTATCGGCCCCAACGGCGTGGGCAAGACCACCCTGTTCCGCATGATAGTGGGGCAGGAACAGCCTACGGCTGGCGAGGTCGCCATTGGGCAGACCGTGGCGCTTTCGTATGTGGATCAGCACAGGGACGACCTGGATGGCTCCAAGACCGTATATGAAGAGCTGTCGGGCGGGGCGGAGTTCATAGAGATGGCCGGGCGGCAGATAAACTCCCGCGCATACGCGGCCCGGTTTAACTTCCGCGGGCCGGACCAGCAAAAGAAAGTGGCCAACCTCTCCGGTGGCGAGCGCAACCGGTTGCATCTGGCGAAGCTTCTGCGTCGCGGCGGCAACACTCTTCTGCTGGACGAGCCCACAAACGACCTGGACGTTGCCACCCTTCGCGCCCTGGAAGACGCCATTATGGAGTTTAACGGGTGCGTTTTCGTGATAAGCCATGACCGGTTCTTCCTGGACAGGATTTGCACCCACCTCATCGCCTTCGAGGGGGACTGCAAAGCCCGATGGTTTGAAGGGTCTTTCCATGAGTACGAGGAAGCCCGGCTAAAGGAGCTGGGTGGCCGGGACGAGAAGAGGCGGAGCAGATACAAAAGGCTTCCGCTTTAAGACGGGCATGGCGCCTGTCTGCGGCAAGCTGAAGGCTGAATGGCGATGAAAGGTCTTTTGGAGCCTCTTGGGCTGGTGTTCGGGGACATCGGCACCAGCCCCATCTACACCCTTACGGTAATATTCCTGCTGTTAAAGCCCACCGAGGCCAACGTGCTGGGTGTGCTTTCTCTTGTTACCTGGACTCTCATAATCCTCGTATCCGCCCAATACGCCTGGCTGGCCATGAGCCTTTCAAGGGAGGGCGAGGGTGGCGCCATTGTGCTGAAGGAAATTCTGCTCTCCCACTTGAAGCCGGGGCGGAGAGCCGTTTTTATCATGATCCTCTCCTGCGTAAGCGTTTCGCTGATGATAGGCGACGGCGTGATAACCCCCGCCATAAGCATTTTAAGCGCCGTGGAGGGCACGCGGCTTATCCCGGCTTTCAGCGACCTGGGCCAGGACAAGCTGATAATAGCCTCGGCGGCCATAGCGGTAGCGTTATTCCTTTTCCAGCGGCATGGCACGGAGAAGGTGGCCGGAGCCTTCGGCCCGGTGATGGTGGTGTGGTTCCTGGCCCTTGCCGTGTCTGGAATCGCCTCCATATCCACCATGCCCAAGGTGCTTTCCGCGGTAAATCCTTATTACGCGGTAACGTTCTTCGCCAATCACGGCATCGCCGGATTTTTCATTTTGGGCGAAGTTATCCTTTGCGCAACCGGTGGTGAGGCGCTATACGCGGACATGGGGCATATCGGCGCCAAGCCGATAATAAAGGCCTGGCGGGTGGTATTCTTCGCCCTGCTACTAAATTATTTCGGGCAGGGGGCATATCTGCTTCAAAACCCCAAGGCCGGGAACATCCTTTTCGAGATGGTTTATTCTCAAGCGGAAGTGGTTTACATCCCATTCCTGTTATTAAGCGTCATGGCAACCATCATAGCCTCGCAGGCCATGATAAGCGGCATGTTCTCCATAGTGTTCCAGGGGATCTCCACGAACATATTCCCCCGGATGAAGGTGGATTTCACCTCCACCCGCCTGCGCTCGCAGATTTACATCGGTTTCGTGAACTGGTTCCTGCTGTTGTCGGTCATTTTCATAATGATGGAGTTCGGCGAGTCCGCCAAACTGGCCGCCGCCTATGGCATAGCCGTTTCCGGAGCCATGACCGTTACCGGAATAATGATGACCTGGATTTTCATCATGAGGCGCGCATGGGTGAAGGCCGCGGCGGGCTTTGTGATAATGGTGGTGGACTGGGCTTTCTTTACAGCCTGCATGACCAAGATACCCCACGGTGGCTACTGGTCGCTCCTCATCGCCTCCGCCCCGCTTACGATGATTCTCATTTACATCTACGGCCAGCGGCGGCTGTACCGCTCCATGCGGCCGGTGGAGATGGGGCTATTCCTGGACCAGTTCAAAATGCTGTACTCCGCCAGTAGCAGGATAAAGGGCACCGCGCTTTATTTCATCCGCGACACGGAGAGGATACCCCCGTATATCCTGCATACCATGTTCAAGAACGGCATTATTTACGAGGACAACCTTTTCGTTTCCGTGAAAACGCTGGAGACCCCGTTCGGCGTGAATTATTTCTTCCGTGGCGGAATAGCCGACGGGTTGAGGGTGTTCGAGATCAACCTTGGGTACCAGGAGGTGCTGGACCTGGAGAGCATCCTGCGCAAGTCGGGCATCAACGAGAAGACAATTTTCTACGGAGTGGAGGACATCGTAACGAAGAACTTCATCTGGAGGATCTTCGCGCTGATGAAAACCCTCTCGCCGGCCTATGTGAAGTTTTACAAGCTCCCGTCAAACCGCCTGCACGGCGTGGTGACGCGGGTGGATATGTAGAGCTGGTTGACACTAGCGGCCCAGGAATATACAAAACAGGATGAAGCTTTTCAGCCCAAATCCTTAATCATTTTCCTTATAGTTTCGGCGAGGGGTTTAACTTTATTTGCGCAAATCCAAAAAACCTGTTCGGCGTCAATATCGAAGTAATGATGGGCTATTATATCCCGGAAACCAATTGCGCCTTTCCAATCAATTTCAGGATACCTGGAAAGCAAGCTACCCGATGTAATCTTGTCGATATGTTTCAAAGCCTCACCCATTGCGGCAAACCGCATACAGATGCTGTCCATTTTTTCCTTCCCGGCAGGGGAGTCCGTGAAATCGTTTGCAGCATGAATATGGGCGGAACGGTTTTGTATGGTCTCCAGGGCTTCGTCTATTTGCTGGAGAATGGATATAACAAGGCTCCTGTCAAACATACAATCCCTCCTGCTCTATCCTTTTTTTAAGAAAGGGGTTCATCCGGTCACGCACCCGGATAATATCGACATGTTTCCCGACAAGGCTTTCGATATCCTCCTTGATGTGCACCAGCGCAAACGCGTCTGGAGTACTCGTCTTCACGCAAATGTCCACATCGCTATCAACATGGGCCTCATCCCTGGCGACAGAGCCAAAAACGCCTATCTCAAGAATTCCGTATTTTTCAGCGTAGCGCCGCTTGTAATCGCGCAGAATATCAAGAATTTCCTCTCTTCCCATGTCACGCTCCGATATTGGCCATCAGTAAAGCCATTGTAACGCTTCAGCTCCGCAGGGTTCTTCTTTTATTGAGCCGAGGTATCCATCACGAGCGTCACCGGGCCGTCGTTCACCAGGGCCACTTGCATGTTGGCTCCGAACACGCCGTTCTTTACGGAAACGCCCAGCTCTGAAAGTTTAGCCGAAAACGTATCCACCATCGCCCTGGCTTCATCGGGCGGGGCGGCTTTGTCGAACCCCGGCCTTCTCCCCTTCCGCCAGTCGCCCAAAAGGGTGAACTGGCTAACCACAAGCGCCTCGCCATTCACTTCAAGAAGCGACAGGTTCATTTTCCCTTCCCTGTCGCTGAACACCCGCAGGTTGGCTATTTTGCCAACCAGGTAATCCGCCTGCTCCAGTGAATCCCCTTTGGAGGCGCCAAGCAGTATCAGCAATCCATGACCAATGGCGGCCACCTCCTTCCCCTCCACAGATACCGAGGCGGTTGTGACACGCTGGACCACGGCAATCATCCCCTGCCCCGTTTAAGTTTGTTGACGATCCGGTTCTTCACCGCCACGGCTTCCGTGGAGCCCAGCGCCAGCATGGTTCCGTAATAAACCGCCGTGCCCAAAGCCACCGCCACCATCAGGTGCGACGCCCGTTCCAGCAGGGGCGCGCCGTAGCTGAAAAGATAATGGGCGTATGCGGTTATAACGCCCCCCATCACAGCCGACGCGAGCGCCATCATCGTTAGTGACCGTACTATTTTCTTGCCGTCTATGGGGCCGATCTTTTTCCTCAAGAGCCACAGCAGGACGCCCATGTTCACGAACGACGCCAGCGATGTGGCCAGGGCCAGCCCGCCGTGGGCCAGCGGCCCCATGAAGACAAGACATAAAGCCACGTTGACAACCATGCACCAAGCGCCAATCCTTGTGGGGGTTTTGGTGTCTTTCAACGCGTAGAAAGCCCCTACCACCACCTTTACTCCGGAGAAGGCAGGAAGCCCTATGGCGTAATAGATAATGGCCAGCATGGTTCCATATCTCGCCGCCGAGTCGAACTCACCCCGCTCGAAAAGCACGTTGGCTATTGGCCCTGCCAGCGTCACAAGCCCCACCGTAGCTGGCATTGCTATAAAAAGCGTGAGCCGGAACGCATGGGACATAAGCTCCACCAGTTTCCCGCCCCCCTTGGCGACGTCGAGGGACATGGCCGGGAGCGACGCCACCCCAACCGCCACCCCAAACACCCCCAACGGGAATTGCACCAGACGGTTGCCGTAATATAAGTACGATATGCTCCCCTCCGGCAGAAGGGATGCCAGCAGGGTATCCACGAAAGTGTTTATCTCCGCCACCGCCATTCCCACGGTGGCCGGGGCCATGAGAAGGCCTATCTTGCGGGTGTCGATATCCTTGAAGTCGAACGAAGGGATGAAGCGCCACCCCATCCTTTTCAGCTCCCACAACTGCATCCACAGTTGCAGAACGCCCCCAAGCATAACGCCCACGGCCAAGGCTACTGTTGGCTCCTCGAACCAGTCCCGCATCAAAAGGGCGCAGGAGATTATGCTCACGTTTAGCATGGTGGGCGCGGCGGCTGGGATGAAGAACTTCCCCATGGAGTTTTGCATGGCCATAAGCACCGCCGCAAGGGACACGAACAAAAGGTACGGGAACATTATGCGGGTAAGGAGCGTGGTAAGCTCGAAGGTGTGTTGGCTTACCGTAAACCCCGGCGCCATCACCTTCACAACCCACGGGGCGGACAAAACCCCGGCCACCGACACCACCGCCAGCGCCACGCCAAGGATGGATACTATGTTGCACGCCAGGGCGAACGCCCGGGGCTTGCCCCCTTTTTCGTAAACCTCGGTGTAAACCGGCACGAAAGCGGCTGTCATTGCCCCCTCGGCGGTGAGCCTTCGCAGAAGATTGGGAATGCGGAACGCCACGAAAAACGCGTCCGCCGCGGTGGTTGCCCCGAAGAGGTGGGCGATGAGCATGTCCCGCGCGTACCCGATAACCCTGGACACAAGGGTGGCGGCGCTCACCACGCCGGCGGCTTTTATTATCTTTTCTTTTTGGGATTCAGGCGCCACGCTGACCGCTTAGCGGAATCACTCGGCGCTGTAAGCAAAACCGGCGGCCACGGCGTCGGGCGCGGCTTTTCGCAAGTGGGCCGTCACGAAATGTTTTATATCCTCGGCGGCGGACATGGTGAGGGCCTGCCGGGCAACCTCCCGGGCATCCGCCACGCTGATGGAGCGTATGAACTTTTTCATCCGCGGGATGGAGTGCACATCCATGGAAAGCTCCCGTACGCTACCCATTCCCATAAGGAGGAAGGCCGAAATAGGGTCGCCGGACATCTTGCCGCACACCGACACCGACAGGCCAGCCTTCGCCGCGGCGCTCATGGTCTGCGATAGCATCCTCAGGATAGTCGGGGAGAGGGGCTGGTATAGATAGGCCACCCGCTCGTTCATCCTGTCTATGGCCATGGTGTATTGGATAAGGTCGTTGGTGCCGATTGAGAAAAAGGAGCAATGCTTGGCCAGCTCATCGGCGATTATCACCGACGACGGGGTCTCTATCATTATCCCCACCTCTATATCCTTGTCGAAAAGGTGGCCCTGAGCGTTCAGTTCCCCTTTCACCTCGCCAAGGATATAGTTTGCGTGGATAAGCTCCTCCGGCATGGTGATTAGCGGGTACATTATCTTGAGTTTCCCGAAAGCCGACGCCCGCAGGATAGCCCTAAGCTGGGTGCGGAACACCTCGGGCTTGCTGAGACAGTAGCGGATGGCGCGCAGGCCCAGGGCCGGGTTGGGCTCCACCTCGAAATAATCGCCGCCTGTGGCCAGCTTGTCGCCGCCTATGTCCAGCGTCCTTATGATGGCGCAGTGGGGCGCCACGGATTGGGCCACTTTCTTGTAATCCTCGAACTGTTCCTCCTCATCCGGCCATTTTGTGCGGTGGATGAAAAGGTATTCCGTGCGATAGAGCCCCACCCCCTCCGCGCCATGCTCGGAAAGATGGGCAAGGTCCTGCGACGATTCTATGTTGGCCAGCACCTTCACCTTCTCGCCGTCTATGGTGGTGGCGGCAAGATGTTTCTGGGCGTGGAGCTCCTGGTCGAAATACAGATATCTCTGTCTGCGTTTAGTGTACTTAAGGAACTGGTCCTTGGCGGGCATGTGAACAACCTCGCCCAGGTTCCCGTCCACAATTATCGGGTCGCCCGAGCGCACCCTCTGCGACAGGGTTTTAAGGCCCACCACCGCCGGAATGTCCATGGAGGAGGCTATTATCCCCGCGTGGGAGGTTTTTCCGCCAACGTCTATGGCGAACCCGATGACCTTGGCGGGGTTCAGCTGGATGGTGTCCGCCGGGCTCAAATCGTGCGAAACGATGATAACAGGCTCCGTAAGGCTGGCCAAAGAAACCGTTTCCCCCTGGATGAGCCTTCTTTGGATCCTTGTGATAACCTGCTCTATGTCGTTGAGCCGTTCGCGGAAATACTGGTCCTTTATCTTCGAGAAACTGGCCTGGTATTTTTCCAGCAGGCTTTTGAGGGCCCATTCTGCGTTACAGCTTTTGGACTCTATTATCCCCTGCACCTCTTTTAGCATGAGGGGGTCGTTCAATATCTGTATGTGGGCGTCGAAGATAAGGGTGGGGATGTCCATCTCCGATTCGCTCCGGGCCGTCTCCGCCAGCTCCGAAAGCTCCGCGCGCAACTGATCCACGGCGCTGTGGAACCTGTCTATCTCGGCGTCCAGCTCATCTTCATGCAGGATATGCTCCAGCACGCATATCATGTGCCGGTCCAGCACATAGGCTTTCCCTATGACTATCCCGCTGGAAGCCGGGATGCCGAAAAGGACGTTCTCTTCCGCCGGTTTATGCGTATGGCCGTCCATCAGGTCTCCCCGAAATTGGACTGGATAAGGGAAACAATCTCACTCACCGCCGCCTCGCCGTCTTCACCCGTGGCCTGGATGGAAAGTGTGTCGCCGTTCTCGGCGCAAAGCGAAAGCAGTTCGGTTACCTGCCTGCAATCCGCCGCATCGCCCCCTTTTACAAGCCTTATGTCGCTTGTAAAACGCATGGCTGTCTTGGCTATGGCGAACGCCGGGCGGGCGTGCAAACCCCATTTGTGGGTAAGCGTCAGGGTCTTTTCCACTTTCGTCTCCGAGCCGGTCATCTTCTTCCCGACAAAACCTCCGAAGCCACGAAGATGTTGTTCCTGCCATAGTCCCGCAAACGCTGGGCCTTTTCCTTCAATGACAGGTTGTCCTCCATGAGCGTGGCGTGGATGAGCAGGGGAAGGTTCACCCCGGCCACGATCTCCATCCGCTTGTCGTCCATCATGGACATGGCTATGTTGGAGGGAGCCCCGCCGAAAAGGTCGGTCAGCACCACAACGCCCCCGTCCCCATCGCCCATCATTTCATTTATGGCCTGCTCCACTATCTGCCGGGCCATGTCCACCTCAACGGCGTGGTCCACCGCCACGGCCCGGAACGAAGGCTGGGGCCCGGCGATAAACTCCAGCGTCCTCAAAAGCTCCGACGCCAGCGCGCCATGGGCTATGAGCAGGTATCCGGTTTTCATGACGGCTCCCCTCCGTTCATTCCGAGGTTTAGTGGCGTCTTAACCCAGGTTCTCATCTTCTTCCGCCAGGATGGGGTAAATTAGCGAAGGGTCTTGCGCCTCTTCCATCCTGCTCCGGAACCGCTCGCTCTTAAGTAGCCTGGAAACCCGCGCCAAAGCCTTTAAATGGGCCCCCGTGGAGTTTTCCGGCGCCAGCAGTAAAAACACCAGCTTCACCGGCTTGTCGTCCACGGAGAAATACTCCACCCCTTCTTTGGACACGCCAAAAGCCCCGGTTAACTCCTTTACCCCGGCGGTCTTGGCGTGAGGTATGGCCACCTCGTCCCCTATCCCGGTGGAGCCCAGCTTCTCCCGCGCCAGAACGGCCGCAAGCGCTTCTTCGCCGCCGGAGATAGCGCCGCTTTCCGCCACCAGGGCGCACAATTCCCCCAATATTTTTTCCTTCCCGCCGGAAAGGAAACCCCGCAGGCAGTTTCCTTCCGGGAGAAAATCCGTTATCCGCATCCGCCCGGCTTGCCGCTACAGGTTTGTCAGGCTTCGGTGGCCCTGATCCGCTCTTCGCCGGCGCCCCGTTTTTTGTCCTGAACCTTGCCTTTGAACTTGTTGGCCTGACGGTCTATCTTGTCCATCACGCTGTCTATGGCCGCGTACATGTTCTCGTTGCGGTCCTCCCCATGCAGATCCACCCCGTTGGCGTGAATGGTTACCTCGGCTATTTGCGAAAGCTTCTCCACCTTCAAAATAACGTGGGCGTTGATCGTGGTGTTAAGATATCGCCGGACCCGGTTCACCTTCTCCTCGGTGTACTCCCTCAGGGCGGGGGTTATCTCTATGTTGTGTCCAGTTATGGTTATCTGCATGACTTCGCTCCAATTCTCGAAAAGTTAAAGGAACAGCTTCTTCCGCTTGGAAGTGGACGGTATCATCAGTTCCTTGCGGTATTTGGTCACCGTCCGCCTAGCTATTTTCACGTCCCTGCTCTGAAGCAACTTGACCAACTGATCGTCCGTGTAGGGTTTGGACGAATCCTCCTCCTTCACTATCTTTTTTATCATTTCCTTCACCCGGACGGAAGACATGTCGTTACCTAAATAAGAGCCGACCGCCGAGTGGAAAAAGAACTTGAGTTCAAACAGCCCCTGCGGGGTGTGAATGTACTTGTTGGTGGTGACGCGGCTTATGGTGGATTCGTGCATCCCTATGTCGTCGGCCACATCCTTGAGTATCAATGGCTTGAGATAGTTCATGCCCTTGTCCAGAAACTCCCGCTGGAACTTCACCAGGGAGCGCCCCACCTTCAGCATGGTCTGCCTTCTCTGTTCGATGCTCTTGATAAGCCAAATGGCCGAACGGAATTTATTTTCCACATAATCCCTGGTGGACCGGTTATCCTCGCTCTTGTTTTTGAGGATGGACTGGTAATACTGGTTGATGTGGAGCTTGGGGATACCCTCGTCGTTCAGGAACACCTGGTAATCCTCATCAACCTTCACAACGAAAAGGTCCGGGGTGATGTAATGGGTCTCCTCCGGGTTGTATTGAAGGCCGGGCTTGGGATCCATCTCGCGGATGGTCCGCACCGCGTCCACCACGTCGTCAACTTCCGCATCCTCGGCTTTGGCTATTTTGGGGAAATTTCGCTCATCCAGCGCGGAGAGGTATTTGAGCACCAGCGTTTCCACCAGCGTGCCTTTCAGCCGGTTGCTGTACACCTGCAGAAGCAGACATTCCTTCAGATCCCGGGCCGCTACGCCAGGAGGGTCGAAACTCTGAACCAGGATAAGCGCGTCCTCAATCTCATCCACCGAAACGCCCGCCTCCTGGGCCAAAGCCTCCAAGGGCTCTTCCAGATACCCTTCGTTGCTTATGTTGCCAATTATGAGGTCCCCCAGCCGTTTTTCCTCCTCCGATACTGCGGAGCAGTTCAACTGCCATATAAGGTGCTCTTCAAGGCTTTCTTTCTGGCGGAGGGTGTTTTCAAGGCTGGGACGCTCAACGAAACCGTCCCCGGAGCCCCCTTCGTAAAGGTCGGACTGCATGTAAGCGTCCCACTCTATGTCATCCTGGGCTTTTTGGGGAGCGGCGTCTTCCAGCGAAGCCTGTTCCTCATAAACCTTGTCCGCCTGGCCGGGAAGGGGCGATTCCTGGTCCACAACCGGCTCTAACGGCTCTTCCCCGGCGGCGGCCCGCGCCTCTTCCTGTTCCTCCTCGGTTTCCTGTAACTCCTCCAGAAGCGGATTCTCTTCCAACTCCGCCCGGATGGCCTGCAGAAGCTCCAGCCTGGTCATGGGCAAAAGCTTGATGGCCTGTTGCAACATCGGTGTCATCACCAGACGTTGCGCCATGCGCATCTGGAGCTTCATTTCAATACCCATAGGGTCTTAATCAACCTTTAAGTCTGTTGTGTCAAAAAGCGGCAATATTGCTGAAACCTGATGGCGCCAGACAGCTTAACCAAAAATTATGCCACAGGCGGTAGTTTGGCTTCGGAACGTTTCTTGCCAGCCGGTAATGCTGAAAAAACAAAACCCCGTTATTTCAGCCAGTTCTATTTTAGCGAAAAATTCTGGCCAAGGTAGATATTTCTTGCCCTTTCGCTTTGCGCGATCTGGGTTGGAGCCCCCTCTTCGATGATTTTACCTTCGCTTAAAATATAGGCCCGGTCGGTGATGCAGAGGGTGTCCCTAACGTTGTGGTCGGTAATTAGAATGCCTATACCCTTTTCCCTCAGTTTCAGCACCAGCCCCTGTATGTCGGCCACGGCTATGGGGTCAATCCCGGCGAATGGCTCGTCCAGAAGGATAAACGAAGGGTCGGGACAGAGGGCGCGGGCTATCTCCAGCCGCCGCCGCTCGCCGCCGGAAAGCGACAGGGCGATATGGTCCGAAAGGTGGAGGATGCCGAACTCGTCCAGCAGGCTCCGGGCTTTCTCTTCCCGCTCCCTGCGGGAGAAGGGAAGGTTTTCCAGGATGGCCATTAGGTTTTCATAAACCGTAAGCTTCCTGAAAATGGAGGGTTCCTGTGGCAGATAACCTATACCTATCCTCGCCCGGGCGTACATGGGCATATGGGTGATGTCTTCACCATTGTAGGTAACCTTCCCCTTGTCGGCCCTGGCCAGCCCCACCACCATGTAAAAAGTGGTGGTCTTGCCAGCCCCGTTGGGGCCTAGAAGACCGACTATCTCCTGGTTGGTCATGGAGATGGAGACGTCGTCCACCACTTTTCTGCCCCGGTAAACCTTGGAGAGGTTCTCGGCGCTCAATGTTTTTTCAGCCGGTTCGCTCATTTCTTCCCGGAGCCTTGCGACGCTTGAGCGGGCTTTTCGGAGGGTTTGGCCTGACCAGCGGGTTTTTGTTCCTCTTTCTGGTACAGGATAACTTTGGCCGGGGCGCCCTGGCCGCTGATTATCTCCATGTCTTCCCTGTCGAAATAATAAATCACCTTCTCGCCGGTGGCCGTGTTCTTCCCCTGGGTCAGAACCGGGTCCCCGGTGAGCACAACCGTGCGGCTGTCATCGAAATAGTTGGCCTTTTTGCCGGTGGCCACTTTGTCTTTATGGGTTATTTTAACCGAACCCAAGGCTTCCATTTCCCTAAGTTCGTTCTGGGCGTCGTCGGAAAAAACGTGCATCTCTTCCGACTCCACCACAAGCTTCCCCTTCACCGCCACCACATCGCCGAAAAACGATATCTTGTTGCTCTTGCTGTCGGACACCATACGCTGGGATGTGATTTGAAGCGGGGCCTTCTTGTCTTCCTGGTCATCCTGAAAAACCCCGGCCGCCCCTTTTTTGCCCTTTGGCTCTTCCTTTACAGCGCCAGCCGCCAAAGCGTTCAAAGGATATAGGCCGCCCCAGGCCATTAGTAAGGACAGCGCCGCAACTACGATAAATCTCATTTATTCTCCGGGAAGAACACCGCGTTCACGTCGTTTAATATCTCCACGGTCTTGTCATCCATTTTAGCCGTCATGCCTTTTCCGGTAAGGGTGAACCGCTCACCGAATACCCTCACCTGGTCATCGGTGTGGATTTCCCTGGAAGCGTTTATCCATTGGGCGTTCTCAGTTATCAGCGCATTGCCGGATCCGTCCCGCGCCAGCACGCCGCCAGTGGCGTATATGTCTTTCTCGGGGTTCTTCAGGGTTCCCCGGCGGGCGGTAATAATCACCGTGCCATACTCGCCGGAATACGAGACCACGGTAAAATTCTCCATATCAATGCGGGACTCGTCCAGAGCCACCGACGCGGTTTCCGCCACCAGCTCCAGGTCCTCCTTGTTCTTCATTTTCTGGGTCAGCCGCACACCGCGCAATGTCATGGCCTCTTCGGTCAAAACCAGCGGGGACTTTTTCGACAATAATCCGCCGGACACCCCAAGAAACAGCCAGCCCGCATAACCAGCCGCCAAAATGACGATGGCGGTAACAATTAATTTAATCATGCCCGCCAGCCCGGTCCGCCTACCATCCGTCAGCTGGCCAGGCGGCCATGGATTCCCGCCGATTCAAAAAGACGGCTTGCGATTTCAATGAACTCCACCCTGGCAGTAATGGTAAGTAGCCGCTGGGTCTCTTCCAAATCCTCGATCTTCACCCGGATGAATTCCAGGGATTCCACGTAAGTGAGCCGCTCGGCCCATTCCACAATGGTAACCCGGGCTCCGGAATCCTCGAAAAGCCCGATTGTCTCAATTTCCTCATCGCTTTTCAAGCGATACAGGTCCGCATGGCGGATGGGCGGCGTATGGGGATAGTCATTAATCAGGGTGAATGTGGGGGAACGCACTATGACCGCCTTCGGCAACCCAAGCCCACGGCAAACGCCTTGGGTGAGTACGGTCTTACCCGCCCCCAAATCCCCTTCCAGCAAAACTATATCGCCGGTTTTCAAAACGTTACCCATCAGCTCACCTATTTTTCCGGTCGTCTGCGGGCTGGTGGAAAGGAGGGAAAGCGCCCCGGTTTTGTTCGTCACAGCAGGTTTAACCCTGGGTTCCAGCCGGTAGGACGGCGAGGGTAGTGGGGAGGATTATGGTGAATGTGGAGCCTTTTCCAAGCTGGCTCTCCACGGTAATAGCGCCGCCATGGGCCTCCACCGCCATTTTGCAAAAGGTAAGCCCCAAGCCGGATGAAAACCTCTTACGCCGGTCGCCACCTTGGTAAAACTTGTCGAAAACCCTCTCAAGGTTATCCTTATCCATCCCTACACCGGTATCCGCCACGGAGAGAACCACTTTGTCCTTTCCTTCACTTCGGACCGATACTGTTATCCGCCCCCCCTCGCCCGTATGGTTATTGGCGTTAGCTATCAGGTTCCAGATTACCCGCCCCAGTACAGCCTCGTCCACCATGGCAAGAAGCGATTCCCCGGCGGTTTCAAAAACCACTTTCTTATTCTCCCGGGCGGCCATACCCGAGGCTTTTTCCGTCCGGTTTTTCGCCAAGGCCACCACGTCTTTTGATTCCTGTTGCAGGCGGAACCGCCCTTCTTCCATCTTGCTGATGTCCAGGATGTCCATGATCATCCCCATCAATTCACCGGCGGCGATGTCTATTGTTTCCATCAGTTCCTGGCCAAACTCGTCAAAAGCCCTGTCTTTCAGGATGGATAGATTCCCGGTAATCTCCATCACAGGCCCTTTTAAGTCGTGCACCAGCATGTTGGTCATGGTTTCCTTGAAACCCTGCAATTCAACAAGTTTGGCATTCAACTGTTGAAGGTTGTTCCGGTCTTTCTGCACTTCGGAGGTAAGTAGGGCGGTTACTATTATCCCTGAGATGGTGGATAGCAGGAACTCGTCGTCATCCGAGAAACTGCTCAGATCAGGTTTGTCGGTGACGTTGATGACGCCGATGGCCTCGCCCTGGAAATTTATGGGCAGGGTAAGGAAATGAGAGCCTTTATATTCCTGCCGGTCGCCCTGGTGGCTTTCCCGCCGCGCTCCCAGGTTTTCCACCAATATGGGCCTGTGTTCCCGTACGGCGATAGAGGCTACCGCCTGGGCCGTTAAAGGCTGGGTTACACCTATCAGGGAATGGTTCGTGGCGGCCCGCACCACCAGCGTGTTCCCCTCCAAGAGCATTATGGAGCCGCGTTCGGCCCCCACGGCCGCCAAAGCCATTTGAAGGACATGGTTCAGGTTCGTCTCCAGGCTTTCGCCGGTGGAGGCTATCTGCCGGGCCGCCTGGGCCACGGTTTCAAGAAGCCGCACCCTCTTTTCATAGGCATGCTTCCGCAGATGATCCATCGCCATTTCCGCCAGCATGGGGAAAAGCTGGGATCCGCCGGCAGTCCGTTCTTTTGGCATCACCAGCGCGTCGCCAGGTTTTACCTTTTGCGCCACGTCCACGGATAAGGGACTGAAGAAACATATGGTAAACGGCCGGGCCATGGCCGGGATCTCCCCCATGGCGTAAAGGTAACGCCCAGCCTCGGCGTGATCCATGTCCAGTATCAGCAAGGCGGCGCCGTCCGGATTGTCCACCATCGCCGAATTCTCCGGGCTTGTAACCGGAGAGACACGCCAGCCGATGCGCGCAAGCCCGGAACTGACTATGAGCGAGAAACTCTCGTCCCCGGTCAAAAGCGCCGCGTGGCGTTCCGCTGAAATTTGAGTCATGATCTAATATATGCGCAAGCCGTGTCCGGGCGGGTAATTTTAATTTATTAAAGGATTTTAATGGCTATCCCTTCGCCGCTCAACGTTATTTTAATCCGCCATGGCCAAACCACCGGCAACCGTGACGGTGTGGCCCAAGGGCAAACAGACACCCCTTTAACGCCTGAAGGGGTAAACTCCACACTTATAAAGGCAGGTAAGGTTGGAAATATGGCCTTCGATAAAATGTACTCCAGCGACCTTAAAAGGGCCGTGGAGACGGTGGAAATCCTGCGGGGCGTCCTGCCCGGTTTGCCCCAGGTGGAATATGACCCGGATTTGCGGGAAATAGATTTCGGCGACCTTTCCGGCAAACCAAAAGAAGAGATAATGCCGCAAATCCTTCTCCACAAGGCCTATCCCGGGTTGCGATATCCGGGCGGTGAATGTGGGGATGATCTTTGGCGGCGGGCCACACGATTCTTCAACAAACTGGCAAACGGTGGCTCATCCGGCCCGGCGCTGGTGGTTACCCATTACGGGATAATGGAGACCGCCGCGAGAATATTTAATCTTGTTCTTCCGGACGCGCCCGTTCACGTTGGAGATGAGGATGTATGGAAGATAACGCTCCACGGGAACTTTTCAGCGCGGCTGGAGGTTTTATAGACAGGAAGCGGATACGGGCTGAAAAATAGCTAAGAAACCGTCATCTTTCCCGGGCGCATGTGATGAATCATCAGTTGTTGCTGATTCTGTTCTACATAACGCTTGCCATATTTTTCCTTGCCGCCATGCTCATGGCCGTTCACCAATGGCGCCAGGCGCGCAGGCGCGAGGAACTGTTGATGGGTGTGATCATCGCCCTCAACGAACTCATGGAGCTCAAAGACGGCTATACTGAGGGGCACTGCGCCCGCGTAAAGCGGTGGGCGCGGGATGTTGGAGGCGCTCTGGGCTTAAAACGCGGGGAGATTGATGAAATCGCCATCGCCGCCATGATTCATGATATTGGTAAAATTGGGGCGCCGGACGAGATCCTGCGCAAACCTTCCCCCCTCACTGAAGGAGAATACGCGGTAATTAAAACCCACCCCGCGCTTGGAGCCAAGGCGTTACACTCCCTGCAGTGGTTTGTGCCGATGGCCCGGATAATAAAACACCATCACGAGCGTTATGACGGCGCGGGATATCCCGATGGCCTGCAAGGAGAGGGAATTCCCGTTGGAGCGCGCATTGTGGCGTTATTGGACGCCTATGATGCTATGACTTCCAACCGCTCATACCGCCCAGCCATGGAGAGGAAAAAGGCTTTGGCCTTCATCCGTGAAGGGCGCGGAACGCAATTCGACCCGAAAATAACCGACATATTCCTTGCCATCCTGGAAAATGGGGGGAAATTGAGCCATGATCCTGTTTGCGGAATGGCGGTTAAAGAAGATATCTCCATTGTTTACAAGGGCCGTAGCTACTATTTTTGTTCCAGGACCTGCCGGGAGGAGTTTGAAAATAAACCTGAAAAATATGGACGGTGAAATAACCGGAATGACACCAGACTATTCCTCCGTTTTAGGATCTGCCGCTGGCGGCCCTATTTTTTAAAATAGAGTTTGTATATCAGATGGCATCTGCTTTTGGCGCCAGCTTTGCGCATTATGGATGCAATGTGTGTCTTAGCCGTCTTCTCGCTAATAAAAAGCTTTTCGCCGATTTCACGGTTGGACAATCCCATCAATGTGAGGCGGGCGATCTGCCCCTCTCTGGCGGTGAGGGAGTATTTGCTGGTCATTGGAAACGCGCCATTGTCCTCCGCGCCCGGCGCCTTTGCCCGCAAAACAACGCCGGCAAACGCGCTGGCGATGGCCGGTGCAACCAAAGTGAGCGCCGCTTTCTCCATCCGGGTATAGTCACTGGCGCCCGGCGGCCTGTGAAACGCCACCGTGCCTGTGGTTTGGCCGTGAAACACCGCGTTCAAAACCATGGTTTGGCACAGACCCATCGGCTTGAAAAAATCCTGATAATACTCGCTGTCGAGGAACGACGATTTTTTGACCACATCGTTTTCCGAAAATCCAATATTGTTAAAGCGCGGATCGCCCACAGTATTCAATACAGGGCTCACGCTGAAATAGCGTTCGTTATACCGCTTGATATTTTCAGCGCTGTCGCCGATATTTTTTGTGGCGAAAAAGTCCGGCAGGGGGGCAAGGGTTAAAGGGTCCTGGGCGTACAGCGCCGCCGTTTCGTGGGGAACAATGGAGCCCGCCTGTTTGAAAATCACCTCCGTCAGATCATCCATGGTCCTGGTTTCCGACAGATCATTGGCCAAACGCCAGGCCTTCCTTAACGTTGCGGCGGGCAGCTTGCGGATCGTTTGCCTGATATTCATTACACTATCCATCCGGGTGGATAAGCATAATTTAAACTATTTTTTGATAAATACAAGCTGAATTATTTCAAAAGAATAGAGCCTGAAACAAAGATAAATCGTCAAAAAATACAACTTTCGGCGTATTCATTTTATTGATTGGATTGAATAAATTAACAGCGACGGTAAATCCCATTGCCGGGGCATTGCGGAATTAATAAGCGGATATTTCTTGTCATTGCGCTGTGTACGCAGGGGGCTATATGAAAGTCGAATTGGCGCTTTCCAAGGGTATCAGATGTCTGGCGATATTGTCATTGGCGTTGGCTTTGACAGTGGCCCCTGCCCACGCCACCACCTTTACCGTCAATGACACAGGCGACGCCCATGACGCCAACCCCGGCGACAACATCTGCGCCACAGCCACCTCGGTGTGCACCTTGCGCGCCGCGATTGATGAAGTGAACATGGCCGCAGGCGGCCACACCATCGTTATCCCCTCCGGCACATACACTATCACCGGCGCTTTAGGCGACGACCTTAACGTTAGCGGAGACTACGACATAAGGGATAGCGTCACCATCACTGGCGTTGGCGGGCCAATATTGGATGGCGGAGCTTTGGATAGGGTGTTTCACATCACCGGAGCCTATGTTGTGTCCATCACAGGGGTTACGATCCAAAACGGCAATTCTGGAACCGGTGGTGGCATATACAACCCCAGCGGGACAGTGACAATTTCCTCATCCACCATCAGCGGTAATACCGCCGCTGGTATCTGGAATAGTGGGACAGCCACTATTTCCTCATCCACCATCACCGGCAATAACGGCTCTGGAATCTACAACAGCGGAACCATGACATTGACCAACGCCACCATCAGCGGCAACCAGTACACGGTGTCCAACGGCGGCGGCGTGATCGCCTCAGCGGGCTCCATTACTTTCACCAATTGCACCATAACCAACAACAGCTCCATAACCGCCGACGATGGAGTTTACAGGACAGGCGGAAACATTACGTTTAATAACACCATCATTGCCAATAACGGAGATGGTAACGATTGCACCGGCATCCCCGGCGGTTCGTCCACCGGGTACAACCTGGACAGCGACAACACTTGCAACCTTACAGCAGGGACGGACATCCCCGGTTCGGCGCTGGCCAACCTTGGCGCTCTTGCCGATAACGGCGGTTCTACGCAGACCCATGCGCTCCTCACAGGCAGCGCGGCAATAGACGCTGGTGATTGCAACGGCGGGGCTGTCACAACCGACCAGCGCGCCGCGCCAAGGCCATATGGATCAGCTTGCGACATCGGGGCGTATGAGTATGGAGCTGTGGCTTCGGCGAGTGGTTCTTCATCGTCTGCTTCCCCCACCGCCGGTTGCACCGACTATCACGCCACAAACTTTAATCCCGCCGTTTCCATTGATGACGGGTCTTGCATATTCCCCGATCCTGATCTGGGCGATGTCTCGCAATCGGTAAGTTTTGGCCCGGTGGCGATGACCAGAAGCTCGACGCAGACCATCGTCATAGAGAACGGCGGCCCCATATCCACATACATCTACGGCGTGGACATATCGGGAAGCGGGTTCACGATTGTCAGCGACACTTGCACCAACCAGCCGGTGATACCGGGCCGGTCATGTGAAATCGTTGTCTCTTTCAATCCCGGCGCCGAGGGTGGTTTCACAGGATCGCTGGAGGTTTGGACGAACAACGCAAAATATTATCCGTTGACCATCGCGTTGAGCGGTTCCAGCTCTGGACTTCCGCCCACAGAGCCAGCGCTGATGGCGCCAGGCGACGGCGAGACCATTACAGGGACATCGGTGACGTTGCAATGGACTCCCGGCCAGGCGCCTGACGGCGGCCCGGTGACCAACAAGGTTTATATTTGCGAATCGGCGGACTTTACCGGATGTTCAGAACCAGCGGCGACTGCGCGGTCATCTGGCGCGGCGGTTCCAGCGGCGTTTGTGGTGGTGATGGGGCTTCTGGCGCCGTTGGGGATGCGGACACGGCGGGGGCGGACATTGATGATTGCGTTCATGCTTGTAGCGGGATCCGCGTTTGCATCCTGCGGCGGCGGATCGTCCAAACCTTCCGAAACGCCCAGTTCGTCCGGCTCCATGCAATACACTGCCAAAGGGCTCAAGGCGAATACAACCTACTATTGGAAAGTGGCGACGGAAAGCCAGGAGGGCGCTTCTTCCGAAAGCGCCGTTTACAGCTTCACCACAGGTGGATGAGAGGAAGAGACGCGCCGGAGAGATTCCCGCGCGGTATGCGGAGGGTAATCATGACACACCACTTCAGGTTCTGCTTGATCCACTTGAAGAACAGCTCGACTGCCCTGTCAAAATGAAATCTCGGAGCGAGTTTTATCAGTTCCGAGAACACGGTTCCTATTTTGGTCTGGCCTGATCCTACTTTTCTGGCAATGGGTCTACTCAAACTCATTATCCGGTAGAAAAAGCGCTTCAGGCCAGACCAGCTAAACTTTTACCGGACAGTAGTGATCTAAATTAGGTAGTGTCTCAGTTTGAAAGTACTGGGGAGACTCTTCACTTACACTCAGAATGACAATATAAAAGCCTTTGAAAACATTGTCATCCTGAGCGAAGCGCAAGCGGAGTGAAGGATCTGTCTGTTATTTGAGATTCAAACTGGAACACCACCCTAAATTAAATATGATGTTTTCTCGTGATGCCTTAAAATGATGATGGGAATAATTTGGCGCAAAGTGACATGACTAGCGATAAACTGGCCGCGAACACACAGACGACCCCGGGCATGACCATGTCGTTGTTCGCCGTGGCGGAACATGGCGTTAAAATTTCCCCGCCCATGAAAACCACCAGCCTGATAGGTTTTGGAAACCGGCTGGATCATTTCCAGGCCCGCATAGGCTGGCGGCGGGAAGGCCACAGGGTTGCGCCGGGGCTGTATGAACTGGGGGCGCCTGGGAAAGAGTCGCCGGTGTTTGTCACCGCCAACTACACTTTGAGCTTCGACGCTTTGCGCTCCTCCCTTTCCGGGATGGACGCTTACATACTTGTACTGGACACCAAAGGGATAAACGTTTGGTGCGCGGCGGGCAAGGGAACTTTCGGCACGGAAGAGCTTGTCCATCGGGTGAAAGCCGCGGGTCTTAAAGCGTTGGTAAACCATCGCAAACTGATACTCCCCCAGCTTGGCGCCGTGGGGGTGGCGGCCCATGTGGCGAAAAAGAACTGCGGATTCAAGGTGGAATACGGCCCTGTCCGCGCAAAGGACATAAAGGATTATCTGGAAAACGGGGCGGCGCCGGAGATGCGCCGGGTCAATTTCGGATTGATTGACAGGCTCACGCTTATCCCCGTGGAGTTCAAGCATTTCTTCATCCCCATGGTTATCGCCTCGGCGGTAATGTTCGCCCTGGCGGGAACCACCGGCGTTTTGGCGGCGCTTACGGCGTTCACCGGCGGACTGGCGCTGTTCCCGGCGCTACTGCCTCACCTGCCATTCAAAAACTTTTCTTTGAAAGGTTTTGTATTGGGCGTCGCGCTGGCTTTGCCATTTACTGTAATGGCTTTGATGAACGAAACAGACGCGCTGACCGGCGCCGGATGGGCATTGGGTTATCTTCTGGCCATGCCACCGGTGACGGCGTATCTGGCTCTGAATTTCACAGGCTCCACCACCTTCACGTCTGTGACCGGCGTTAAAAAGGAGATTTCCATCTACACGCCCATTCTGGCCAAGCTGGCCGGGGCTGGCACGGTTATGATGGCGATATTGGCCGTGTCGAGGTATTTATGACCACGCTTTTTAACAGTTACTATATCGAGAACACGCTGGAGTTCAACGCGGACAAATGCGTCAATTGCGGCGTATGCGTAATAGTATGCCCCCATGCCGTTTTCGCGGAAAACGGGGGTGTTGTAAGCGTGTCTAAAAAATCCGCGTGCATGGAGTGCGGCGCCTGTATGAAAAACTGCCCCGTGGACGCAATAAAAGTGGACGCGGGGGTTGGATGCGCCAGCGCCATGATATACGCGGCCATTTACGGAGGCGAACCCACCTGCGGTTGCGACAGCGAAGGGAACCAGGCGGGGTGTTGCTGATCCTACCCTAAGCAGGCGTACAACGCGGCGTACCGCTCAATCGAAACATCCTCGGGCCTTATGGAAGGCGCAACGCCAGCCTTTTCACAGGCAGTTTCAAACTCCTCCGCATCGGGCCACAGGTTCTTCAGATTATTCCTCAACGTCTTCCGGCGATGGACGAACGCCTTGCCCACAAACTCGAAAAACGCATCCTCATCTTTCACGTCCACCGGTGGCGATTGGCGCGGAACCAGCCGTATCACCGCCGAGTCCACTTTGGGGCGGGGCCTGAAAGAGTCCGGAGGAACCTGAAACATAAACCGGCGTTCGCAATGATATTCCAGGTATATGGAAAGGGAGCCGTAATGAGGGTCGCCCGGCCCGGCGGTTAGCCTTTCGGCCACCTCTTTTTGGGTCATCAGCGTCATGGAGGTGATGCGCTTTTTATTTTCGATGAACTTTTTTATAAGTGGCACGGAGACGGAATAAGGAAGGTTTGACACAACGCGATATGGAGATTCCACGGAGCCGTAATCGAAATAAATGGCGTTACCCCTGATAATGACAAGATTGGGGCGGGCGCCCATTTCCTGTTTCAGCCCGTCGTAAAGCTCCACGTCCAGCTCCACGGCGGTAACATGCGCCCCGGTGTTCAATAATCCCTCGGTCAATATCCCCCGGCCAGGCCCCACCTCCAACACTCTGCTGTGCGGGACTACTCCCGATTCGGACACTATCCGGGCCACAACGGAACCGTCCACCAGGAAACATTGCCCCAGTTTTTTTTGTTTGTGCGCGTACCGCCGCATGGGCATTAAAACCGCCCGCGCAAAATGGAAATGGCGGTCATGATGGCATGGGCCATGGGCGCGCCATCGGCCAGGTTTTTCCCGGCGATGTCGAACGCGGCGCCATGATCCACCGACACCCGCAGGATTGGCAGGCCCAGGGTTATGTTAACCGTCTTGCCAAACCCCAGCGCCTTTACGGGAATCAACCCCTGGTCATGATACATGGCCAGCGCCACGTCGTATTTCTCCAGCGCCCTGGGGGTGAACATGGTATCCGCCGGATATGGGCCGGAAACTTTCATGCCTTTGCGTTTTGCAATGGTTATAGCGGGAGCGATTATCCTTTTCTCCTCATCGCCGAACAGCCCCTGGTCGGAAGCGTGGGGATTCAAACCGCAAACGGCTATTGTCGGGCGTTTGCCGGTCATGCGTTTCATGGAACCGTCTATTATCGTCATGAGGCCCGCCAGCTTGGCGGAATCCAGCGCCCCGGGCACATCCTTTACAGCAACATGGGTTGTTGCAACCACCACTTTTAAGTTTGGGGAGGCCAGCATCATGGCCACTGGAATATCGCCGCACATTTCCGCCAGGAACTCGGTGTGGCCGGGGATGTGGTAACCGGCGAGGTTTACCGCTTTCTTGTGGATCGGCGGGGTTATCAGCGCATCGTATTCCCCGTCCAGCGTGGCCGCCGCCGCCACCTCCAGCGACACCATGGCCGCCGCCCCCATCTTTTTGCTCACTTTGCCGAAATCCTGGCGTTTAAATCCCATCTCCAGAAGCGGCAACACCCGAAGCCCGTCATCGGCCCGTTTTGCGGCGCGGGAATCGATCACCCTCACGCCGGAGCCGGTAGAACGGTTGAGTTCCTCGAAATAGGCAAGGTCACCGAACACGGTAAGGCAGTTGCGCGCCGGTTTCGGAAGGAGGCGAAAGGCTTTTAGAACCACCTCCGGGCCTATGCCCGCAGGGTCGCCCAAAGACACGGCCAGCTTGATATTTTTCATAATTTACGTTTTGGAACGGGCGCGTCACAGCAAGGTAACGCGCAAAAAAGATAAATGTTTCCCTGTCATTTTACCACTGCTGGAAAAGTTAAGGCCACTTTATGGTTACAGCTGGGTCATTCTTGTAATATATTTTCACTTGATGACTGATACACAAAACACAAATTTGGCCGCCCCATCCCCTGCGCCGTATCATAACTCGGTTACGGCAATCAACCGGGCTTGTGACGACCACTCGCTGACCGAAGCGGCGAAGACGGTGGCCCACCAGTCGCTTTTCATTACAGGCCACGACCTGGCCGTCATCAGGATACATTCCCCTTCCGGAGCCGGTGTGGCCTGCGAGGCGGACGTTAACGGGGCCGTCCTTTGTTTCAGCGGGCTCAATGCGCCCGCCGGTTGCGCCTGCGGCGACGCCTTACGGGGTGAGCAGACATTCTTTGACGGCTGGGCCCTATCCAGCCATTGCAAGGAAAGGGGGCTGGATAATGTTCTTGTAACCCCCGTCATGGCTGGGTCCGAAACAGCCGGGTTGCTTCTGACGGCCGGGAAAACCGGAAAACCAATTTCGGCGGAACAACGAGAGGTTGTAAAGAACGTCTGCAACCTGCTGGGTGACGCGATAGACAGAATAAAAAGCCACAAGCTGGACAAAAACCGGGCCGCGGACCTGGAAACACTCAACCACATAGGCCGTTTGATAGTGTCCCGGCTGACCCTAAAAGAGATGGTCCGGGAAATCGTGGCCGACCTGGGGCATGTGCTGGAGACCGACGAAGTTAACGTCATCCGGTACGATTCCAAAAAACTGGAGCTGAGCTTTCTGGCCAGTTTTTTCGCCGACGGCTCAAACCTTTCCCGTCCGGAGGTTTATCCCCTGTCCGACGGGATGAACAGCTGGATTATAAAAAACCGCAAACCGCTTCTTATAGGCTCCGGCACTGTGGAGGAATGCGAGAAGCTGGGTATCCGCCATGGTGGAAGGCCTGCCCGGTCCTGGCTTGGGGTCCCCATTTTCTATAAGGATGACATTGTTGGTGTGCTTTCTGTTCAAAGCTACAACAAGGATAACCTGTACGACAGCCGCTCCACCGACCTATTATCGGCGGTAGCCGCCCAGTGCGCCGTGGCCATGGAAAACGCCAGATTGTACGAAGAAGCGCTGGAGCGCGAACTGGAGAAGGAGCGGCTTTACTTCTCCCTTACCCACGACCTGCTCTCGCTGGTGAATCCGGTAGCGGGATTCGCCAAGCTTCTTGCCACCTTGCCGCCCGACGAGCCTTTGGAAAGCGTCCGTAAACTGGCAGGCTCGGTGATAAAGTCTTCCGAGCGGATAACACGGTTCGTAGAGGACATACTGGTTTACGCCAAGATGAAGTCCGGCAAGCTGGCGCTGAACATAGAGCGCCGCGACGTTATCTCAACGCTGACGCTGGTGGTTGCCAGCCTGATGCCAGAAGCGCGGTTCCGCAAATTGATGCTTAGCGTTAACGGACACGAAGTTGCCGATGGGCGAATACCAGCCCTGGAGCCTATAGAGGCGGACTTCGACGCGGGCCAGATGGAACGGGTTTTCTTTAACCTGCTGGGCAACGCCGTAAAATACGCGGCTTCCAGCATTTCCATGGAAGTGGCGGCTGAGGATACCAGGGTGACATGCCGGTTTTCCAATGACGGGGACGGGGTGGATGAAAACCAGGTGTCATGTTTGTTTGATGAGTATTACCAGGGAAGCTCCAGAAATAAAGGAGTTGGGCTAGGACTTCCTACCGTGAAAAGGATTTTGGAGATGCATGGCGGGCAGATAGGAGCCGAATCGGGTAAAGGCAAGGGTTTCACTATCCAGTTTGAATGGCCACGCACATTGTCGGACAGGCAAAACCTGAAACAGCCCAGCCCCAGGGCGCTGTAGCGCGGAATGGCGGGTGTGGCCATAAGTCCTTTATCGCCGTGGCGGATAAAGGTAAAATGGCGCAGTTCCATGCGGGCGTGATCGCCGCCCGGTTTTAACCGCATTATCTCTGAGGGACAGTGAAAGACAGCATCCTGGTGGTGGACGACGACCTGGGCTCGCTCCAGATGGTGGAGCAGTTTCTAAAACTCAAGAAATACGAGCCGGTCTGTTGCCTTACCTACCGCGACGCCAAGAAGGAGCTTTCGGAAGAAAGCAAGTTCTCCGCCGTGGTGCTGGATTATTTCCTGCCGGACATCACGGGGCTTGAAATGATGAAAGATATCCACCAGGCGGAACCGGAACTGCCCGTGATAATCCTCACCGGCTCCCGTGAGGTGAAAACCGCCGTGGAATGCGTGAAACATGGCGCGTTCCATTACCTGGTAAAACCCGTGGATCCGGACGAGCTTTACCACGCCGTGGAAAGCGCCATAAGGACCCAGGAGCTCATCCGCGAAAACCGGCGGCTGAAAAACGATCTGCGCGCCCGGTACAAGTTTGACACCATCGTTGGCGCCTCCGGCCCCATGGTGGAGGTGTTCGACCTCATCAACCGCGCCGCAAAAGTGCGCTCCACCGTGCTCATTACCGGTGAGACCGGTTGCGGCAAGGAGCTTGTGGCCCGCGCCATCCATTACAATTCCGACCGGGCCGAAAAACCGTTCATCAAGGTGAACTGCGCGGCGGTTCCGGAAACGTTGCTGGAGGCGGAGCTCTTCGGCATAGACAAGAACGTGGCCACCGGGGTGGATGCGCGCATCGGCAAGTTTGAGGCGGCCAACGGCGGAACGATATTTTTGGACGAGATAGGCGACATGGCCCTGGCCACCCAGGCCAAGGTTTTACGCGCCATGCAGGAGAGGGAAATAGAACGGGTGGGAAGCCATTCTCCCCGCAAGGTGGATATACGCATCATCGCCGCCACTAATCGGGATTTGGCCGTAGCCATAGAGGAAAAACAGTTCCGGCTGGACCTTTTTTACCGGCTGAACGTGCTGGTGATTGCCCTGCCGCCGCTCCGGGAACGTTGGGAAGATGTCCCTCCGCTGGTGGACCATTTTGTAAAAAAGTTCTGTTCCGAAAACAACATTCCAGTAAAGACCATGGATCCTGAGGCTATGGACCGGCTATTAATCTACTCCTGGCCGGGCAACGTGAGGGAGCTGGAGAACACCATTGAACGGGCCGTGGTGATGGCCGACGGGCCGGTTATAGAGGAGAGGCATCTGCCCCCGGTCATATCCAGACAGGGGCCGCCAATCGCATTCGAGCCGGAGCCGGACAAACCCGTGCGCGACCTGGAAAAAGCCGTGGCCGATTACGAGCGGAGGATAATCGTATCCTCCCTGGAGCGGTGCGGGTGGCGTCAGAACAAGGCCGCCGCCGAGCTTGGCGTTACCGAACGGAGCATGTGGTACAAGATAAAGAAGCTGGGGATAGAGGTAAAGAAAAGCGCCGAAAATGGCGATTAACCGCTAGTACAGCAGTTGACCTTCCCATACGATAACCGCGTGCCCGGTTAGAAGAACCCGGTTCCCTGAAATCTCCACGAAAAGCTCGCCGCCCCGTTTGGACACCTGCCTGGCGTTGAACGCGGTCTTCCCCAGTTTGCCAGCCCAATAAGGCGCCAGCGCGCAATGGGCCGAGCCTGTGACCGGATCTTCGTTTATCCCGGCGGCGGGCCCAAAGAAGCGTGACACGAAATCCACCCCCGGCTCCTCCCCCATGGCGGTGACTATAACGCCGCGCATGGGTATTTTCGAGAGGGCCGAAAAATCGGGATTGGCCGATTTCACGTCCGGAGCGCAGCAGAGCTCCACCAGGTAATCCGGCCCGGCTTTCACAATAGCCATGGGGGAAAGGACGCCCAGAGCCTCCACAAGTTTCGGTTGGAGCTCGCATGGCTCCGGCGTTATCAGCGGGAAATCCAGGGTTATCCCCCTTTCGGACATGCTGGCTTTCAGATTGCCGCTTCTGGTGTTAAATATTATCGGCGCGCCCTTGTCCGCGTATCCCTTCTCCCATAGCGCATGGGCGGAAGCCAGCGTGGCGTGGCCGCAAAGGTCAACCTCCACCGTGGGGGTGAACCAGCGCAGGTTGAATTCGTTATCGCCGGTTTTTATCAAAAACGCGGTTTCCGAAAGGTTCATCTCCGCCGCAACGGCGCTCATCCATTCATCCGGCGCGGGTTTTTGAAGGGGGCACACCGCCGCCGGATTGCCCGAGAACGGCTTGGTGGCGAAAGCGTCTACGCAGAGAATGGGAATTGCCTGCATAATAAAAACCTTTTAAAAAATCATCCCAGTTTTTCCTTCAGCCTCTCCCTGGTTTCCTTCCCCATGTTATCAAACCCGCGTTTGATATGCTTTTCCCATCGGCGTTTCAGCAACGCTTCATAGGCGATGTTTATATCGCCAGGCCGGGTTTCCAATAATACGCTGAACAGGCTTTCGGCTTGAAGCAGGTCTTTTTTTGCTTTTACTTGCGAGGACACATCGCGCCGATCGGCCAATATCAGCTTGTGGAAAGCGAATCGCGCCGGATTCGGAACCCGCACGGCCACCGCTGTTGACGATAAGATTGCGGCTTGAACCGAATCGTCCAACAGATAATCCAGGAAACGAAGCGGCATGGCGCTCACGCCGCATCCAGGAAGGCTTTTTGGATGGGGAACTGGACGGCCGGTTTCCGGAGTTAGTATGTCTATTATTATCCGCTTCTTCCTGTGAATGTACGATGTGGGAGGATATTTGGGATTTAATCCGGGGATAGGTGAATAGCCCATTTCTTCTATCACCTTGCCGATTCCCGGTTTTGTGGCTATAGCTATGCGGTCCGGAGCCGCCATGTCCACATCTCTTGTTTTAAGCGCCTCTTTTTCCCACTTAACCCCCAGTATGTTGCCTAATGCGGCAAAAGCATGGGATCCCACTAAAACTCCGCCCCCCCGAAACCAGCCGCTTTCAGAGAAACGCATCATCACCGCCTCGGAGCCTGGATCGCTTCTCAAACAGCCTCCCGCTAGAGCCATTGCGGTCAGCCGTTCAAGTTCCCGCCCCATGCTCCGCCAGGTCTCCACCAGTTCCACCAGCTCGCCAGCCGCCTCGCCCAGATAGAACTGCTTCTGCTTTCCGTCAACGGAGTATTGATGATACAGGTATGAATGCCCCTTGACCCCTTTCTTAACAAAAGAACCGTACATCATACCTGCGGGATACGCCCACAACGTCTCTACTATCTGCGCGTAAAGCGTTTGGGATTCGACAATCTGCCGACGGATCATGCCAACCTTGGTTATCATTATTTATTATGTTTAATGATAACCGGGAATCCGGAATCAGGCAAGGTCCGATATATGGCAGGAAGCAGAACAAGAATACAGAGTAAATGACCAAGGCATAAATTATTTATTTTATTACTACCAGCAGTTCATTTTTCCTCACCTGTAATTGGTGAACTGCATGTCTATTCCCAAATCCTCCTTCTTCACGGCGGCGCTATCCGTAAAGCACACAGCCGCCTGGTTGCCCGAGAACGGCTTGGTGGCGAAAGCGTCAACGCAGAGGATGGGAATCATTATTTAGTTACATGTACCGCATGAATTCTTCAACGGTAAATCCGCTTTTACGAATTAATCCACGAAGCAGACCGGGAGCTAATTCTTTGTGATTAGGTACCGAAAGGGTGGCCCTTGAGTCGTGAATGATAATCATGTGACTTCCAGTCTGATGGTCGAGTTTATATCCCAGTTTGGCGAAAGCCTTTAGAGCGTCCTTACCGGAAATATTGGCGAGGAGCCCCATTCACACCGTAACCTCGCCAAGGAAGATGTCAGAGAACTCCTGCCGCTCGATGTTTCCTTTTTTCTCTTCGGCGGTCAACCAACCCTTAATCGCGTCCTTTATGTTCTCCAGAGCCTCATCCATGGTTTTCCCCTGGCTCATGCACCCGGGGAGCTCGGGAACATCCACGACATAGCCGCCGTATTCAGGATCGCTCATTATTATCACTTTGTATCGCATTCCCGAGCCTCCATTTACGATTATTATATCGCTGGCCGCAATCTCCCTCACCTGTAATTGGTGAACTGCATGTCTATCCCCAAATCCTCCTTCTTCACGGCGGCGATGACGGTTTGCAGGTCGTCCCGGCTTTTGGCGGTAACGCGAACCTGCTCGTCCTGGATGGAGGCGTTCACCTTGAGTTTCAGGTTCTTGATCAGCTTCACTATCTCCTTGGCCTTTTCCGTGGGTATGCCCTGCTGGAGCTTTATTTTCTGCCGCACGGTGTCGCCCCCGGCTGGCTCCACATCCCCGTATTCCAGCGCCTTTAACGATATGCCGCGTTTTACCAGCTTGGACTGCAAAATGTCCGTAACGCTTCTAAGCCTGGTCTCGCTCTCGGCGGACAATGCCAGCGAGTTCTCCTTCTGGTCCAGCTTCACCTCGGCGTTGGAGCCTTTAAAATCGAACCTCTGTTTGATCTCCGCCATGGTCTGGTTAACGGCGTTGGTCACTTCCATAAGGTCGGTCTTGCAGACGATGTCGAAAGAACTGTCCTTGGACATATTTTCCTACTCCTCCAATCCGGCCCAAAGCTCATTGGCCCGCGCCATCTCCACGGCGCGCAGGCCTTCTATAAACTTTTCCAGCGGCATGGCGCCCAAATCTTTCCCGGTCCGCAAACGGACGGCCACGGCGCCGCTTTCGGCCTCCCGTCCGCCCACCACCAGCATGTAGGGGATCTTCATAAGCTGGGCGCTCCGGATTTTTTTCTGCACCCGCTCGGCGGAATCGTCCACCTCGGCGCGAACCCCCGCGGCTATTAACCTGTCCTTCAAACCTCTGGAGTATTCGTTCTGCCCGTCGGTGATGGGCAAAACGATGGCCTGCGTCGGAGCCAGCCACGCGGGGAAGGCGCCCATGGTGTGTTCTATGAGTATGCCGATGAACCGCTCCAGCGAGCCGAATATGGCGCGGTGAACCATGGCGGGCCGTTGCATGCTCCCGTCCGGCGCCACATATTCCAGCCCGAACCGCTCCGGCAGGAAAAAGTCCACCTGCGCCGTGCCCAACTGCCACTGGCGGCCGATGCAGTCTTTCACGTTGAACTCTATCTTCGGCCCGTAGAAAGCGCCTTCCTTGTCTTTTATCTTGTAGGCCAGCCCTTTTTCATCCAGCGACTCCTTCAGCACCTCTGTCGCCATGTCCCACACCGCCGGGTCGCCAATGGCCTTGTCCGGCCTGGTGGCGATGTATATGACATACTCGTTGAAGCCGAAATCGCGATAGACCTCTATGGTGTAGTCCACGATATCTTTAATCTCGGCTTTCAGGTCATCCATCGAACAATAAACATGGGCGTCGTCCTGGGTGAAGGCGCGCACCCGGAACAGGCCGTGTAGCACGCCGGAGAGCTCATGCCTATGCACCAGGCCGAATTCCGCCACGCGCATGGGCAGGTCGCGGTAGGAGCGCAGTTCTTCTTTGTAAAGCAACATGGCGCCGGGGCAGTTCATGGGCTTTATGGCGAACTGCCGCTCGTCCACCGTGGAGAAATACATGTTCTCCCGGTAATACTCCGCATGACCGGAGGTATGCCACAGGTCTTCCACCAGCATTTGCGGGGTGGATACCTCCACATAACTCCGGGCGGCGTTTTTCTTGCGGTTATAGTCTATTAGCAGGTTGAAAATGGTCTTGCCCGAAGGGAGCATGAAGGGGAACCCCGGCCCCTCGTCGCGCCAGGTGAACAGTTTTAGCTGTTTGGCCAGCAGGCGGTGATCCCGTTTCTTGGCCTCCTCCATCATTTTCTCGTAGGCGTCCAGCTCCGCTTGGGTGGGGAAACAAAGGCCGTACACCCGCTGGAGCGGCTCGTTTTTCGCGTCCCCCAGCCAATAGCTTCCGGACACCTTGTTCAACCTGAACGCGCCGATATCCCTGGTATTCTCCACGTGGGGGCCACGGCACAGGTCCAAAAACCCGGCCTGACGGTAGATAGACACGCTCTTCTCGTCCTTGAGCATGGTTTCAAGGGTGATGGCCTTGAATTTCTGCCCCGCGAACATCTTCAGCGCCTCCTCGCGGGCGGTCTCCTCCCGCGTGAACGGATGTCCCCCTTTGGCTATCTCCTTCATCACCTTTTCTATCTTTGGCAGGTCCGCCTCGGTAAGGGAGTGGGATGGTATTTTGACGTCGTAATAGAAACCGTCCTCAGTCTCCGGCCCGTAGGCGAACTGGGCGTCGGGATAAAGCCTCTGAATGGCTTCGGCCATCACGTGCGCCGCCGAATGGCGCATGGCGTGAACATCGGTCATCTAACGCAAAGCTCCTAATCTTGTTTAAGGGGACTATTATAAATGACAGACGCCCCAACCGGGAGCCTAAGGCGCGAAAATTACCAGATAGCTTCCCCTTTACCCTGCCGGATAAGCTGGGGCTCCGCCCGGGTAAGGTCCAGCACTGTGGAGGGTTCGGAGCTCAACGGCCCCACGGAAAGGGCCAGATCCACCGCCGACGAGAAATTTACAGGCAGGTCGGCCGGGTCTGTAATAGGCTCGTCCCCGGAAAAGTTCACAGAGGTGGTTACTATGGGCCTGCCCACAAGCCCCACAAGCTTTGAGCATATGGCGTTGCCTGGGATACGCACCCCCACGGTGTTGCGCTTGCTGGTGATTTTTTTTGGAAGGCCGGTTTTGCGCGCCTCAAGTATGAAAGTGTACGGCCCTGGCAACAGCCTGTTCATAAGGCGATAGGCCCAGTTGGACACGAAGGCGAACTCGCTTATCTGCGCCACATTTTCGCAGATGAACGAAAAGGGTTTTCCCGGCTCCCTTTCTTTTATCCTGGCCAGTTTTTCAATGGCGGTCTTGGAGTAAACGTCGCATCCCAGGCCGTATATGGTATCGGTTGGGTAGATGATGGTTCCGCCAGCCAACACCATATCCGCCGCTTCCTTCAGCGATGAGTAGTCGGGCCTGTCCGGGCGCATGTGCAAAGTTTTCATCGTGCCAGCGTAAATAGCCTGTGTGATTCAAGATGGTACGGCAGAGCGGGCCGGATGTCAAAACCGTAGTTACGAATTGTAACAATTTATTTACCTGTTACCGCCCCTCCCGTATGAACCTCGCTTCCACTTTCGACCCACCGGCTATCTCCGTAACTCCCACCGGAACCTTTATCAACCCGTTGGCGGCGGTAAGCGCATGAAAATGGCCAGACCCCTGGTAACGCACCTTTTCGGCAATAAACCCCCCATCCCGCCACACAAGGTTTACAGGAACATACTCCTCCCTCTCCCCTTTCTTCCGCTTGAAGTTGAAAAATAGCGTGGTCTCCACTTGTAATCTACCTGCGGGAGTATCGCCCTCGAATAACGCCAGGGCGTTGCGGATGAACAGCTCAAAGATCACCGCTGTTGATACTGGATTGCCCGGCAGTCCGAACACATATTTTCCATCATCGGCGGCGCCGAAGGTGAGCGGCTTGCCCGGCCGGACCCGGACGTTGCGGAAAAGTATTTTATAGCCAGCTTTATCCAGGGCCTCAGGCACATAATCCCTATCCCCTTCCGAAACGCCACCGGAGATAAGCAGGAAATCGTGTTTCTTGCCTTCGGCCATTTTTTGCGCCAAATCGTCCCGCTCGTCTTTGGCTATGCCAAGCAGGCTTGGGGTGATTCCCACGGCCTTCAACTGGGCGGCCAGCGAGTACTGGTTGCTATCCCTTATCTTGCCGGGTTGAGGTTTAACCGA
This sequence comes from Nitrospinota bacterium, assembly GCA_016208975.1. Taxonomy (NCBI): domain Bacteria; kingdom Pseudomonadati; phylum Nitrospinota; species Nitrospinota bacterium. The sequence goes on from JACQXA010000004.1 coordinate 231,135, forward strand.
TGGCGGCACAAGTTCATCCCCTGTGGCCAGCACAGCAACCGATGGAAGGCGGAACACCGGTACAGGCTCGGCCCCTACTGCCGCCAGAGCGGATATCTCAGGGAACTCCAGCCTTGTACCCGCCGGAAGTACCAAGTCACCCTTGCGCAGATCCTCACCCATTTTTGCGACGTTTAACCCGGACGCCGATTTTTCGAGGATTTGCGCCATTTTGCCCACTTCCACAAACCCGCCGGTTTTTTCCACCTGGATAACCGCGTCGGCCCCTTCAGGCAGAGGGGCTCCGGTCATCACCCGGCTCACTTTCCCGGCTGTGAGGGCAACTTTTGGGAACGCGCCCGCGGGCACATATTCGCAAACTTCGTATTTCCCCGGCCCGTCGGAGGAAACAATGGCGTATCCATCCATGGTCACCCGGTTGAAGGGTGGGATGTCCACATCAGACAACACCGGCGCCGCCAAAACCCTTCCAGCCGCTTGCGACAGCGGTACATTTTCCACCGCGCTGGTGGGTTTTACAGCCCCTGCGATTATTTCCCGCGCCTGCTCAACAGTAATCATTATTTGCCCCTTAATGCCATGAGAGCGGTCATGCCCTTCACGATTTCCCTTCGAACCACCGCAAATCCGGTGGTTTTCAACATTCGTTCCACTTCATCAGCAGAAAACCGGAGTTTGTGATAGTTACTTTTGCTTAACAGCCACCCGGCTGGCGTCCTTAAATACAGTAGATCGTAAACATTTACCCGACTTGGCTCGTACTCCAGAAAGCAGGTTAAAATACGGTCGGCATCGGCCTGTACCGGGATGAACCGTTGTTCGCCAAAACGCTCCACCGACAGGTCCCTGTAAGTTATCAGAAACTTTCCGTTTGGCGAAAGCGCGTTGTAAATATTTTTAAACAGCTCCCTCGCCGACTCAAGGGAGGGAAGATGCGTGAGAGTGTCCCCCATCAGCGTTACAAGCTCCACCGGGTGGCCGCCAAAGTTTTCAGGCTCGAGGATGTCGCCATGAACTATGGTCACAAGGGCGTTCCCGGCGTTGGCGCGAAACTCCTCCAGAAGTTTTTCGCACAAATCCACCGCCCTTACGCTAAAACCCCTTCGGGATAGCGCAATGGAACCGAATCCCGGGCCTGCTCCCAGATCCAGCGCCTGGCCCTTCTGTTTCGGCGATATGTCCCAGGCGTCAAAAAATTCCAGGTTTTCGGCGATTTTGTTTTCCCGCCCGCCGCTCATCCATGTATAGTGGCTGGCGAGAAAATTGTTATAGTGGGCTGACACGCCGGACATCTTGGCCAAGGCCTTTCTTAAAGATAACTAATTAAAAACCAATATCTCCTTGCGGGATTATATTAAAGATAGGGGGGTTTGTATATGAAGGCTACCATGGAAGGGCCGAAGCGGCTTCGAGCCCATTCGAGGGTGCCGAGCGTAAAGCTCACCGCTATTGATATGCTGGGTGAATTCGGCGAAGTGGCCGAATCCACCATGGGCCGAACCCTTAACATATCCGAAGGCGGCATGATGCTGGAACTCACCCGCCCCCTGCCCCTGCTGTCGGAAGTCACGCTAAACGTGGCTTTCGAGAAGGACATTATCCCGTTGTCAGGCCAGATAGTGCATCTGAAGGTCAACGACGAGGGGCGTATAGAGGCGGGCATCCGGTTTACCAGGATGGACGAAATCGCCCGGGAAAAATTGCGGAGGAACATCAGGCATTAGGCGCCTGAGGGGGGTTTTAAAGCGCGGCGGATTACTGCGCCAAGATCGGCAGAAGGGCGGCCGCCACGCGCAAATCATCGGGGGTGGTGATTTTTATATTTGTCTCCGCCCCTTCAACGATGCAGGTTTTTATCCCAGCCCGTTCGGTGAGTGAAGACTCGTCGGAACCGGTGAACCCGTCCCTCGCCGCCGCTTCAAACGCCTGTTTCAACACATTGTAATCAAAGGCTTGGGGGGTTTGTATCCTCACCACATCTTCCCGGTCCACGCTTCCGGTTATGATCCCGTTCCGCGCCTGTTTCAACGTGTCCTTTACCTTTATGGCCACGGTGGCGGCGCCATGTTCATGGGCGGCGGCCAGGGTTTGGGCCACCATTTCGATGGTGATAAAGGGCCGTACCCCGTCGTGGATTAGCACCAGCCCGGTGTCCACCGAAAGCGCGTTGAAACCGAGGCGGACAGAATCCTGCCGGGCCGCGCCGCCCGCCACGATATTTGAAACTTTCTGGAACCCGAGGTTTTCAACAATCTCCCTGCGGCAAAACTCCAGGTTTTCAACGGGAGCCACCAATATGATCTCGTCCACCAGCGGAGAGGATTCAAGCACAGCAAGAGGGTAATAAACAATGGGTTTGCCGTTGAGCGACAGGAACTGCTTGAGTCCTCCCATCCCCATGCGGGTTCCAGCGCCGCCCGCAGGCACAATGGCCGCCACTTTTCGGTTCTCGAAAGGCATTTTAGAACTTTATCTTCCTTTGTGGAGCCGTCTTGGCCTGTTGGGCCGCTGAGGCGATTATCTTGTCCAAATCCCACTCCAGTTGGAGCCGCACGGCCTCGCCGCTTTTCATACGGTATATCAAATGCTGGTTCTCCAGCCCGAACTCGAACAGCGTTTTGGTAACCTCCACGTCAGACTCGCAATACACGGCCACCATCTCGTGCTCGCCATCGGCCCACCATTTCAGCGACTGCAATCCATCGGCGGTCTTGCCCCGGTTCAGCGTTGCCGTGGCCAGATGGTCCAGGCTAAGCCTGTGCCCCAGCCGGTTCCACACGTCCAGCATTATGTCGAAATTTTTCGTTTCGCGTTTTAAGTCCGCCTTTGTGTATGCGGCCAGAACCCCATAGTCGAACCTCACATGGTTGAATCCCACCACCAGGTCCGCCTCGATAAGTTTTTCAATCAGCCCAGGCGCGTCTTTCTCCCAGTAGCGGATGTACTTTTTTTCGATGGAATCGTACACCACGCCAACGGCCAGCCTCATGGCGTCCAGCTTGTCCCAACCGCCCACCTCGTTGGCGCCTTTCTGGGTCTCCAGGTCGAAAAACACTATGCGCTTGTCAGGCGCCGGGTTGTAGTACACGGTTTCTTCCTTCACTGATGGAGTGGTTAACGGGGCGGTAACGGTTATGTCCGGCCCCGCCCGCTCTCCCGACGGTTTTTTAATTCCGCAGATATATTCCAGTATCAACTTCGCCCCCCGTTTGTCCAGCGGCTTGTTGCCGGAGCCGCATTTTGGTGAGTGGATGCACGAGGGGCACCCTTCGTCGCACGGGCATTCCGAAACCAACTTTAAAGTATCCCGCCAAAGGTCTTCGGCTTGGTTGAACCCTGCCTCGGACAACCCTACCCCGCCCGGATAACCGTCGTAGAAGAATATGGCCGGTTTGCCGATCCCCGGATAGTGCGGATATGAAATGCCGCCGATATCGTCCCTGTCGCACAGGGCAAACAGGGGGAACAGGGCTATGGAGGCGTGTTCGAAGGCGTGGATGCCCCCCATAAAACCGTACCCGCGCCGTTCCACCTCTTCACGGGTGGCGTCGTCCAGCTCTATCCAGAACCCCACGGTTTCAAACTCGGTTAAGGGCATGGAAAGGTCGAACACACCCAGCGATTCCTGACCGAAGATGGAGCGTTTCTCATAACCTGTCACCTGTTCGGTAACTTTCAGCCTGCCCAGGCTAACCTTGTAGCCGCCCACCTGTTTGACGTTTAAAGTTTCCAGTATCTCCGTCTCTTTCTCGCTCCTGGGCCGGGTGTAGTATCGTTCGTCCATGGGGGCAACGTGGATGGCCTTCTTCTCCAAATCCAGCTTTTTGACGATGTATTGCCTTCCCATGTGGAGATACACCGCCCCCTCATGCCCCTCGGAATAGACCCGGGAGCCGGATATTTTGCCGATAACGGTTTTTCCGTCGGGGCCGAAAATGGCGAAAGTCTCCCCGGCGGAACGGATGTCCACATCCCTCCAAGGGCGCAATCTGCGGGAGAGCCAGCGGCTGTTTTCGATGGATAACGCCAGTTTTCCTTCCCCTTCCATTTCCGCGAAAAGCGTTTTGAACGTTGTTGGGTTGAACTGTTTATCCTCCGGTGTTATGGGAAGCTCCGCCGCGGCGCAGGCGATGTGGGCTTTTAGAATGTTCACGTTGCCCGGATCCAAAATGGCCGCCTCGAAACCCCGGTTGAAAAAATCGTCCGGGTTCTTAATGAAATGCTGGTCCAGCGCGTCGGGCTGGGCCACCATGATTATCAGGAACTCCCGGTCGCCCCGGCCCACGCGGCCGCCCCTCTGCCAGGTGTTTATGATGGAGCCGGGGTATCCCACAAGAACGCACACGTCCAGCCCGCCGATGTCCACCCCCATCTCCAGCGCCGAGGTGGTTATAACCCCGTCCATCTTGCCGGTGAACAGGTCGTTCTCTATTTTCCGGCGCTCCTCGGGCAGGAACCCGGCGCGATAGTTGCCTATCCGCCCCGCCAGCTCCGGCTCGGCCTGGATGGACCAGGTGTATATAAGCTCCGTTATCTTCCGCGCCTTGGTGAACGCTATCGTCTTGAACCCGGCGTTCACCGAATAGCGGAACAGCCGGGAAGCGTCGGTGTATGGGCTACCCTCGGTGTTGTAGAAAATAAAATGCCCGCCGGGACGCGGCGCGCCGGAATTGTCCACCACCGTGAACATTTTTCCTGTGAGGGTTTCGGCGAAGGATCCGGGATTTTTTATGGTGGCCGAGCAGGCGATGAACGACGGGTTGGAGCGGTAACTTTCGGTGATCCGCGCCAGGCGGCGGAACACCTGCGCCACGTGGGAGCCGAACACGCCCCGGTATGTATGCGCCTCGTCCACCACGATGTACTTGAGCCGCTTGAAAAACTCCTCCCATTTGCCGTGGCCGGGGAGCATGGACAGGTGAAGCATGTCCGGATTGGTGAAGATCACCCTGGGCACGGAGGTCATTATCCTCTTGCGGACGTGGGGCCGCACGTCCCCGTCAAAAACTTCCGCCTGGATTCCCTGGGGCAGTCCGTAGCAAAGCTCGTTGAACGATTTTAGCTGGTCCCGCGCCAGAGCCTTCAACGGGAACAGGAAAAGCGCCGTGGAGTTTTTATCGTTGAGGATTTCGTTTATGACCGGAACGGTGTAACACAGGGTTTTCCCCGAAGCGGTGGGAGTGGCCACGATGACGTTCTCCCCCCGGATGGCGGACTCAATAGCCTGGGCCTGATGGCTATACACCCTGGAAAGGCCCATACCAGACAGCTTTTGCCTTAGCGCCGGATGGATGTTTTCGGGCAGATCGGCGTAATCGGGAGTTTTTCCGGGGATGGCTCGGTGATGGATTATGTTGGCGCCGATCTCCCGGCGCCGCTTCAGTTCCTCGATAAAGTCGGAAACGGCGAAGGCCATTCTAAGCCCTGGCCGACCTGTTTCTTAAAAAATGGTCGGCTATTACTAACCATGTCATGGCTTCGGCCACGGGAACGGCGCGGGGGCATACGCATGGGTCGTGCCTGCCTTCCACGCTTACGGTGGTGTCTTTCCCGTCCACTGTGACGGTCTGCTGTTCCTCCAATATCGAAGGGGTCGGTTTCACGGCTATACGGGCAACTATGGCGTTCCCGTTGGTGATGCCGCCATCTATACCGCCGCTGTTGTTGGTGAGGAACGAGGGTTTCCCATCTTTCATCCGCATGTTGTCGTTGTTTTCGGAGCCGTATTTTTCCACGGCGGAGAACCCTGCGCCTATCTCCACCCCTTTCACTGCGTTGATGGACATGAGCGCCCGGGCCAGCTCCGCGTCGAACCTATCAAACACCGGCTCCCCCAATCCGGCGGGAACGTTCAGCGCCACCACCTCTATAACGCCGCCTACCGAATCGTGCTTGTCCCGCGCTTCAAGTATCCGTGACACCATCCTCGCCGCCGCTTCCGTATCGGCGCAACGGACCTCGTTCTTTTCGATAGCTCCCCGGTCGAATTTTTCCGCGGTCACGTCATGGACTTTTACAACGTGGGCGTAAACATCCATACCGTAACGGGAAAGGAACGCCCTGGCCACCGCTCCGCCCGCTACCCGGCAAGCCGTCTCCCGCGCCGAGGACCTGCCGCCGCCGCGATAGTCCCTCAATCCATATTTTTGGGTGTAGGCGTAATCGGCATGGCCGGGCCTGTAAAGGTTCTTGATGGCGTCGTATGAAGACGACCGGGAGTCTTTGTTCTGTATCTCGATGTGAATGGGCGCGCCGGTGGTTACCCCCTCGAACACTCCGGACAGGATTCTACCCGCGTCCGGCTCGTTGCGTTGCGACGTTATCCTGCTCTGCCCCACCCGGCGCCGGTCCAGCTGGGTCTGTATCATCTCCTCCGTCAGGGACACGCCTGAGGGGCATCCGTCCACCACAACCCCCACCGCCGGGCCGTGAGACTCCCCCCAGGTGGTTATCCTGAACTGAACGCCGAATGAGTTTCCAGCCATGTTAGTTCCCTTTACTCCCCGGGCTCCAGCTGAACCCCGGCGCCCAGCGCTGTCCTTATCTTGCCCAGTTCGGTTATGACGTTCTCCACAGCTTCCTCCACCGGACACGACGTGTTTTCCACGGTAATATGGGCATGCCGTTCATACACCGGCGCGCGTTCGGCGAATTGTTTTTCAAAGGATGCGCTGGGATTGGCCGGGTCGAAAAACGCCGGAACCCCGTCGCGCATTATCCGCTGGAACAACTCCTCTTTTTCCACCTTCAGGTAAACGAAGACTGCGCCGGAAAAATCCACCCCCGCCGACTCGGCGTTTACAAGGGAGCCTCCGCCGAACGATACCACGCTGTACTGGTTGTTCTTTAACGATTCCTTAACCGCCTCCAGCTCCAGCTTGCGGAAATAATCCCCGCCACGCTTTTTATAAATCTCGCGGCAGTTCAACTGCTCCCCCTCGAAGATAGTATAAAGCCCTTCGATGATGGCGTCGGTGTCGGTATATTCAAGGTTCAGGCGCGCCGCCAGCATGCGGCCAATGGTGGATTTGCCGCTGGCCTTGAACCCTATGAGGACTACCGGTTTGGAGATGTTCATGCGCGTTATTTTAGGGGTTTTGTAGCGCCCGCGCTATATCTTTACGAGGCCGCCCTTGTAATTGTAGCATCTGTAAAATGAAAATTCCCGGATTAGCTCCCCGTGGCGTTCGATCCGTAATACACCTGCTGGTTCCACCTTGCGGAAATAGCCTTTGATGGCGTTGAGATCCACCCGCCCGGTCTCCTCCACATAAAGGACGTTCTTGCCCTTCAAATGATCCACGGAGCCAAGATAGCCGAACCGTCCCTCGCCTGCCATCATGTAAGCCTCTGGCCTGCCGGGGGCGTAATATCCCAACAACGAGGATATCTGGTACCTGCCGGTGAGCATGAAAGCCCCGGAGCCCATGGGTTTTAGCAACCGGGCGGACTCCTCCCCCAAAACCTTCCAGCCATAGATCCTTCTGCTTATCTCACGTTTCTGCGGCATGGGAAGGATGGGATCCACAATCTGAATGTGCGCGTATATTATAAGTAGCGCCGAAACCGCCACCGACGCCGCAAAACCCCGGAACAGCCAATCCTTTTTCCAGCCAGCGCCCCGCTCCCGCATGCGGGCGTAAAATATTGGCGCGGCGATGACGGCGGCGACATACGCCATGGCGCTCCAGTTCCCCTCCATCCGCGCCCGCAGGCTGTTGATAACGAAGAAAAGCAGGACAGGGGCGGACATGAGGGATAGATACAGATAATCGTCCCGGCGACCGCGCAGGCCAAGCTTGCCGATACCCACGGAGGCCGCCACAATAAAGAAAAACAGGAACAGCCCGTAAAGAGCCACCTGCCCGCCCCAGAACTCGGCGGCCATCCGGAGGTTATCCACAACGGGATCCATTCCATGGCTAAACTGGAACTTGAACGAGGCCCAGTCATGGGTATAGTTCCAGTAAACCACCGGGGAGAAAACGGCCATTCCTAAAATAAACGCCAAATATGGAGTCCACCGGAACAGCCAATGCCGGTTCTCCGGCGAGGCCATCAGGAATATCAGGAACGCGGGGCCGAAGAACACCGCCGTGTACTTTGAAAGCATTGCCAGCCCATAGCAAAGCCCTGTGGCGTAGAACCAGCGGGGCTTTTGGGTGTCTATGGCGCGGTATCCGCAATATAGCGCCGCCGACCAGAACAATAATAGAGGCGAGTCCGGCGTGGTTATCAGTCCGCCAACCGAAAACATAGGAATCGCCAGCGTCAGCAACGCCGCCCAAATACCCACGCGCATGCTGTTGGCCACGCCTGAGGCGATGGCGTAGCTGAACGCTGTAACCCCCGTCATGCACAATATGGCTGGCAGTCTTATAAACCTCTCGGAATCACCCAGTAAACCGGCGGCGTATATGAAATAGGCCACCATGGGCGGGTGGTCGTAATAGCTCAATTGGGGGTATAGCGACCAAAGCCAGTAATATGGTTCGTCCAGGGAAAGCTCGAACAGCCCGGCGTAATATATCCTCGCCGCGGTGGCGGCGAAAAGAATGGCCAGTATGGGTAAATGGCGTTTCACGCTACCAGGCGGCTGGCCATAGGTAGTAAATGCCCGTGGGAAGAAGGAAACGGAAAGGAAGCGAGACCTCATCCCCCTCCTCTTCTCCGAAAAGGACGCCCATCAAGCCTTTACTGGTGGTTTTCTCCACGGTCTCCGGCTCCCCCTCTATGCCTCCCAGCCTGGCGGCCAGCTCTACGGCGTCTTCCATGTCTCCCAACTGGTCAACGAGCTTGGTTTTGAACGCCTGCCTGCCGGACATCACCCGGCCGTCGGCCACTTGGCGCGCCTTTTCCACGGGCATTTTGCGCCCATCGGCCACGGCTTGCAGGAACTGGTCGTAAGTGTCGTCCACAACCCCCTGCATCAGCTCCCGGTCCTCTTCGGTAAATGGGCGGTGGGGTGAGCCTGTGTCTTTGAATTTACCGCTTTTCACAACCACGGCGCCAAGCCCTATCTTGCTCATTAGGTCATAGGTTGTGGAAAACATCATGATGACGCCGATGGAACCCGTGATGGTTCCCGGGTTGGCCACGATCTTGGAGCAGGGCGCGGCCACGTAATAGCCGCCGGAAGCCGCCACGGCGCCCATGGAAGCCACCACCGGCTTCTCCTTTACCGCCCGTTTAACGGCGGAGTGGATTTCCTGCGACGGCGCCACCATGCCGCCGGGGCTGACGATATGAAGAACGATGGCTTTCACCGAATCGTCTTCGGCCCAATCCCGAAGTTGCTCTTTTACTTCCTTCCCGTCAACGATAACACCGTGAAGTTTCACGATCGCCACTTTGCCCGGGGAGAGCAGGTTTGCCTGGATTCCGGCTTTTTCATGCCCCCCGGGGCGGGCCATGATGTAAAAGACAAGGCCGGTGATGGCGAAAAAAATGGCCACAGCCAGGAATGGATTGAACTTTCCCCGCTGTGGCCCCATTTTCAGATTCTTCCCTTAAAGGAGGATATCAGCCGATTAAAACCTGGCGCTAGCCCTGGTTATCGCTCCCTTCGCCAGCGTCCGCCATGGTCTCTTCGGAATCAATATCCTCTTCGCCGCCAGCCGCCGCCTCTTCCATTGCCTTAAGCTCGCGCTCCACCTCTTCGGGCGACAACCCTTCGAGGAACGCCTTGATGGAAAGGCCTATCCTGCGGTTGGGCACGTCCACCTTTATCACCTTGGCGGTAACCTCCTGCCCGACCTTCACTGCCTTGCGGGGGTTGGCCACCCGGTTCGTGGAGAATTGCGACACATGGATGAGCCCCTCAACCCCGGTCTCCAGCTCCGCGAATGCGCCGAAGTTGGTGACCTTGGTGACAATGCATTTCACCTCGGCGCCCAGCATGTAGCGTTCTTCAACGCTGTCCCACGGGTCTTTCTCCAGCTGTTTCAAGCCCAGAGAAAGCCGCTCGTTCTCCCTGTCCACGGAAAGGACCTGGCAACGGACCTTGTCCCGCTTCTTCAGGACCTCGGAAGGATGTTTCACCTTCTGGCTCCAGCTCATGTCGGATATGTGTATAAGGCCGTCCACCCCGTCTTCCAGCTCCACGAAGGCTCCGAAATCCGCCAGGTTGCGAACGCGGCCTTCCACGATGGAGCCCACAGGGTAGCGCTCCTCGATGGTGTCCCAAGGGTTGGCCTCGGTCTGCTTCATGCCCAGGGAGATGCGTTTTTTCTCCCTGTCCAGGGCCAGCACAACCGCCTCCACCGCATCGCCTATGTTCACAAGCTTGGCGGGATGGCGGATGTGTTTGTTCCAGGTCATCTCGGAGATGTGGACCAGGCCCTCTATCCCCTCTTCCAGCTCTATGAAAGCGCCGTAATCGGCGATGGATACCACCTTGCCGAAAACCTTGGCGCCAACCTTGTATTTGTCTTCGGCGTTCATCCACGGATCCGGAGTCATCTGCTTTAAGCCCAGGGAGACCCGTTCGGTGTCTTTGTCGAACTTGAGCACCATCACCTTCACGGAATCGCCGATGGAGAACATCTCGGAAGGATGGTTCACGCGGCCCCAGGACATGTCGGTGATATGGAGCAGGCCGTCTATGCCGCCCAGGTCTATAAATGCGCCGTAGTCGGTGATGTTCTTCACTATACCTTCCACCACCTTGCCCTCGGCAAGCTGGCTGAGCGCGTTCTCCTTGGAGATCTTGCGCTCTTCCTCGAGCATCACGCGGCGGGACAAAACGATGTTCCCCCGCTTTTTGTTCATCTTTATTATCTTGAACTTGTACCGCTCGCCGATGAGCCTGTCCAGGTTCTTTATGGGGCGCAAATCTATCTGGGAGCCGGGCAGGAAGGCTTTCAGGCCTATGTCCACGGTCAGTCCGCCTTTTATCTTGGAGGTGACAACACCTTCCACCACGCCATCGGCTTCGCACACCTTGGCCATTTCGTCCCAAACCCGGATCTTGTTGGCCTTGTCTTTGGAGAGGATTACGTTGCCCTCGGCGTCTTCGGAACTTTCCAGGAGGACTTCCACCGTGTCGCCAACTTTAAGGGAGGCGCCCTGGATCCCGAACTCGCTTATCGGTATCGCGCCTTCGCTCTTGAGCCCGCCGTCCACCACTATGTGGGTGGCGGTTTTGCGCACCACCGTGCCGGTGACCAGCTGGCCCTCGCGGTAGGCGAGCATGCTCTGCTCTATGAAATCCCCCAAGGAGCCGGCGGCGGCCCCTTCCAGTTCGAAATCCACCCCGATGCCGGAAGCGTCGGCGTAGTCTTCGTCCTTTACTCTTTTTATGATGCCCTTTTGACCTGCGGCCATACTGATTTAAAAGTCCTCTCTTTCATCCGTTTTTACGGCCAACAAGGGCCGCTCCCAAGCCTTATGCAAGCCGGGGAAACATCCTTTCTAACATTTTGGCGAGAACTTCGTCAATAGACAAATGGGTTGTGTCTATCTCTATGGCGCCGGGGGCCTTCACAAGGGGTGAGGCCTCCCGCTGGCTGTCCAGCCTGTCCCGCTCGCCGATGTTGGCCTTCACCTCATCGTGGGAGGCGGTTATGCCCTGGCCCTCCAGGTCTTTCACCCTGCGGACGGCCCGGGCGGAATTGTCCGCCACCAGATAAAACTTGAAGTCCGCGTCCGGGAAAACGTGGGAGCCTATGTCCCGCCCTTCCATCACCACCCGGCCGTTTTTCCCCATTTTCCGCTGGAGCGCCACCATTTTCTCCCGCACGGCTGGCTGGGCGGCGACGATGGAAACGGCGGCGTTCACGTCAGGCATCCTTATCCTTGTGGTGTAATCGGCCCCGTCGGCGAATGTTTTTTGAGCCCCGCCCTCCCTGGAGAATGTTATGGATATGGCCGAGGCCACGCGGCCCACGGCCTCGGTGTCGTTCACATTTATGCCCATGTCCAGCGCCTTGGCGGTGACGGAGCGGTACATGGCGCCGGTGTCTATGTTAACGCAGTCCAGCTTTGCGGCCAGAAGCTTGGCCATGGTGGATTTGCCTGATCCCGCAGGCCCGTCTATGGCGATGACCAGGCGGGAGGGGAGGCGCGAAGTATCATTACTGTTGGATGTCATTTTTCTCCTGAAGCCGAGTAGGGAGATAAACTAGCCGGTTATTTTGCAGAATTGCCGGAGTTTTCCATTTCCTTGCGGTTAACGGATATACTTTCCAGCGTCCTCTCCAAATCCTCAAACCGCCCCTCGGATATCATGTATTTCAATTCCCCCAGGCTTTTCTCAAACGCTTCCACGGCGTTCAACACCTGGCGGCGGTTCATCGAAAATATGTCCCGCCACATGGCCGGATGGCTGGCGGCGATGCGTGTTGTGTCCTTGAAACCCCCGGCCACATATCGGCGGATGGTTTTATCCGGATCGGCGGCGTTGAGCGCGTCCACCAGGGCGAATGCGGCGATGTGCGGCAAATGGCTTATCATCGCCAGAGCCGCGTCGTGCTCTTCCGGTGTCATTTCCACCACAATTGAACCCACTTTCTCCCACATTTCGCGCGCGGCGGAAAGCGCCCGGGTATCCGTGGCCTGTGTCGGGGTGAGTATGGTGTACCGGTTGTCGAACAATGTGGAAAACGCCGCGGAAGGGCCGGATTTCTCCGTACCGGCTATGGGGTGCCCCCCAACGAAACGCCCCGGGTTGGGTAGCAACCGTTCCATATCCTCCACTATTCTTCCCTTCACGGAGCCGCCGTCGGTCATGACGCACGATTCCGGAAGATGCGCTCCGGCGTTTACGCAAAGGCTCACTATGGATTCCACCGGCGTGGCGGCGAAGAAAAGGTCCGCCCCGGCGCAGGCTTTTTCAAGCTCCGTATGGGCTTCGTCTATAAGACCCAGCTCCAGGGCTTTCTTGAGTGTATTCTCGTTTCTGCCGAAGCCTGCGACTGTTTTAAAAACGCCCCTCTGTTTGCCCGCCAGGCCCAGCGACCCGCCGATAAGCCCCACGCCGGCTATGACCGCCCGGTTGAAAAGAAAACTCAATTTAGCGCTCCCGGCAGGTTACGTTCTGGCGTTGGGGTAAGAGCCCAGCGCCTTGAAAAACTGCGTTTGCCCTTTCACTCGGTTCAAGGCCCATTGCACCCCGGGGTCGCCCAGGTTCCCCTCGAAATCCACGAAGAAGAGATATTCCCAGTCCGGGGTTTTGGTGGGGCGGGACTGTATTTTTGAAAGGTTCAGCCCTTTGGAAGCGAAAGGCCGCAAAATGCGGTGGAGCGCCCCCGAAGAATCCTTGATGGAGAACACTATGGAAGTCTTGTCTTTGGAACTGGGGGGGGCCTTGTCCAGCGAGATAACAAAGAACCGGGTCTGGTTACCGGGCCTGTCCTCTATCTTCCCGGCAAGGATGGGCAGGCCATAGATGGCCCCGGCCTCCGCCGCCCCTATGGCGCCGCCGGTTTTGTCTTTCTGCGCGCGGATGGCCGCCTCCGAAGATGAGGATGTCTCTATTATCCTCACGTCCGGCAGGTTCCGCGCCAGCCAGCCCCGGCACTGGCCCAACGGCATGAATTGGGTATAGATGGTCTTGATGTTTTTCAGCGACGCGGCCTTTGACAGTATGTTGTGATGAACGTCGAAATAGGTTTCGCCATAGATGTTCACCCGGCCTTCGGTCAAAAGGTCCATGGTCTGGCCGATGGCCCCTTCAATGGTGTTTTCGACCGGAACTATCCCGAAATCCGCCTTGCCGTTCTCCACCGCCTTGAATACCGATTCAATGCCAGACTCCAGAGCGTATTTTGACGACGCCCCGAACAGCCGCATGGCCGCAAGATGCGAAAACGTGCCCGCCGGGCCCAGGCAGGCCACCAGTATTTCCTTTTCCACAGACCGGGTGGCGGAGAATATTTCCCTGAAAACGCCTTTAAGGGCTTCGCTAGAGAGCGGCCCCCGGTTGTTTTCCGCCACCCTCTTTAAAATCTCGTTTTCCCTGGACTGGACGTAGACCGGGGAATTCTTTTGTTTTTTCAGCTCCGCAATTTTTCTGGCCAGCCCTGCGCGCCGGTTTAACAGCTTTACAAGGTCGTCGTCTATGCGGTCTATCATCGCGCGGATGGCGCCCAGGTCGTCCATAAAGGAATTGCCCCATTGGTTCAGTATCGACATGCGAATCGTAAACCAAACGTGGCGCGCGTTCAACAGGCAAAACGCCCCTGCGGGATGGTATGGTATATTTGCATGATAAGGATATCGCGCCCCAACGCGGCGCGCGCGGCCTGGATGTAGCGCCGCCGGATTTTATGCGGCGCTCAATACCCCCGGTTAACCTGGAATTTAAACGTGAGCGTTTGGCTACTTGCTATTTGCGGTGTCAGCATGTTTCTGGTGCTGTTGTCCTGGCCCTCGGCGTGGCTGTCCTCGGCCGAATTAATACCATTTGGCATCCATGTCATTTGGGGCGTATTCGCCTGTTTTATCGTCATGTTAATGCTGTTCCTCACCATGTTTTATTTTATCGTCACAGGCAACGCCGTTACAAAGCTGGCCATGAGCGAGGAAGGAAGCTCCAAGTTCCACTACCGGAGCAAGCGGATAAAAAGAAGGCTGTTCATATGGATGCTGGTGAGCATGGGGGTCATTATGGCCGCCCCGATCTCTGGCGTCTCCCATTATTTGCTGGTGATCCCCAAATGGGAACACACTCTGGCGGCGGTGCTGGCTCTGGTATTCCAGGTAATCACGACGGCCCGGATTTACCACATGATGGCGGAGAACGCCCTTATAATAAAAGAGGCCTTCAAAGACATTGGGGCGTATGAAAGAAACCACTACCGGGATTACTGGGGCAAACTTACCGAAGAAGATCTGAAAGCCAGGGGAATTAGGGGGGGAATAAGGCCTTTAAAAAAAGGTTAGGCCTCCGCTTCTCCATTTTTCCCGCCGGAGAGAAGTCTTCCGGCGATCTCCTTGAAAAGTTCACCGCTTTTTTCGCCTGGCTCGGGTTTGGCCACAAACCCATCAGCTTGCGCCGCCGCGTCGAAAATCCCCCCTACCACCAGCGCCGGAACCGGGAAGGATCCAAGATTTTCCCTCGCCTGCCTGATGAACCGCCCCTCATGAGCTTTTGCGATGGAGGATTCCACAACCAAGAGCGCTGGTGCCGGGAATTTTCGCAAATATCCATCAGCCTCCACGATATTTTCCGCGGTTACTGACTCCACGCCTATTTCCGCTAAAAGCTCCGCAGTGGTTTCCCTGCTTTTTTCAACCGGATCCACAACCAGGGCATACGCCCCGGCCGGGGGCAGGCTCAAATAAAACACCGTCCCCTCCCCTTTGACCGATTCCACCGATATGGAGCCGCCATGGGCTTCCATCAGGTCCCGGCAATATGGCAGGCCCAGCCCTGTGCCCTTCTCCCCCCTGGAGCCCAAAGTGGTGGTCTTCACCTCGTGTTTGAAAAGGTCGGGCAGTATTTTCGGGTCTATTCCCGGACCGCTGTCTTTTATCGCGACAACATCGCTTTTGCCCTCCGGGATAAAGAAAACCACAGAATCCCCGGAATCCAGAAATTTTAAAGCGTTGGACAGCAGGTTCCTTATCACCTCGCCGTAAAGGCCCATGTCCGCAAAGATCATTGTCCCTTCCGGCGTCCGGTTTTCCACATTTATGTTTTTCATATCGGAGGCGTAAGCCATGCTGGCAATGTGCATGTCTATCAGCGGTTTGGCGTCGAGGAAAATCTTTTTGGCCCTTATCCTGCCCGTCTGGAGCCTGCTTATGTCCAGCAACTTGTCTATCATGGACAGCAGTCCGTCCCCGGCGGCCATGGCGCGGCGCAGGGGATCCAGTTCCAATACGCCCCCCTTTTGACCCACCTCCGACTCCATCAGGCGCAACATGCCTATGATGGAACCCAGCGGCGCCCGCAAATCGTGGGATACCAGCGACACAAACTTGTCTTTCAGCGCCGTGGCGTCTTCCGCGCGCTCCTTGGCCAGCTTCAGGGCTTCTTCATCCTTCATCCTGCGCGTCACGTCGCGGGCGATACCCTCCAGCGCCACCACCTCACCCCATGAGCCATAAACCAGCGAGTTGGAAAGCTCCATCCATACCGTTTCGCCGTCCTTGGACTCAAGCCGCAAAGTGACCGCGCGCTCCACGTCGCTGGCCATGTTGATGATGTCGCTCATCACATGGCGGTCGTCCTCATGGATGCATTCCAGCCAGAGCCTGTGGTTTTCGTAGTATTCCTCCGGCGTATATCCCAGCACGGCCACAATGGAGGGGGACACGTACTCCAGCCGGATGGACGGAGTAAGGCTGAACCGGTAAATGATGTCCCGTGCGTTCTCCACCAGCAGGCGGAACCGCCGTTCCTCCTCCACAAGCCTCATTTCCGCCTGCCGCCTCTTGCCTGCCATATACCCGATGGCGACAACCACCCCGGCGATGGACATTAACCACGCGGCCACAATCTGGTAGAACACCTTTTTGACGTGCGCCAGGTCCGTCCGCTGATGGTACGCGGCCCGCTCACCGGCGTTTTTCAGCTGGAGCATGGCTATGTTGTACATGGCGTCGAACCGGCGCATGGCCTGTTCGCCGGACGGGCCTGTTATTTCAGCCAGGTTGTTCCGGGTGAACCGCTCCAGGTCTTCTAAAAGCCGGGTGGTGTTCCGGAGCTTCTCCTTGATTACCGGGTCGCCCGTGTCCGGCGCCAGCCTTATGCTCTCGGCCATGGATTGGCTTGTTTCGGCGAAAATGGCATCCAGCTTTTCCATGTCCGGCTCATAAGCGGCCATGGAGGCCTCGTCCAGCCAAAGATGCCCCTCGGTAAGGAGTAGCTCCACATTCCTGATATGGCTGTGCAGAGCCACCTCTTTTTGCACGAGGCGTTCCCACACGAGGTTGCTGTATATGATGAGGCCCACGGCCGCCAGACCCACGAAGGCCACCGCGGCGATGGCGGGCCTGCCCGCTTTCCATCCGCCGCCCAAAAGCCGCCGGATGGCCCGGAGCGCCCGCCGGACAGGAGCCTTCCGCCGCTCCTGTCCGCCACGGAGCGGCCCGGCGCTCATACTTCGGCTCATAATCCCTTAAAGATAAGGTTAAACCCCGGCTGTGGAAAGCGTCGCCAGCAGAGCCTTGGCCTCGGCGGGAATGGCGCCCGGCTCCACCAGCCTCTTTTCGCCGGTCTTGCGCGTCTTAAGCTCCACTTTCCCCTCTGCCAAACCTTTTTTGCCGACCACCACCTGCAACGGGAACCCGATGAGGTCGGCGTCGTTGAATTTCACGCCGGAACGCACGTCCCGGTCGTCCAGTATGGGGTCGAACCCAGCGTCCATCAGGGCCTGGTATATCCCCTCCGCCGTTTTCACCACCTCGGCGTCATCCATGTTCAGGGGAACCACCGCCACGTCGAAAGGGGCGATGGCCGGGGGCCAGATAATCCCCTTGTCGTCGTGGTTCTGCTCTATGGCGGCGGCGGCGCTCCTGCCCACACCGATGCCGTAACAGCCCATTATCATGGGTTTGTCCTGTCCGGAAGCGTCCAGAAAAGTGGCTTTCATGGATTCGGAATACTTCACGCCCAGCTTGAAGATGTGCCCCACCTCTATGCCTTTGGCCAGCTTCATGGCGCCATCCCGGCACCGGGGGCAAGCGTCGCCCGCTATCACATTCCTGATATCGGCGTAAGTTGTAACGTTAAAATCTCGGTCCGGATTAACATTCACCAGATGGGTGTCCGCCTTGTTGGCTCCGGTGGCGGCGCCGCTCATCACTTTCACGGCGTTGTCGGCCACTATCCTGATTTTCATGCCGACAGGGCCCAGGAACCCGGCTGGGGCTCCGGTGGCGGCGGTAATCTCCTCATCGGCGGCCAGGGCCACTTCCACGGCTCCAAGTGCCCGGGCCAGTTTCACGTGGTTCACCTCGTGGTCGCCCCGGCAAAGGGCCGCCACTATCTCGCCGCCGTCTGTGCGGTAGATAAGGGTTTTAATGAGCATGGCGGGCTCCAACCCCAGGAAGGCGGAAACTTCCTCTATGCTCTTTTTACCCGGCGTGGGCGTATAGGCCATGGGTTTTTGCTCCGGCGCGCCGGATTGAGCAGGCGCGGATATTTCCACCTTCTCCACGTTGGCCGCATATTCACACTTGTCGCAATAGGCTATGGTGTCCTCGCCGGACTCGGCCAGCACCATGAACTCGTGGGAGAACGACCCGCCAATCTGCCCCGTATCCGCCTCCACCGCCCGGAACGAAAGGCCGAGCCTGCGGAATATGGCGTTATAAGCCCCGCGCATGGCCTCGTAATTTTTATTGGCCCCGTCGTCGTCCATGTCGAAACTGTACGCGTCTTTCATGGAAAACTCGCGGCCCCGCATCACGCCGAACCGGGGGCGGATTTCGTCCCGGAACTTGGTCTGTATCTGGTACAGGTTCACCGGCAGGTCGCGGTATGAGCGCACGTCACGCCGCACCAGGTCTGTCACCACCTCCTCGTGGGTGGGGCCGTAACAGAACTCCCGGTCGTGCCGGTCTTTCAGCCTCAACAATTCCTTGCCGTAAACGTCCCACCGGCCCGATTCCTTCCACAGCTCCGCGGGCTGTATGGAAGGCATGAACACCTCCATGGCCCCGGCGCGGTCCATCTCCTCTCGCACGATGTTCTCTATTTTGCGCACGGTCTTAAGCCCCAGCGGCAGAAGGGAGTAAACCCCGGCGGCCAGTTTTCTTATCATGCCGGCCCGCATCATAAGCCTGTGGCTGGCCACTTCGGCCTCGGAAGGAGCTTCTTTAAGCGTGGGAGCGTAGTATCTGGTAAATCTCATCCTGTGTGCCGCCTGAAAAATCGTTATTGTCTTATCGGGACATATTAGGTGAAAGGTTCCACCGGCGCAACATAACCCTCGTGGAAAAACAGGGCCGAAGCTTCACAACTGCGGCCAGGGCGTGTTATGGTTTATCGCGTCCGTCAACACAGGCGGAGGCATTAGCTTGATAAAGGAAACATGACGTTAAAAGATTTCACCCGCTCGTTCACCGAAAACTTCATGGGCTCGGCGCCTAAGTGGTACAAGCTCACGGTCATCGCATTCCTTGTCGTAAATCCCGCGCTAATGCTTCTGGCGGGAAAAACCGCGGCAGGATGGGTCCTGGTGGCGGAGTTCATATTCACCCTGGCAATGGCCTTAAAATGCTACCCGCTCCAGCCGGGCGGCCTTTTGGCGCTGGAGGCCATTGTCATGGGCATGTCCACCCCGGACAGGGTTTACGAGGAGGCCCATCATAATTTCCCGGTCATCATGTTACTCATGTTCATGGTGGCGGCGATTTTTTTCATGAAAGACCTCCTGCTTTACATATTCAGCAACGTGCTGGTGAAGATCCGCTCGAAAATCCTTATTTCCCTTTTGTTCTGCGCTTTGGGCGCGTTCCTTTCGGCCTTCCTGGACGCTCTCACCGTTGTGGCGGTGATTATGACCGTGGGCACGGGCTTTTACTCCGAGTACCACCGCCACGCCTCCGGGGCCGATATTGGAAAAGAGCGGGACCATTCCGACGATTCCCAGGTGAAGGAAGGACACAAGGAAGACCTGGAGGAGTTCCGCGGGTTCCTGCGTAACATCCTGATGCATGCGGCGGTGGGCACCGCTTTGGGGGGTGTGACAACTCTTGTGGGGGAGCCGCAAAACCTTTTAATAGCCCACGTGATGGGTTGGCATTTCGGCGAATTCTTCCATATCATGTCGCCGGTCACCATGCCCGTGCTTTTCATTGGGTTCCTGACCTGTATTGCGGTGGAAAAACTGAAAATCGCCGGGTACGGGCGGCAATTGCCGGATTCTGTAAGGGATGTGCTTCGAAACTACGCCGAGCGGGAGGCGCTAAAACTGGGCCCCAAAGACCGGGTTAAACTTGCCGTTCAGGCGGCCATGGGCGCAACGCTCATCATGGCGCTGGCGTTCCATGTGGCGGAAGTGGGGGTTATCGGGCTAAGCATGATAATCCTGCTTACGGCGTTGAACGGCATAACCGACGAGCATCAGTTGGGCCGGGCCTTCCATGAGGCGTTGCCGTTTACGGCCCTTATTGTGGTGTTTTTCGCCGTGGTGGCGGTTATCCACGACCAGGCTCTTTTCAAACCCATTGTGGACTGGACCATGACCCTTCGGGGACAAGGGCAGTTAATGGCGTTCTACGCCGCCAGCGGCGCGCTCTCCGCCGTAAGCGACAACGTTTTCGTGGCCACCATTTACATATCTGAAGCAAAAACTTTATTCGATGCGGGGTTAATAGACCTGGCCCAGTACAACCTTATAGCCGTGGCCATCAACACCGGCACCAACATACCCAGCGTGGCCACACCCAACGGCCAGGCGGCTTTTCTTTTCCTGCTCACATCCACGGTGGCGGCGCTGGTGCGGCTCTCCTACACCCGGATGCTCATCCTTGCCCTGCCATATACCATAACCATGACCACGGCGGGTTTCATAGCCGTGGCGTTCTGGCTGTAAACGCCGGGCGGGGTTTTAACCTTCCGCTTTAAGTGATTCGATATTTTTCTTGAGCGCTCCGGCGCGTTTTTTCATCTCCAGGGCGCCCAGAACGCCTTCCTCTGTGATGTAGCCTGTTATCAACTCCGGCGGCACGGACTCGAAATATACGTTGGCGCATATCTCCGGGTGAAGCTCCCATACCTCCTCCGGTTGGTTGCTTTCCATGTCTAACCCCAAACCGTCATCTGTGGCGTTTATTTTATACGTGTCCGCCGCAACCATGAATTTTACGCCCCGCTCCCGGGCCAACAGCGCCAGCTGGTAACTTCCAACCTTGTTGACGGCGCCCATGTCTGGCAATAAGGTGTCGGCGCCGATGAGGGCCATTCCGGCTTTCTCTATGAACACCCCCATCTGCGCGTCGGTAATCAGGGTTACCTCGGCCCCGGCGCTCCTGGCTGAAAGCGCCAGCTTGCGCCCCTCAAAAAGGGGCCGCCCCTCGGCGATAATCACCGGCGCGCCGCCGCCGCTTTCAAGCAGTATGTTCTCCACTGTGGAGGAGTAGCTTATGGTCATAACCGGGGCGCTGGAGGAAACCAAGCTCCCGCCCAGCGTGGCGATCTTCGCCATCCGTTCCGCCGCGTCTTCAGCCACCCGGGCGGCGGCCCATTGGGCCATGGTCACTCCGGGCCGCTCACCGTGCCCCACCACCAGCTCCCGGATTATCCTGTAATATTCCGCCGCCAGGTTGGCTATGGGGGCCATGGCCGGGCGGACGCCCGAAAGGGCCAAGGCGGTTTCCCGTGTGTTGGCCAGGGCCGTGCCGATATCCCGCCGGATGAAATACTCGAAGGCGTCCCGTAAAAACTCCACTCCCGTCAGGGCCAGCTGGGCCGCCCCCTTCTCCCGGTCGCCCCGAATGCGGGCCAATCCGTTATCTATAAATTCCATGTTTTCCATCGGGCGATTCTACACTCCACGGCCATCTTCATTCCACAATTAACCTGCGCATCGGGCCATGCTATAATCCGGAAACCACGCCCGCCGGAAGGTCCCATGCGGGCTCTCACGGAAGTAAAACGATGAAAGACACTATAAAGTTCGACATCCTTTATGGCCGGTGCCAAAAATGCGACGGCCCAGTTTTTTTCACCCAGACAATAGACTGGGACGGGAACAGGGTAAACTCGCTCCAGTGCTGGAACGGCCACTATGAAAGTATCCAGGTGGCGGAGTTCGAGTTTGTGGACGAGAAAAACCTGACACGGGAACAGATAGAAAGCATCCTGCCTTTCGTCGGCTTTGTCCGCCTGGACGGCGAGGCTTAAAACCCAGGGCTGACCAGCCTTTTTTCCGAAAGGGAGCGCCGTGCCGGATTCCGCCGCCAAACGGCTTGAAAAACTTCGAGAGCAAATCCGCAAGCACGAGCGGCTCTATTATGTGGAGGACGCCCCGGAGATTTCGGACTCCCAGTTCGACACGCTCATGCGGGAACTTCTGGATTTGGAGGCGGCCCATCCCCATCTGGTCACGGCCGATTCACCTTCGCAAAGGGTTGGCGGCGCCCCCGCCGATGAGTTGAAACCAGTAGCCCACAACCCCAACGCCCCCATGCTTTCGCTGGACAACGCTTATAGCCTGGAAGAGCTGGAGGATTTTCATAAACGCGTCATCAAGAACCTGGGCTCCGAAATTTTCAAATACACCGCCGAGCCGAAGATAGACGGGCTTGGTGTGTCGCTGGTTTATGAGAACGGCGTTTTAACCTTGGGCGCAACCAGGGGCGATGGAGTTACCGGCGAAGATGTGACGGCAAACCTGAAAACCGTGCGGTCTGTGCCATTGAAAGTAAATCCTCCCAAGGGGATGGGGCGGTTCGAGGCGCGGGGCGAGGTATATTTGCCCAGGGACGCTTTCGAGACGGTTAACGACCAGAGGGAAGCCGAAGGTTTACCGCTATTCGCCAATCCCCGCAATTGCGCCGCCGGGTCTTTGCGCCAGCTGGATCCCAAGATAACCGCCTC
This sequence comes from Nitrospinota bacterium, assembly GCA_016208975.1. Taxonomy (NCBI): domain Bacteria; kingdom Pseudomonadati; phylum Nitrospinota; species Nitrospinota bacterium. The sequence goes on from JACQXA010000004.1 coordinate 253,630, forward strand.
GCGGGGGCTGGAGTTTTTGGCCTACGCCCTCATAGCCACCGATGCGGCGGGACGCCCCATAACCGTGGTGGACTCCCATCACGCGGCCATGGATCTGCTAAAATCGCTGGGTTTTAAAACCTCCGGCGCCACGCTGTTGCAGGGTTTGCCCGAAGTGGCGGAATATATCGAGACCTTCGATAAAAAGCGGGACACCCTCGGTTATGACGTGGACGGGGTGGTGGTGAAGGTGGACTCTTACCGGCTCCAGGCCGAGCTTGGCGCCACCTCCAAATTCCCCCGGTGGGCCATAGCCTATAAATACCCCGCCCGGCAAGCCACCACCAGAGTACTCAACATCACGGTACAGGTGGGCAGGACCGGGGCGTTAACCCCCGTGGCGGAGCTTGAGCCGGTGGAGATTTCCGGAAGCGTGGTGGCCCGGGCCACCCTTCACAACGAAGACGAGATCCGCAGGAAAGACATCCGCATTGGCGACTGGGTTTTCGTGGAGAAAGGGGGCGAGGTAATCCCCAAGGTTGTGAAGGTTGTGGAGTCCCGCCGCACGGGGGAAGAGATAATTTTCCAGATGCCCCCCCATTGCCCCGCCTGCGGCTCGGCGGTGTTCCGGCCCGAGGGGGAGGTTGTGGCCCGGTGCGCTGGCTCCTCTTGCCCGGCCCAGTTGAAAGAGCGCCTGCGTCATTTCGCATCCCGCGGGGCCATGGACATAGAGCATGTGGGCCCGGCGCTGATAGACCAGTTGCTGGAAAAAACCCTGGTCCATGACGCGGCGGACATTTATTACCTGACGATGGAAAACCTGATGGGGCTGGAGCGGATGGCGGAAAAATCGGCGGGCAACGCGCTTTCGGCCATCGAGGAGAGCAAATCGCGCCCGTTAAGCAGGCTGATATTCGCCCTGGGCATCCGTTACGTTGGAGCCCGCGGGGCGAAGATATTATCGAAGAATTTTCAATCGCTGGACGACATCCTCTTGGCTTCGGTGGAACAGTTGACGGCCATCCCCGAAATTGGCCCCAGGGTGGCCGAGAGCGTTCATGTGTTCGCGGGGCAGACGGCCAATAAAAAATTGGTCGAGAAGCTAAAAAAAGCAGGAGTGAACATTAAGGGGGAACGGCAAGCCGGGGGACGCGGGCTGGCCGGAAAACAGTTCGTGCTTACAGGGGGTCTGGAAGGCATGACCCGCAACGAGGCCAAGGAGCGTGTGGAAACCATGGGGGGCCGGGTGACCTCCACCGTCAGCAAGAAGACCGATTACGTGGTGGAAGGGGCCGAGGCGGGCTCCAAAGCCGAAAAAGCGCGCGAGCTGGGGCTGAAAATAATCAGCGAAAAGGAATTCGTCAAACTGCTGGAAGATGCGGCAAAAGAGGGAAAGGGCCAGCAGAACCTGTTTTAGCGTGAAACGAAAATGGCGTTACCGGCGGAACGTCGGTAAATCTCCACGCCTTCGCGGATTATCCTGCTTTTCATCGTCTCGGCGCCCAATCCTTCATAGTGAACCGCGTCCACGGTGAATATAATGGGCAAATCATCCAGCGCCGCCCGAATGGCAAGATATTCCTCAAAACTCATATCCGGGGCAAATACCGCGATGTCTATATCTGAATAGTTTTTGTAATTACCGGTGGCGCGGGAACCGAAAATCACCGCCCGCTCCACCTTGCCAAAACCGCGCAAGACGTTTGTTATTTTCTCAACCAGTTTTTCATCCAGGCCGAACCGGGTCATTCCCATCAACCTAATGATTCCAGTTTTTTAACTAGAGTCTCAAAAAGCCCCGTTGCATGGTCTTTTATGAAACTGTAAACCCGCCTGGCCATTTCCTCGTCATAGGTGTGGCTTGTCAGGTTCCTGGTTTCATGAAGCCCGGACCATCCATTGCCATCATCGATCAATCCTTGCTTTAACGCTTCACGAAGAGTGTCTCGCGGGTTTCTTGCGTCTATGTCCAAATTTTCCAGCCAAAGCTTCATGGCCTTCCACGCCAATTCATAGGTGGACTCGAAACGCTGAATGGCCGCGTCCCGTATCATGGGCGATTCAGGCTCGCTCAAAGCTTCGCCCAACCTGGCGGCCGCTTTGATGAAATCGCTCCTTTTCTCAACAAACCGTGGTTTATCAAACGCCATTTTCCCTACCCCCGGAACTCGCCAGCGACATACTTGCGGAGGCTTGGTATCGCCATCCGGTCTATCAGGTCCAGCAGGCGCGGATCCACCTGGTTGGCGGTCTCCAGCTCGTCGAAACCGCGGATGCCATGATCGTGCTCCCCCAGGTAATAGGGCATAACGCGGGTTTGCCCTTTCTCGAAGGCGTCGAACAGGTTGAAAGCCTTCAGAAAAGCGATGGCGCACTCCAGGTAAAGGGGACGGATGCCGCGCAAATATCGGGAGAAGGGCTCCGTGATAATCCGCCGGGTCGGGGTTTCGGAAAGCCCATGGTTCACAAGCTGTCGCTTGAAATACATCGCCGCGTCCACCCGTTCGGGCAGGAATTTCGCCCGCTCTTCCCGCTCATACCCTTCCGCAACCACTATAAGGGCATGGTCGTTTTCAGCCAGTTTCCCCGCGATGTCGCCAAGGATCGCGTCCGGCAGTTTGAAACCCGGCAGAACGATAAGATGCGCCCGCGCCGACGCGCCGGACATAAGGGCGTGTTTACCACTGTCCCGCCCCATCATCTCAAGAATGTATATCCGTTTGTGGGTGTAAGCGTCGTCGAAGAGCCCCCGGGCGATCTTGGCGCCTTCCTCGGCCCCGGTAAGGTAGCCCACGGCTATATCGCCTTTGATGTCTGAATCCACGGAGACGTTTATAAATCCCGTCTGCGCGTCCGGCAGAAGCTCGTTGAGCGCCTTGATGCCCATAAGGGTACCGTTGCCACCCACGCCGATGACGTGGGAAAACTCCATCTCCCCGATATATTCGGCGGCTGATTTCTGTTTTTCAGGCTTGATGAATTCAGGGAAACGTTCAGAGCGGAACTCGCACCCGGGCTGGTCCACCGCCCGGTATAGCGAACGGGTGGGTATCCCCTTGGCGTTGAGTTTCCAGCTTGTGCGTCTGCTCATCACCAGCCGGATGAGCCGTTCTTCGGCGTTATGGTCGCCGGTGAGCGAGCGGAACCCCTCGAACGCGGCGTAAACCTTGTACCCGCGTTTGTCCCCCTCTTCGGTCAGCGATGTGGCCACGGCTGTGTAGCCCGGCGCATTGCCCCCGTCGAATACCAGCAGAACCTTTTTATTTTCGGCCATGGCCAACATTATAAACCAGAGGCCATGGGAATACTTAAGCGGACGGTTATATATTTTTTAATTTTCCGTTACCGTTCCGCCGGATTGCTGGCCGTGGGATCATGAGCCATCCGTGCGCCGCCGTCACTTCCGGATCACATACCCCACTATTACCCCAGCCGCCAGGGACTCCGCCAGCGTGCCCAGGAACCAGCCCAGGGCCAGCATATATGGTATAGGCATAACAGAATAAGAGCCGTAGCCCATGGAAATACCCCATGCGATCCCGAACAGCCCGCCAAAGGTAAGGCCGTTCCTCATGCTCTTTTCCGCCACCAGGCTGTAATAGATATGGACGAACACCACAGCCGAAACGAACGTCACAAGATACATCAACCAGATAATCATCTCACCCATTGGCCGCCAAAGCGCCTGGGACGCCTCGTAAAGCGGCATAAGCAAGACGCCGTGTATGAGCGCGTCCATCAGCGTCCACACCACAAAAACAGCGGCCACCGCCGCAATATAGCGCTTTTCCATGGCAGGCCTCCTTGTGAAACCGCGTTATGGGTACTTCTACCGGTTAATATAAACCTTCATGGAAAAATCGCGCAAACCGCGCAAGACCCGCCGGACCCCAGGACAGGATAGAACGCCCGCCCAAAGGTAGTGTCTCAGTTTGAAAGTACAGGGGAGATTCTTCACTTACGCCCAGAATGACAATATAAAAGCCGTTGATAACATTGTCATCCTGGGCGAAGCGCAAGCGAAGTGAAGGATCTGTCTATTATTTGGGATTCAAACTGGGACACCACCCGCCCAAACAACATGTTGAATTCCCGGAGCCAATAGGGTAGTTTTAAAGGCTGTATTTGTGAACCACCGGCTAGCGACATCCGCCGGCGAGAGGAGATTATGCCCAAATTAGTTCCAAGCGAAGACGACCGGGGTAAACGCCCCAAGAGAAGAAGAAGAAGGGCCGACGCCGTAGAAGAGACTCCCAAAGATGTGGGCGACAAAGCCGTTGAGGTTGAAGGCACCGTGCTGGAGGCGCTTCCCAACGCCATGTTCAAGGTGGCCCTGGAGAATAACTTCACCGTGCTGGCCCACGTTTCCGGCAAGATGAGGAAGTTTTTCATCCGCATCCTTCCCGGGGACAAGGTGAAGCTGGAGCTTTCCCCATACGACCTTACCAGGGGCCGGATTACCTACCGCTACAAATAAAAAAACGGCGGCCCGTTTATGATAAACAGGCCGCCGCAACCTTCGGCGGTTCCTCTACAAGTCCGCTAAAACCTTTGCGGCGTGTCCCGCGGCCTTAATGTTGTAATAGGTCTTGAATACCCTGCCCTCTTCGTCTATCACCACCGTGGAACGGATCGCGCCTTCGCTAACCTTGCCATAGTTGTTCTTTTCCCCCCATGCGCCGTAGTCCCGCAAGATTCCGCCTGAAGGGTCGGACAATAGCGTAAATGGCAGGTCGTACTGGCCGGCCCACTTTTTCAGGGCTTGGGGAGTGTCGCGGCTGGCTCCGGCGATCACAGCGTTCTTCTTCCTGAAATCCTGTATAGCGTCCCGAAACTCGGTCGCTTCCGTGGTTCACCCGCTGGTGTTGGCTTTGGGGAAGAAGAACAACACCAGTTTTTTCCCCGCGAAATCTTTCAGGGTTTTAGTGGCGCCGTCCTGATCCAATAGAGAGAACGCCGGAGCTTTAGAACCTTCTTTCAACATGGGCCTAACCTCCAAAGATTTTTCAGGAAAGCCCGCTTACTGCCTTCCTTATGCGCTCTATCCCCTTCCCGATGTCCTCCATCGAAAGGGCGTATGACAACCTTATGTTCTGAGGGGCGCCGAACGGGTCCCCCGGCACCACGGCGCAGTTGGCCGATTCCAGCAAAAACTTCGCCGCGTCGTAAGAGTCGCAGATAACCCCGCCCTCCCATCTCTTCCCGAACCAGCCGGAGATGTTCGGGAACACGTAAAAAGCCCCCATGGGGTTTAAGCAGGACATTCCGGGTATCTGGTTGAACGCCGTCACCAGAGCGTCCCGCCGCTTTCTAAACTCGGCAACCCATGCGGGCAGATGGGTAACCCCCTCCTTCAAGGCCGCCAGCGCGCCATACTGCGCGAAAGAGACCGGATTGGAGGTGGACTGCCCCTGTATGATATTCATGCCCTCTATTATACGCTCGTCCCCCAGCGTCCAGCCTATACGCCACCCGGTCATGGAATGGCTTTTCGACAGCCCGCTGACTATGAGCGTTAGCGGTTTTACCTCCGGGTTGTAATAAGGCAGGGAGCGGAGCCTTCCCTCGCCGTAATAGATGTCTTTGTAAATCTCGTCCCATATGACCAGTGCGCCATGTTTAATCGCCACGTCGCATATCCCCTTAATGGTGGCTTCGTCATACACGGCCCCGCTGGGGTTGGAGGGGGAGTTCACTACTATGGCCCGGGTTCTCGGCGTCACCAGTTTTTCCAGTTCCGCCGCGCCGAACAGAAATCCGTTCTTCTCGCTGGTGTTAAGGAACACCGGGGTTCCACCGGCCAGTTGAACCATGTCCGGGTATGAAACCCAGTAAGGGGTGGGGATGATCACCTCGTCGCCGGGGGAAAGGATCGCCATGAAAATGTTGTAAAGCGAGTGTTTCCCGCCGGACGAAAAAATGGTCTGGTTCCGTTTGTATTCCAGCCCCTCGGTTTTTTTATAAAACTCCACCAGCGCGTCCCTCAGCTCGGGTATGCCCGGAGTGTCGGTATATTTGGTCTTGCCAGCGCGCAGGGCCTCTATGGCGGCGTTCTTGATATGGTCCGGCGTGTCGAAATCCGGCTCTCCGGCGCCAAAGCCTATAACATCCACCCCCGCCGCCTTTAACGCCTTGGCTTTGGCCGTTATGGCCAACGTTGGAGAAGGTTTGACGCTGGAAAGACGCTCCGCTAGTTTCATTTTTAACTCTCCCTGGGAATATTCGGTCAACAGGAAAGGATAAGACGGGTGGAGCTTCCCTTCTGGAACTCAAACCCGCAGGGCTCCACCATGGCGGTTATCCCCTTCCGGCCCAAGTCCGAAAGAAGGTCGCCGAAGAACTCGGGCTGTCTTGCGTCCAGCCCCAGCAGGGGGTAAACCCGCGCCTCGCCCCGGCTGACCCGGCAAAGCTCCATAAGGGATTTCATGTGGAAATTGTAATCCAGCCTATCGCTGTAAGTGAACAGAAAATGGGCGGACAACACGATGTCAAAAGAGCCGTCCGGGAAGGGCAGGCCCGGCAGGGCGCCATGTACATAGCGTCCCTGAGCAAGGCCCGTTTCGTAATCGTGCAGGAACCTTCGCAACGCCGTAAGCCGATAGGCTTTTAACACTTGTGTAGAGGGGTAATAATCCCATTTGAAAAGATGGGGCGCCTCCTCCACTTTTTCCAGAACATGCGCCACGTCCGCCACGCCCATGCCGGAAAGCGATTCGGCTGGCAAGCCGAAAAGCGGATCCACCCCCACGGCGTCCACCCCAAGTTTTGTAGCTTCCGCCACGAACGAGGCGGCTCCCGCCGGGCAGTCCAGCGCCCGTTTACCCGCGAATTTCTCGTGGTCGAACCCGAAAAACAGCTGGTATTCACCCAAGGTGCGGCCATAGAAGGCCACCCTGTCCAGTTCAACCTTGTCTTTAACTGTTCCTGTATCGGTCATTTTTCCGGCAAACCCTTCCGTGTACTTCTAATTCACCGTTTTCCGTACCGTTCCTTCAACGCCTCCGCCACCGCCGGAGGCACCAACGACTCCACATCCCCATGCAAAGAGGATATTTCTTTGATCATCGAAGACGATATGAACGAAAACTCCTCGCTGGGCATCATGAACATCGTCTCCACACCGCTTTCCAAACGCCGGTTTATCAGGGACATCTGCAGTTCATAATCAAAATCCGAAACCGCGCGGAGACCCTTTAAGATCACCTGGGCGCCAGCTTCCCGGGCAAAGTCCACCAGCAAACTTGAGAAAGGCCGCACGCTGATGTTGGGGATATCAGTTGTAGCCTCCACAAGGAACTTTACCCTTTCGTCCACCGAGAACAGGGGGTGTTTGCGAGGATTGTGGGCCACGGCCACCACAAGTTCGCTGAAAATGGCGGAGCCGCGCCGCATAAGGTCTATATGCCCGTTGGTGACGGGGTCAAAAGTTCCTGGATAAACTGCCCGGATTTTCACGGCGATATGGCCTCTCAACGGTAATTGGGAAACGACAGATAGGGTACTTTATAGGCCGCCGCGCCGCAAGCGTAAAGGATTAGGGGTGGTGTCCCAGTTTGAATCTCAAATAATAGACAGATCCTTCACTTCGCTTGCGCTTCGCCCAGGATGACAATGTTATCAACGGTTTTATATTGTCATTCTGAGCGTAAGTGAAGAATCTCCCCTGTACTTTCAAACTGAGACACTACCAGATTAGGCCATTATGTTCACCTTGCCGCCGGGCGGGGCCGGAGGCAGGGCGGCGCGGGCGCTCTGCTGGAGGGCGGCAATCTGGGCGTTACCGGTTTGCCGCTTGGAGATTTTTACAGGCGCGCCCTTCCCGGCCATGGGCACGTGGGGGCTTTTACCGGACAAGTCGGTGATGTTTATCCCGACAGGCGTGCCCTGATAGGTAAGGTTGCTGTTTATGCCCGCGGCCATGCAAATCCTAATACGGTTCTTCTAGAAACCATATCGGCGCGGGCAAAGCCCGGCTTTAACCATAATTCCGAAGTTTAAGGGAGATTCTTCGCTATCGCTCAGAATGACAGCCACTTGAGTGTCATTCTGAACGGAGCATGGCGAAGTGTGGAATCTCAAAGAAAAGCAAAATGATTAGCCGTCACTGCGCTTTCAACTTAGGAATACTGGTTTAACCCTAAATGTCCGGCCCGCCGGAAAAACCCGGTTGCTGATAGGGAATGTAGGTGGTTGGCCCTTCATATTCAACCGCCACTCGTTCGAACCGTTTCCGGAAATCCTCCGGCGAAAGGTTCGTTTGCGCCGCCAGGGATTTTACGTAATCCTCGTGCTTGAAATCCTCTTTTTTCAGCCGGATCATATACTCCAGGGCCATTTCATAAGTTTCGGTATGGATGTCCACCAATCTAACCCTTGTGCGGCCCGTGTCCGGATCCATCACACTGTAAAAAGGCATGGGAACAGATTTGCCTTCCTGTATGGTTATCATATCCCCGGTGCCGCCCAGCAAGGCGTGTTTGGCGGCGGCGAAACCCAGTTCCTTGGTGTACTCCATGTCGAAGGGCACAGGCTCCACGCAACGCAGTTCATAGCCTATGTCCTTGTCCACTATGGTCAGCTTCAGGCCCAGCTTGGCCAGTTCGTCCCGCAAGGCGTTCTTCACCATTTTGCCGAAATCCAGTTCCCCCAGACGCGGGTGCCCATGCTCGTCAAACTCCAGCTGGCCCAGCCGCTCCAAATCCTTCTGAGGCAGTTTTTCCGCCAGCCCCTCGGCCAGGATGGCCACCCCGTAATGTCTTCCCGCCGCCCGGCGTTTCACCACGGCGCCTATCAGGGTGTCCACGATCCAGTCGAACTCTATTGTCGGCCCGTGGACTTCTTCCGGAATAACGGTGAGTGTGGCGCCGGAGGATTTTCCGATACCCAGCGCCAGATGCCCCGCCTTCCGGCCCATGGCCACTATCAGGTACCACCGTTTAGTGGTCTTGGCGTCGTTCATTATGCTCTTGGCTATCTGCACGCCGAAATGCCGGGCGGAGGCGAACCCGAAGGTGCGGATGCCGTGAGGCAAGTTCAAGTCGTTATCTATGGTCTTGGGCACGTGGATGACGCGGATCTTCCCCAACGCCGTTTTGGCCACCATGTGGGCCGAAAAACAGGTATCGTCCCCGCCGATGGTTATAAGGCAGTTAACACCAAGCTTGTCCAGGCTTTCCACCACCGCTTTAAGGTCGGTCTCCTTGGTAGTGGGGTTGGAACGGGAGGTGCGGAGGATGGAGCCCCCCTCGAAATGGATGGTGGATACGTCGTCTATAAAAAGCTCCTTGACGTTGGCGACATCCCCTTTCATCAGGCAGGAAAACCCGTCGTATATCCCGATCACCTTGATGCCATGGTTGCGGAGTTTAATGGTGGCCGCCCGGATAACGCTGTTGATGCCTGGCGCCGGCCCGCCGCCCACAAGTATGCCCACCGTCAAAGGTTCTTTCATAAACTGCCTCCGCTCTTTTGTTAAGCGTCAAACCGGCTTGACGCTTTGTTGATTAAGTATAAATCAGGCCGGGAGACGGTAAAAGAGGTTATATCGGACGCTTATATTTCAATACTCTTGCTCCGGCTCATCATCGAAGGTGAAAAACCCCGGCGGAAAAACGGCGCTCAGGTCCACATCCGTCCACTCCACTGCGATAGAGGACCCTGGGGCGGAAATTTTAAAACCCGAAATGTGTCTGCCCCGAGGCCCGGGAACGACGGGGCCGAACGCTATACCGGCGCCCTTTTCAGGCTCTTCCATCAGTATTATTTCTTTAAGACTTCCGGCGTAAACCAGTTCCATGGATGGATGGCCGGTTGTTATCCTGCCACCGCCGCCGAAAGGCCGGGCGGTGATAATTTCCCCGAATACCGGAGGCGCCCCGGTTATAAGCGTCCCCAGCAGGCTCAATGGTGTGCGGGTCCCGGCTATGGAGACATACCCCTTATCTTCCCCCTGTTCAACCTGGCTTTTAACGCCGGTGGCCGCGTCCACCCGGTAAACCTTACCGGCCTCGCCTGCAAAAGCCTCCACGGCCCGGTTGGCGGCGTCCACCACCACCAGCCGGAACCGTTCTCCATCCACGGCGAGCAAGACTGTTCCGGTCAAACTTGCGCTGGGGCTTTCCACGCGGATTGTTCCTTTGCCGGACAGACCGGCGGCGCTGGACTGGCCCCGGAGTATTCCAATGTCGTGAAAGGCGGTTTTTTTGAATTCGGCGTCACCGCCCATGTGGGCGCATGCGGAAGGCAGGACGGTTATCAGGGAGATTACGACAATTTGACGGATTTTATCCAAAGCGAGCATCCCCCAAAATATCAATAACCATATCCAAATGCGGTTAAAAGAAGCGGGTGGAGGCCTGGCGCTCCCCGCTAGTTGCCGGAAGCTTTACCTTTCGCCTTCTTCTCCGCATCCTCCAGTTTCTTTTTCACCGGCTGGCGGTTTATTTCCCTTTTTTCCTCCGGTTCCGCCTTCAGGGAACGCTCATAAGCGTCAATCGCGGAAGCCGGGTTCCCCAAGGCCATGTAAACGTCCCCCAGATGCTCCAGCACCGTGGGATCCGGCGGAATGTTGCGCACGGCGGACTGAAGTTTGTCCAGCGCCTCGTTAAGCCTTCCCTGCCGGAAATAGATCCAGCCCAGCGAATCTATGAAATACCCGTTGTCCGGCTCAAGCTCCAGCGCTTTGTCCAGAAAGCCCTCGGCTTCCTTGAGGTTTATGTTTTTCTCGGCGTATATGTAACCTAAATAGTTCAACGCCGCCGCGTGGGAGGGATTAAGCTCGATGGCTTTCTTCATGGACTCCACGCACTTGTCGATTTCGCCGAGCTTCTCGTAAACCGAACCCATGTAGAAATAATATTTCTCGTCGCCTGGATTGAGGCTGATGGCCGTCTTGAACGATTCCACAGACTCGCGGTTCTGGTTAAGCTTGTTCTGGAGAAGGCCCACGAAATAATGGAGGTCTGGGCTGTTGGGATCAAGATCCCGGGCTTTAATGGCGTATTCCAGGCTTTTTTCCGTTTTCCCCGCCCGCTCGTAAAGCTCGGCCACTTTTAAGGCTATGTCCCGCGACTCTTTGTCGTCCTCCGCATCTTCAAGCAGTTGTATCCAGGTCTCCACCGCCTCATCGTAAAGCCGCATCCGCTCGAATATGGCGGCGATATAGAAAGACACCCGGCGGTTTTCCGGGTCCTTGGCGCGCACCAGCTGGAACTCGGACAGGGCCATTTTGTAGCTTTCCAGGTCGCCAGCGCCCTCGGCCTGCTTTAAGTATGAAAAACCCAGCCGGTAATGGAGGCTCAGGTCGTCCGGCGTAAGCTCTACCATGTTCTGATACTGGTCTATGGCCTTGTCGTAAGACTCCTGCAACAAATAAGTCTCCGCCAGTTTGTTGCGGATCTCCTCGTCATCCGGGTGTTTCTCCAGGTACCGTTTGTAGGTGTCCGCCGAAAGGTCCAGCCTTTTCCTGGCCCTGTAAGTCAGCGCCAGGCCGTCGTACCCTTTGGAGAAATCGGGGAACCTGGATATGACATCCTTATAAAGCTTCTCCGCCTCGTCAGGCTTCTCCATTTGAAGGTATGCCCGACCCTTGTAATATAGGCCCAAGGCGTCATCGGGGAATTTGGCGGTGAATCCGTCCAGCGCTTTGATGGCCGAACCGAAATCCTTTTGCTGTAACAAAGAGACTGCAAGGTATATCCAGGCTTCTTTCCGTTCAGGCTCTATTTTCGTTATCCTGTCGAAATACTCCGCCGATTTTGTGAACTGGCCGGTGCTGGAATATATACCCCCAAGGATGGCCAGACATGGCACATAGTTGGGCTCGAAAACCAGCGCCCGTTCAGCGGTTTTCCTGGCCTCTTCTATCATGCCCATCCGAAGCTGAAGACCAGCCGCCCTCTCATAGGCCTGGGCCAGCCCCTCGTCTTCCTCCGCCGCGGCCAGGTAACGCTTTACAGCTTCTTTGTAATGTCCCTGGCGCTCCGTAAGCAGACCCAGCATGTATTGGTAATAGGCGAAAGACCTGTTCACCTCCGGGCCGGGCTTTTCAACTTCCTGTTTGGCTGGCTTGGAAGCGGGCTGTTCGGCCACCACAGGTTTATTATCGGGGATAGTGGTATTTTGCGCTGTGGTTACCGTGGCGCAGGAGACCAGAAGAACCGGCGCCAGGATGGTAGATATTAAACCGGCTCTCATTAGAATAAGAAACCAACCCTGAACATGTTATGAATCATCGGCCCGGCGGCGGACCTCGTAATAACCCAATAAAAAAGCCTGGCGGCGCGCCGCAGGCTTGAAAAACAAGAACCGGATCGCCAGAGTGGCCAGAGGCCAATACCGGGTCATTTCTTTTCCCGGCGCCCTCCGGCCAAATCCTTAATTACACTTTTCAGCATAACTCTTTTAAGGGCGGCGCGCAATTCAGAATCCTCCACGTTTTCAAGCTCCTTGTCGATCCTTTGCGCCTCTTCCGCCGGGATTTCCCTTAAAATTTCTTTCTCCCGCGCCTTGGGCCCGGTGGCTGTGGGCAACTGCTCAAAATCGCTCCGGTATGTGATCCTCGTCGAGGTCACCGCCTCTTTCTTAAGTATGCTGTTGGCCTTTTGGGCTATCTGCGGTTTTAGGTATGACATGGAATCGGCCCAGACCGGCTCTTTCACCCATATAACAAGCCGTTTCCGGGAAAGCTCCGCCGGGCGGGACACGCGGGAGAGCGCATCGCCCACTATTTGGGGCCAGTTAGACTCCAAAATGGCGAAATCCATGAGGGAAGCCTGCCCCACGACAGACAATATCCGCTCCAGCGACTGGCTGGCGGTGGCCCAAACAGGCTTTTTTTTCAACGCCATCCCCCCATAACGCGAAAACCCTGCGGGTTTGGGTTGCTTTCGGGGCTCAATTCTATTATTTTCAAACCTTGTTTTTTTGGGTTTAGGGTACCACGGCGCGCCATGACTTTCCACACGGAGTACCTCTGGTTCAACACCAGTAAACGCAGGGAATACGTGAACATCACCGCCACAGTGGCGGAGATAGTTTCGAAGTCGGGAATAGCCGAGGGGATGACGCTGGTTTCGGCCATGCACATCACGGCGGGTATTTGGGTAAACGACGCCGAGCCGGGCCTGCTGGACGATATAGACGAGTGGCTGGAGAATCTGGCGCCTTTCAAGCCCGGCTATCGCCACCACCGCACAGGCGAGGACAATGGCGACGCCCATCTTAAAAACCTGCTGGTCCACCACCAGGTGATCCTGCCGGTGACGGCGGGAAGGCTGGACCTTGGGCCGTGGCAACAGGCGTATTACGCCGAGTTCGACGGACGGCGGCGGAAGAGGGTAATTGTTAAAGTGATGGGCGAATAGCCCGTGGAAACAATATATACGGAGATCCGAAATTGTCATCACAAGGACTGAAAAAAACCCCCCTTTGGCAGGCCCACTGCGCCCTTGGGGCGAAGATGGTGGATTTCGCCGGCTGGTCCATGCCGGTCCAGTACTCTTCCATTCTCGAAGAGCACAAGGCCGTGCGGGAGAAGGTGGGGATATTCGACATTTCCCATATGGGCGAGATAGAAGTGAAAGGCCCGGGAGCCATGGAGTTTCTGCAGTGGCTCGTGCCGGGGGACCTTTCCCGGCTGGAGGACGACAACGCCCTATACTCCGCCCTGCTCAACGACAACGGCGGGATAATAGATGACATTCTCATATATAAGATAAGCGGCCAGCGCTTCTTCCTGTGCGTGAACGCTTCCAACGCCTCCAAGGACTATAAATGGATAGCCGGGCACGCGACATCTTTCCCGGATGTGGAGGTGGCCAACCTGTCCAGGGATTTCGGCATGCTCTCCATTCAGGGGCCAAACGCCGAGCCGTTGCTGAAACAGATAGTCCCCTACCCGCTGGAAAAACTGGGCTACTACCAGTTCGCCACCACCACCATAGACGAAACCAGCGTAATCATCGCCCGAACGGGATATACCGGCGAGGACGGGTTTGAACTGTTCATTAACTGGCAGTCCACCGCCGCCATATGGGAACGGATATTTAGCCGCGGGAAACCTTTCGGCTTAAAGCCCATAGGGCTTGGGGCAAGGGACACCCTTAGGCTGGAGATGCGTTACCCCCTTCACGGGCACGAGATAAACGAAACCACCACCCCTTATGACGCCGGGCTCGGCTGGATAGTGAAGCTGGACAAAGGCGAGTTTATCGGCAAGGAGGCGCTGGTAAAACAGAAGGCCGAAGGGCTCAAACGCAAGCTGGTGGGCATGGAGCTTCTGGACAGGGGCATACCCCGAGAGGGCTTCAACGTGATCCATAATGGCGAGCAGGTGGGAGTTTTCACCTCCGGCACCTTAAGCCCCACCCTCAACAAAAGCATTGGGCTGGCCTTTGTGCCGGTGGAGCTTTCAGCGGTGGGTACACAGCTTTTGGTGGACATCCGCGGGAGGCATGCCCAGGCAGTGGTGTGCAAAACTCCCTTCGTACAGCCCAAAGTTAGGCGAAAACCGGCGGGGGAGGCTGTCACCGAGCCTCAATCGGCCCCGGTGAACCAATAACAACCCTGAACCGGAACTTGGAGGAATAATGAAATTCCCGGACAACCTTAAATACACGAAAGACCATGAATGGGCCCGCGTAGATGGGGACACGGTGGTGGTAGGCATCACCGATTTCGCCCAGCATGAGCTTGGAGACATAGTTTTCGTGGAGCTTCCCGCCACGGGGAGGACTCTTTCCGCCGGGGAAACCTTCGGCGTGGCCGAGTCCGTTAAAACCGTTTCAGACCTTTACTCCCCCATATCTGGCGAGGTTGTGGAGGTCAACGACGGCCTGGAAGGGCGCCCCGAGCTGGTAAACAAAGAGCCTTACGGCGGCGGGTGGATGATAAAAATCAAACCGTCCAATCCCGCGGAGGTCAATTCCCTGTTAACCTCCGCCGCATACTCGGCCTTGATAAAGGAAGGGCACTAGAAGTTGCGATTCATACCGCTGACCGATAAAGACAAGGCGCGGATGCTGGAAGTTGTCGGCGCCGGTTCCGTGGATGACCTGTTCGCCGATATACCGGCCGAGGCCCGTTTGTCCAGACTTCTGGATATCCCCGCTCCCATGGCGGAGCCGGAGTTGCTGGATTACCTGGAAGGTTTATCCGCCAATAACGCGACGGTGAAGCCGTTCAATATGTACCTTGGCGCCGGGGCTTATGCCCATCACGTGCCGGTGGCGGTGGACCAGCTTCTGCTTCGATCCGAGATTTTCACGGCCTACACCCCCTATCAGCCGGAAATAAGCCAGGGGACGCTCATGGCCATCTACGAGTTTCAGACTTACACCGCCGCCCTTTTGGGGATGGACATAGCCAACGCCTCCATGTATGACGGGCCTTCGGCCCTGGCCGAGGCGGTTATCATGTCCAAAAGGATAACCGGCAAATCCAGGGTGGTGGTTTCAAACCTGGTCCATCCCAACTGGCGGCAGGTGGTAAAAACATACACCCGGCATCTTGGGGTGGACATAGCCACGGTGGACTGCGTGGAGGAAGGGCTCTCCACGGCGGAGCGTCTTGGGTCCGTTGTGGACAAGAACACGTCGGCGGTAGTGGTTCAATACCCCAATTTCCTGGGTCACGTGGAGGATCTTAAAGAAATACGCTCCGTTTGCGATTCCGCCGGGGCGCTTTTAATCGTGGCCGTGGCGGAGCCTGTGGCCATGGGCGCGCTGGAAGGGCCGGGCAAGTTCGGCGCGGACATCGCCGTGGGCGAAGGACGCTCTTTCGGCGGCTCGCTTTCGTTCGGGGGCCCGGCGCTGGGCCTTTTCGCCACTAAAGAGAAGTATGCCCGGCAGATGCCCGGCAGGCTGGTGGGTAAAACCGTGGATTCCGAGGGAAGGGAAGGGTTCACCCTTACCCTGGCCACCCGGGAACAGCACATCCGGCGGGAGAAGGCCACGTCCAACATCTGCTCCAACCAGGCCCTTTGCGCCACCGCCTTCGCCATGCATGTAAGTTTCCTTGGCAAGAACGGGCTGAAAACCCTGGCCCTCAAAAACCATTCGGCGGTCCGCTACCTGGCGGACCAGCTTTCAAAGGTGAAGGGCTTCAAACTGGCCTATGGCCTCCCCTTCTTTAACGAGGTGGCGGTGCGGGTTCCTGTCACTCCATCGGTGGTCAATAAAAAACTGGCCCAGGAAGGGATTGTGGGCGGGTTCGACCTGTCGCAGGTTTATCCCCGGATGGAGCAAACCATGCTGTTCTGCGCCACCGAGGTTCACACTAAACAGTCCATCGACCGGCTGGTATCAGCGCTTTCCGGCTTTTGGCGATAGGAAACGGGGGTTGAATAAAGAAATGACTTCGCAATACCGGCGCGGGCTGGTTTTCAACGAGAAAGATATATTCAGCAGAGGCTCCGCTGGCAGGACCGGCGTGGATTTCGCCGACACCGGCATACCCGATGCGGATTTGAACGAGTTCGCCCCGGAGGATTTCCGTCGAAACGGGCTGGAAGGGTTCCCGGAGCTTTCGGAGCCCGAGGTTATCCGGCATTACACACGCCTGTCTCAATGGAACTATGGGGTGGACGCAAATCTGTACCCGTTAGGCTCCTGCACCATGAAACACAACCCCCGCGTGAACGAGGCTGTGGCCAGGCTGAAGGGATTCACCGGCCTGCACCCGCTCCAGCCGGACACGGCGGCGCAGGGGACATTGAAAATCATTCACGACCTGGGCCGGTGGCTTTGCGAGGTGGTGGGGCTGGACGAGGCCACACTTCAACCAGCGGCTGGCGCCCATGGTGAGTTTACGGGGCTCCTTGCCATACGGGGGGCATTGACTAAAAGGGGCAACCCCCGGTCGAAAGTGTTATTGCCGGACTCCGCCCATGGCACAAATCCCGCCTCGGCCACCTATTGCGGCTACCAGGCGGTGACAATAAAGAGCGGGGCCGATGGGAAGATAGACCTCCAGGAGCTTGATAAGCTCATGGACGAGAACGTGGCGGCGCTGATGGTAACAAACCCCAACACGCTTGGCATCTTCGAGTCCAACATCGTTGAGGCGGCGAAGATCGTCCATAGCCGGGGCGGGTTCTTGTACGCCGACGGCGCAAATCTAAACGCCCTCATTGGTAAAGCCCGGTTCGGCGACATGGGGGTGGACGTGTGCCACATCAACCTGCACAAGACATTTTCGACACCCCATGGCGGCGGCGGGCCCGGCGCAGGGCCGGTGTGCGTGGTGAAAGAGCTGGAGCCGTTCCTGCCCGCGCCAATGGTGGTGGAAAGCAACGGAGCCTACCGGCTGGATTATGACAGGCCCCATAGCGTGGGCCGGGTACACGGTTTCCACGGAAACGTGGGAGTGCTCCTGCGCGCGGCGGCTTACATTTTAACGGTGGGCGCTTCGGGGCTGAAAGAGGCGGCGGAAGCGGCGGTGTTAAACGCCAATTACATAAAGGCGCGGCTGAAGGACTATTACAACGTGCCCGTCCCGGGTTTAAGCCTGCACGAATGCGTTTTCAACGACAAGAAGCAGAACGAATACGGCGTGACCACTCTGGACATCGCCAAGGGGCTGATAGACCGGGGTTATCACCCGCCGACGATATATTTCCCGCTTATCGTGCGCGGGGCGCTGATGATAGAGCCCACGGAAACCGAGAGCCTGGAGACCCTGGACGAATTCTGCGAGGCGATGATAGACATCGCCAAGACCGCAGAGACGGACCCGGAGTCGCTCAAGCGCGCGCCGGTGAACGCTTTCGTGAGCAGGCTGGACGAGGCCCAGGCCGCGCGGAACCCGGACTTGCGTTGCGAGCTCTGCCGGTAAGTCTGCCGGGCAGGCGGGAGTTTTAGATGGGAATGGAACGCCGCGGGGCGCGGGGATAAAATAATCCCCCAAATCCCCCGGCGGATATTGTATATTAAGTGTCTGTTTTGCTGGTTTGGAAAATATTCAAACCGCGTTGGCCTCATCGTCTAGCGGCCTAGGACGTCGCCCTCTCACGGCGAAAACAGGGGTTCGATTCCCCTTGGGGCTACCAAAACCTCCCCCGCCGGAAAAAAAACCTTTTCAGGCCGCCTCCAAGGTAGTACGCTTTGCTATCGCAGGTTTTCAAACGGGCGCAAACCCCGGAATTTCCGTATAAAACCCGGCGGCGATACTGGTTCAAAGTGGATTGCGCTGGCTCAAGCGTCATCAAGGGGGTTGTTACATGATAATACGAAAAGCAGTGTTCCCCGTGGCGGGTATGGGTACCCGCTTTTTGCCCGCCACAAAAGCCTCCCCCAAGGAAATGCTGGCCCTGGTGGACAAACCTCTCATCCAATATGTGGTGGAAGAGGCTATCGAGGCGGGCATCAAGGAATTCATAATGATCACCGGGCGTAACAAGTACGCCATAGAGGACCATTTCGACCGCTCGGTGGAGTTGGAGCTTCTGTTGGAGCAAAAGGGGGACAAGCATCTTCTGGAGATCGCCCGCAACATCTCCGACATGTGCGATTTCTTCTATATCCGCCAGAAAGAGCCTAAAGGTTTGGGGCACGCCATTTTAAGGGTGAAAGACCTTGTGGATGGCGAGGCTTTCGCCGTTCTTCTGGGGGACGACCTGATATATTCCGAGGGCAAACCTGCCATCGCCCAGCTTAAAGATGTGCATATGAAGACCAACGCTCCGGTGGTGGCGGTGGAGCGGGTGGATCCTGACTCGGTGTCCTCCTATGGCATAGTGGAGCCGGTGGAGGTGGGGCCGGGGCTGTATAGAATAAAAAGCATGGTGGAGAAACCCGCGCGAGACAAGGCCCCGTCTAACCTGGCCATCATAGGGCGGTATATTCTGACTCCCGACATTTTCCCACACATCGAGGCTTTGGAGGCCGACCACAAAGGTGAGATACAGCTTACCGCCGCGCTGAACTCGCTGTTGAGTGAACGGGAGATATACGCCTGCGAGTTTTCAGGCAAACGATACGACGCCGGGGACAAGCTTGGGTTCCTCAAAGCCACGGTGGAATACGCCTTGCGGCGGGAAGACCTGGGCGCGAAGTTCAGGGAATACCTCAAAACCCTTTCGCTGTAGCTTTCCCAATAAAAAAACCGGGGTTTATTGCAACCCCGGCCGTTTTAAAAAAGCCGCCGCTGTTCCGCGACAGCGCTGGGAATAAACGCTACTTGCGCTTGTGCATACCGTCTGATCCTGGCATGCCCATTCCCCCCATGCCCCCCATGGCAGGCATAGTCATTTTTTGGAAACCGGCTGGAGGCTCGAAAGTGGAATCGGGGACGGCCCCAAACTTTATGTTCTTCCAGGTTACTGTGGAGGACTTGTCGTCGGGCTGGTAGCGGATGGGGAAATTATCCAGATCTGTGGCTTCCCAAAGATAGCCGGAATCCTCCTTCTTTCCGTTCCTGGTCATGGACATGTGGTACTTCTTGCATGGATGCCCATCTATAGTCTCGTTCCCCAATGGTTCCTTGGTCACCTTGGAGTTGGGGTCGTTCAACTTGGAGTTAATGTCCTGGTGGCTCATGTCCAGCGGCATTTCCATATACATCTTCTCGTTGGCCATGATGGTCCACATCACTTTTTTATCCATCCGGATAATGGAGATCATTTTTTCCCCCTGCTGGGTCATCTCCATCCTTTGCTTGTTGTCGGCCACAGCCATTTTCATCATGAACGTGCCCTGTGCAGTGACGGTTTCCATGTCGGCGGTGTAGCTTTTCATTTTGGCGGCCTGGGCCATGCCAGGGGCCATCAGGATCAAGACCAACAAAGCGAAAACTGCCGTTACTTTCCTTGTCATGCTTTTCCTTTCCTGCTTTGCCAAATAATTCGTAGTAAGCCGGGGTTACCGGTTTGGAGGCAATAATACCAGATAAACCGGGTGACATTGATGTTTGTTCCCTCTATAAACAGCCTCGCGCATTTTTGTTGTTGCGCCAAGGCTTGCCGAGGTTATGGGTGTGATATATGATTGACTCACGGAAAGCAACGCTTTGATACATTCAAGGGGCTTTGGGCTAAATGGGCTCTGAATCGCGTGGTGGCCGCCCGCAAAGACCGCGGGGGATGATGTCCCAGGCCGGCCTTGTCCGGCAGGACATGGTATCGGTGAAAACCGACATGCTCGGGGAAACCTTTTTCGTGCAGATGGACCTGTACGAGACTGCGGACGAAGTGGTGGTTGAGATGGACTTGCCAGGGATGAACGTGGCGGACATCAAGGTTACCAACCAGGGGGACAACCTTTTGGTGGAAGGGGTGAAAAAGGAGTTCAACGAAGCCTGCGACAAGCTCAATTATCTGTGCATGGAGCGTATATTCGGCCCTGTCCGGCGGATATTACAGCTTCCGGCCCCTATTAACCCGGCCTCGATTTCCGCTATTTATAGAAACGGCGTCTTAATCATCCGCGCCCCGAAGCTTTCGGAAAGACGAAGCAGGGTGCGCCAGATTTCCATACAGGGAGAATAAATGGCCAAAGAAGCCGACGACGAGCAGGAGACCATCACCAAGGAACCTCCGGTGGACATCCAGAGCGAGTTCGTAATACCGGACACGCTCCCGCTTCTGCCCGTGCGGGACATTGTTGTGTTCCCCTTCATGATACTTCCGCTGTTCGTGGGACGGGAAAACTCCATCAACGCCGTAAACCAGGCGCTGGCCGGGGACCGGATGATGATGCTGGCCGCCCAGAAAGACGCCGGCGTGGACAACCCCACTCCCGAGGACCTTTACAATATCGGCTCGGTGGTGATGGTCATCCGTATGCTCAAACTTCCCGATGGGCGCATCAAGATACTGGTGCAAGGGCTGGCAAAAGCCAAAATAGTGGAGTTTTTGCAGAAAGAGCCGTTCTACAACGTGAAGATAGAACGGATGGAAGACGAAGAGCTGGAGAAAAAGGAAACAAAGGAAAAGCGGGAGCCGCTGGCTGTGGAAGCGGCCATGCGCAACGTGAGGGCACAGCTGGAACGGGTGATAAACCTCGGCAAACAGATATCCCCGGACATCCTGGTGATAGCCGAAAACCTGGAGGAGCCAGGAAAGCTGGCCGACCTGGTGGCGGCGAACCTGGGGTTGAAAGTGGAAGACGCCCAAATAGCGCTGGAGCTTACGAACCCTCTGGAACGGCTGAAAAAAGTATCGGAAATACTCAACCGCGAAACGGAGCTTCTGAGCATGCAACAGAAGATTCAATCCGCGGCCCAGGAGGAGATGTCCAAGACCCAGCGGGAATATTACCTGCGGGAGCAGTTGAAAGCCATCCAGCGGGAGCTTGGGGATATTGACGAGCGCCAGCAGGAAATAACCGAGTTCCGCGAGAAAATCGAAAAGGCCAAAATGCCCGAGGAGGTGGGGAAGGAAGCCCTAAAGCAGCTGGACAGGCTTGGCAAAATGCACACCGAATCGGCCGAGGCCACCACCGTGCGGACGTATCTTGAGTGGCTCATAGAGGTTCCATGGTCGGTAATGACCACGGACAACCTGGATTTGAAGGCGGCCCAAAAGGTGCTGGACGAGGACCACTACGACCTGGAGAAGGTGAAGGAGAGGATCGTAGAATACCTGGCCGTCTGCAAACTTAAGGAGAAAAACAAAGGCCCGCTCCTTTGCCTTGTGGGGCCGCCGGGGGTGGGAAAAACATCCCTGGGCCAGTCGGTGGCCAGGGCGCTGGGCAGGAAATTCGTGCGGATGTCTTTGGGCGGCGTGCGGGACGAGGCGGAAATACGCGGTCACCGGCGCACATACATAGGCTCCATGCCGGGCCGGATAATACAGGGGTTAAAACAGGCTGGAACCGCCAATCCGGTGTATATGCTGGACGAGATAGACAAGCTGGGCTCCGATTTCCGGGGCGACCCCAGCTCCGCCCTGCTGGAGGTTTTGGACCCGGCGCAGAACCACGCCTTTGTGGACCATTACCTGGGCGTGCCTTTCGACCTGACCAACGTGATGTTCATCACCACCGCAAACATGGTGGACACCATCCCCCCTCCCCTGCTGGACAGGATGGAGGTGATCCGCATCGCAGGTTACACCGAGGATGAGAAACTAAAGATAACGCGCAAATACATAATCCCCCGGCAATTGGGCGAGAACGGCATTTCGGCAAAGCATATAAACATTAGCGACGATGCCATCCGGGGGGTTATCCAGCAATACACCCGCGAGGCGGGCCTGAGGAACCTGGAGCGCAACGTGGCCAACATCTGCCGCAAAGTGGCGAAGGACGTGGCGTCGGGCCAAACCAGGCTTCACAAGGTGTCCCCCAGGGATCTAAGCAAATATCTGGGCATCAGGCTATTCTCCTCGGAAGTTGAACAGGAGAAGAGCATGGTGGGCGTGGCCACCGGCGTGGCGTGGACCCAAACCGGCGGCGAGGTGATGCACGTGGAAGCCACACCCATGAAGGGGAATGGAAAACTGATGCTCACCGGCAAACTGGGCGACGTGATGAAAGAATCGGCCCAGGCGGCGCTAACCTACATCCGGTCGCGGGCGCGCAGGTACGGCATCCCGGAGGATTTCGCGGCCAATACGGACATGCACATACACGTGCCCGCCGGGGCAATTCCCAAAGACGGCCCCTCGGCGGGTATCACCATGGCTTCGGCCATAGTATCGGCGTTGACCGGCATACCGGTCCGAAAGAGCATCACCATGACCGGCGAAATAACCCTTCGCGGGCGGGTTTTGCCCATAGGGGGGCTTAAAGAAAAAGCTCTGGCGGCCAACCGCGCGGGCATAACCGAAATGATAATCCCAGAAGAAAACGAGAAAGACCTGGAGGAGGTTCCGCCCCAAGTCAGGAAGAAGATGAAGTTCCATTTCGCCCGCACGGCGGACCAGGTGGTGGAATGGGCGCTGGCGCAAAAACCGGGGCCCGACAATCCGGCCAACAGGAAGAACGGGAAACCAGTCCCGCAACCCGTGAGGGCTCCATTAAAAACAACAGCGGTCAAAAAATCCGCTTTGAAGAACAAGAAAACGGGAAAGCGGAGATAACAACCGCTTGAGGGATCCCGTTCTTTCGTCTGATTAGGGCGCATTTTTACAATTGGGATGCGCCCTGCATAACCATTCACAGCAGTTCCGTCATGATAAATGCCGGTTTACAGAATAGGAGCGGCAATGAAAAGCGCATGGATATTGGGGGCTTTTATCGCGGGGGCCATACAGGCTTTCGCGGTCCCGGCTTTTGCGGATGGCGATTCGGCCGGGGGCGTTACAGTGGCGGCCGCGGACGCCGGCGACCCAGGTTTCCTCGGCTCCGCCGGTTCGGCTGAAAAGGAAGCCAAGGTGCATGGCCACGAGGAAGGGCTGGTGGAGCGTCCCGGCATTACCGGCAACTGGGGAGGCTTGCGCGACACGCTGGAAGAAAATGGAATCACGATTGAAATGGTATATACCGGCGAACTGGCCAGCAACTTTTCGGGCGGAGCATTGAACCGCACCGGTAGCCTCTACCATGACAATCTCGACATTACCCTTACACT
Source organism: Nitrospinota bacterium (assembly GCA_016208975.1). Classification (NCBI taxonomy): domain Bacteria; kingdom Pseudomonadati; phylum Nitrospinota; species Nitrospinota bacterium. The sequence continues at coordinate 277,117 of JACQXA010000004.1, forward strand.
GGACACTGGCGCGGCGGGTCTATGGAGCGGGGGCACGCTCTTCGTGTATGGACTGCGCAATCACGGGGGTGACCCAACGGGTGAAACCATCGGGGACGTACAGGCCGCCAGCAATATTGAAGCCCCAGACCAGTTCATCGTGCACGAGGCCTGGTTTAACCAGGATTTTGCCGACGGGGCGGTATCGCTCCTGGCCGGACTCCATGACCTCAACTCTGAATTTATGGTGACCAACTACGGCTCGCTATTCATAAACTCCTCGTTCGGCATACAGCCGGATATAAGCGGCAACGTGCCGCTTTCCATCTTTCCCCAGGCGGGGCTGGGAGGGCGCCTGCGCATAAAACCGGCCGAAAGCGTGTATCTGCAGGCGGCCGTTTACGATGGCGACCCCTCCACGCGCGAAGTGTATCCTTCCGAAGGTAATTTGATCATCACCGAGGCCGGGCTGGAGACAGACGGAAGCAGTTACAAGATAGGGTACTGGAGCCATTCCGCCGAAAAGGTTTACGGCGAAGAAACCTTTGATGGCGACTTCGGGTATTACGGCATCATAGACCAGGCGCTTGTTGAATTCGACAACGAGGCCCATAGCTCCATCGGGGTATTTCTGCAATATGGATGGGTACCGAGCGACCGGAACGACATAACGGGATATATCGGCGGGGGCGTACATTTACACGGCCTTATCCCCACCCGCGACGTGGACGACCTGGGCTTTGCGGTGGCCCACGCCAATACCCATCTGGACGCCGAAACCGCTTACGAGCTTACCTATCGGCTGGTGGTAGCGCCGTGGCTTAGCGTGCAACCTTCTTTCCAGTGGATTAAAAACCCCGGTGGCGACGCCACGTTTCCCATGGCGCAGGTGGGCTTCCTGCGGTTTGAGGCGCAATTATAGAAGGTGTTGCCCGTTTGTGCTGACAGGCAGATTTAATTCAATGGAACGGCAAACCAACATTGAATCCGCTCCAGAAAACGGGGGGAAGGTCATTAACACTCCAGTTGACGGGGCGCAGTCCACTATGCGCGAGGGGAAGGTCAAAATGAATATGGACAGAAAAAATAAATTTGACAGCCTGCTTATTGATTTATTCAAGATTAAAAATAAAACTCAGTTAGGTAAAACTTTTGAGAATCTTTGCGAATATTATCTCAAAGGTCGTTTTCAATACTTATGGGGTAGTTCAAGCAAACCCCCTAATTCAATCCCCATCACAATTCCTGATAATATCGACATTACCCGAGGAGATACGGGTGTAGATTATTACGCTTGTGGTGAAAATGGAGAGGTATGGGCCATTCAGGTAAAAGCACGTAAAAACAAACTGGTCAAGGGCGATTTGAATTCATTTATTGCAGACACTACAATACGGAAAATAAATAAGTTAATGGTAGTCACGACTTCAAACGGTCTTTCAAGTAATGCTACCAAATATGTTGCCGAACGCCAAATCACGATGGTGTTCGGGAACGACCTCAGGGATTCAAACACCAACTGGCCAGAGTCGCTACGCATCGACCCCATTATTGCCCCACAACGCAAACCTCAAAAGGGCAGTAAGTGGTTGCCATTCGCGGTGGCAAGACAATATGCGCAGGCCCTTCGCCTACGAAACCATAGAGCTTGGCTGACATTCGTAAGGTCAGGGCACAAACGAGAGGATGTCCCTGCAAATCCCCAAGAAACATACGGAAAAAAGAAGGAGTGGACTTCGTGGGGCGATTTCCTGGGGACAGGAAATATACGAAGTGGAAAATGGCTTTGTTATGAGGATGCCAGACAGACAGTTCTGAAGCTTGGACTGAAAAATGATCGCGATTGGAGAGAATGGAGCAAGTCAGGAAAAAGACCAAAAAATATACCTGCAAACCCTGATCAGATCTATGCTCACAAGGGCTGGTGTAGCTGGCCCCATTGGCTTCGAAATGCGGAAAACAAGAGTTTTGTTGACTTCGAAGCGGCTAGAGAGTTCGCCAGGTCTTCTGACATTAACAAAGCAGCCGAGTGGAATAAAATAGCCAAATCCGGAAGTCTTCCGGCAAATATACCCCGTAGCCCTCGGACAGTGTACCTACATAAAGGATGGAAGGGATGGGGGGACTTTCTTGGCTCAGGCGCAACGAGCCCAGCTCAACCGAAAAATTTCGTCTGTTATGAAGAAGCAAGTCAATTTGCACAGTCTCATAAGGTCAAGTCAGCATCAAAATGGCGGATTTTATGCCAATCGGGTGATAGACCTACAAATATCCCCGCCAATCCATCAAAGGTCTATAAAAATGACTGGACTAATTGGGGAAAATTCTTGGGGAAAGATCCCACAAGGCGTGATTTGAAATTGAAGTGGTTGCCATTTAATGAAGCACGGAAAAAAGTATGGGAAATGGGCATGATGAGCAGGGAGCAATGGAGGAGAGAACGTCATAATTTACCAGAAGGAATCCCTCGTAGTCCTGAAGATGCGTATAACAACCAAGGATGGAAGGGATGGGGGGACTGGCTTGGGTTTCGAAGGCCAAAATAAACTTCGTTGTAATCGAGCCTTTCGGGCCTTTGTAATTATTGAGTCAATCCCTTTTTTAGTTGAAACTCCCGGCATGGCCGTCACGCCGCTCTCGCCGCTTTCTTCCCCGCCAGAACCCGTTTCATGATCTCACGCAGTTCCGGCAGGTGTTTATAACCACCCACTTTCTACATCGATGACCATGGATGAGTTTGAGGCTAAACAACGTTCAAGAGGACCTCATTAAAACATGAAACATTTCAACCTCACGCCATATGCGCCTTCAGTTTCCCGTCCTTGCTGAAAAAGCTTAACGCCGCCCGCTGGTCGCCGGTTATCACCACCTGAAGCAGTTTCGCGCCGTCTTTGTCGTACATTATCAGGGCCGGGTCGCCGCTGTCGTCCAGAGACAATTCCACCCGGGTGGAGCCTTTGGCGTCCGTCAGCCGGGCCGAGGGTACGCCATGGTCTTCCAGCGCCAGCTTGGCCCGTTCCCTGCCCCTCCCATCGTACAGACCCACGCCAGGGGAACCATCTTCCCTCAACGCGAAGATGGCCCTGCGCTTGCCGTCTTTGCCGTAAAATCCCATGAACGGCGCGCCGCCTTCCCGCAAGCCGAACACTCCGCGCAGTTTACCTTTTTCATCCACCAGCCGAAACTCGTCGGCGGTTACGATATTCTTGCGATCGCTCATGGGCCATCCTTTCCTTTTCGCGGCGTGAGAGCTTTTACGCCAACCGGGACAATCCGCCCGGCCCCACCATTTTAGTGCAATAAAAAGCCCTTTTTGCGCCCAATCCCGACAATCGGTTATAATAGTGGAAATCCATCTACTGGAGTAAAAACGTAGAATGAAAAGCAAGGCGTTAATTCTTGCCGGGATAATAGCCATATCTTCATTTGCGTGCGCCACCGAGAGACAAGAGCGGTCGGCCATCACGGGCGCGGCGCTTGGCGCGGGCGCTGGGGCCATAATCGGCCACCAGTTCGGCGAAGGCGGCAGAGACACTGGCGCCCTGATAGGCGGCGCATTGGGCGGGGCCACAGGGCTAATGTATGGCCAGGAAGAAGACGCGAGACTGCAACAGCAAAGCGGAGCACCGGGGCCAAGAGGCTACCAAGGCAGGCCTGTTCCGCCAGGTCCAGGCCCCAGGGGGCCACAAGGCGGCGGGGATGATTTCCGGAACCCTTACAGAATGCCCTCTCCCCAGTATTGCCGGGGCCAGTGGGTGTGGGATCCGGGCGCAGGTTACTGGCAGTGCAGGTAAGTTTCATCTATTGACCGCGTCTTACAAAGCAAAGCAGGGGCTTGGGTTTACGCCTTGCCCCTGCGGCTCCTTTAAATGCCTTCCCACGGCGCCATGAAGGGGCTTTCGTTGTGAAAAAAAACCGAGAACTGGCCATAATCCAAAAGGTTGAACGGCTTTTTGGCCCCCAAACGGTCAAACTCAAAAACCTGTCCATCGGCATAGGTGACGATTGCGCCGCGTTCCGCCCACCGCCGGGAAAAGAAGTTCTCGTCACCACCGATTCGCTGGTGGAAAACGTCCATTTCCGCCAAGCGGGCCTGGATAGCCGGTTGTTGGGTATAAAAACCGCCATGGTCAATCTTTCAGACATTGCATCCATGGGCGGAACGCCAAAATACGCACTGCTGTCCATCATTCTGCCCGGTCATTTGGAAGAGCGATGTATAAACCAATTTCTGGCCGGGTTCCGATTTGCGCTGGATAAGTATAACTGCGGGGTTATCGGGGGGAATGTCTCATCTGGTAAAGAGGCTTCTTTCACGGTAACGGCCATTGGCGAGGTGGATAAGCGGCTGACGCTGAAACGAAACGGAGCAAGGGCGGGAGAACACATTTTTATCACCGGAACCCCCGGCGATTCGGCTCTGGGGTTTGAGGTATTAAATCGTAGAGGTAAAACACTGACTAAAGACGAAAAATACCTCGCCCGCCGCCATATGGCCCCCACCGCCCGGGTGGAATGGGGCCAAATAATAGCCAAAGAGCGGCTAGCCTCGGCCATGATAGATGTTTCCGATGGCGTGGGGCTGGACCTTGAACGGATGATGAAAGCTTCCAGCGCAAGGGCCGAGGTTTTTCTGGACAGGTTCCCCATGTCAGCTCCGGCGCGGAGGCTTCTTGAAAAACAAGGCCCTGGGTTGTGGCAAAAAATCCTTTCCGGCGGGGAGGACTATGAGCTTATCTTCACCGTGCCGCAGGGCAGATTGAAAAAAACAGCCCGGCTAATCCGGGAAAAAAGGCTGACAGCCACCTGCATAGGTCAGGTTTTGAATGGAAAACCAGGAGTGGCGTTCTTCGATGGAATGGGGAGAAAAGTGGAGTTAAAAAATAAAGGTTACCTCCATGGATCCATTTGAAATATCCTGAAATAGGCAATCTCAATGGCTAATCAAAATATTTCAACTATATAGGCAATACACATCATATTGTGGTCAAGGTAGCGGTTTGTTCTATATGCAGTCTTTAATCTTTACAGTACCCGGTGGAAGTGGTACCCTTTCCCAAGTTCAAAGGGTCAGGTTTTGCCCAAGCGGAAACGCTGGGCGAACCGGTGGTGAGGGGGGTGAAGGGGTGTTTTCCTCCCCAGGCGCTTCTACGGAACAGCGGATAAATAGGAGGCGGTTGCCCGATGTATTTTAAAAGCATCGAGATGCGCGGGTTCAAATCTTTCGTGGATGAAACCCGGCTGGTGTTCGAGCCCGGAATTACGGTCATCGTGGGCCCCAACGGGTGTGGCAAAAGCAACATAGCCGACGGCATCCGGTGGGTTCTGGGCGAACAGTCCGCCAAGATGATGCGCGGCGTGAAGATGGAGGATTTCATCTTCAACGGCTCTTCCAGCAGGAAAGCCACGGGTTTTGCCGAGGTGAGCCTCACCATATCCAACGCCGACGGGATAATCTCCACCCATCCTTATTCCGAATATAGCGAAGTGACCGTCACCCGCAAGCTTTACCGCACGGGCGAATCGGAGTATTTCATAAACAAGGTTCCTTGCCGTCTGAAAGACATAGTGGACGTTTTCCTGGACACCGGCGTCTCCACCCGGGCGTTTTCGATAATCGAGCAGGGGCAGGTGACCAAACTGATCAACTCCAAGCCGGAGGAGCGGCGGTTCATAATTGAAGAAGCCGCCGGGGTGATGAAATACAAACACCGGCGTAACGCCGCCCTGAACAAACTGGAGGCCAGCCAGCAAAACCTCCTGCGCATCCAGGACATTTTGGGGGAACTGGAGCGCCAGCGGAACTCCCTGCATCGCCAGGCCAAGAAGGCGGAGCGATACAAGGAGTTCAAGACAGAGATAAAAGCCAGCGCCCTGGTGTGTTTCGCTTCGGAATTCCAGGGATATGTGTCGGAGTTGTCGGAAGTGTCTTCCCAGCTTACCGCCGAGCGGGAGAAGGAAGCCATCATTTCTGCGGAGCTTTCCACCCGCCGCAACGATTCGGAGACTTTGGCCGCGCAGATAACCCGGGAAGAAAAATCCCTGTCGGAACTCAGGGAGGAGCGGCAAACCATAACCTCCTCCATCGAGCGCAACGACCATCACCGGGGCTTGCTCTCCCGCCAGTCGGAAGACCTGGCCGCCGCCAATGACAACGCGTTAAGGGAAATCACCCAGCTTGAGGGGGAGGTTGTCACCGTAGATGAAACGTTGACCTTGCGCCACGGCGAGAGGGAAACCATCTCCGGCGAGATCGGCTCCATAGAGGGGCTTTTCTCCGGTTTGAAGGAGACCGCCAACGGAGTGCGTTCCACCCTGGCCTCAAAACAGGAGGAGTTCGGGCGGGCCACTCGCGATTCTTTGAGGATATTAGAAGAGATCGGCAAGAGCCGGGACAGGCTGTCGTCCATCCGGGCGCGGATGGAAATGGCGTCTGGCCAGGTGGAGAGCCTGGCCGCCCGGGAGGGGGAAGCTTCCTCCACCATCGCCGCCATCTCGGCCAAAATAGAGTCTTTAACTGAAGAACTCGGAAAGCTCACCGGGCAGATCACCTCCGGGAAAGAGAACAACGCCGCCATCCGTGAAAAGCTGAAGGCCGCCGAAACAGAATTGAAAGCCGCCGAAGAGCTTGTGCGCTCCGTGGAGAGCGAGTTTACCCGTCAAACCTCCCGGCTCGACTCGTTGAAGGAACTGGACAGGAACCTGGAAGGGTTCGGCGAGGGTGTCCGAAAGCTTATGAAGAAGAAAATGGAGGGTAGCGGCGCCCTCTCCGGGGTGCGTGGATTGCTGGCCGATGGTGTGCGTGTGGCGCCGGAGTTCGAGGCGGCCCTGGGCGCCATTCTTGGCGACAAGCTGGAGGCGGTTATCACGGAGAACTCGTCGTCGGCCCTGTCCGCCATTGGCGAAATGAAAAACACCAATATGGGCCGGGCCAGCTTCCTGGCGCCGGACATATCCCCAGCCTTGGGGGTGGAACCGCATTCTGTCCGGCATCCTTCGTTTGTGGGATGGGCGAAAGACATCGTAACCCTGTCCGCCGGTGTGCCAGCTCAGGTGAATCACATTTTGTCCGGCGTGGCCATCGCCCGGGACCTTGTGGGGGCCATGGAGATTCGCCAGTCCGCTACCGCGCCTATCACCGTTGTAACCCTTGAAGGAGACGTGGTGGAGGCTTCCGGCGTGGTCAGCGGCGGATCGCCCAAGGCCACGGCGGGGGCGGGAATCGTGGCCCGCAAGAGGATGATTGAAGAGCTGGAGGCTTCCATAAGGGAAGTGGAGTCGAAAAAATCCGCCGCTATCGAAAAACGCGCCATGGCGTCGCAGGCCGTGGGCGCGGCGAAAGAAGAGCTTGCCGCTTCCGAAGAGGCTTTGCGGAAACTGGAGATGGGCAATTACGAAGTCTCAAGGGAGCTCCAGCGGGAAGAGGCCGAGAAACGCCGGGCGGAAAGCCAGCTGGCTTCATTGAAAGCTCAAAGGGAGCCGGTATTGGCGGAGCGCGAAAAGCTGTCCGCCAGTGAAGTGGAGATTACCGCCTCCATGGACCAGGTGTCGGCGAAGAAAGACGAGCTGGAAGCGCAGGCCACGGCCTTGCAGGCGGAAATTGAACAGCTCCGCAAGAACCTGGAGGAAACCAGCGCGTCCCTCACCCGTGAAGAGGTGCGGCTTACCGAAGCCCGAGGCAGGCTTAATAACGTACAGGCCGATTTGAAACGGCTTGAAGGCGCCAGGGCCGATCTTGGGAACCGTCTTGCCAGGCTGAAAGACTCCATCGGCGGGTTTGGCGCCAAACAGGAAGAGATAAAACGCTCCATGGACACTCTGTTGAGCGAAAACGCCGACAGTTTGCGGAAGAAAGACAGCCTGACCCAGGAGATAAACCAGATGGCCGAGGCCATCGAGGAGAAAGTGGCCGCCAAAACCGGGCTGGAGCAAACCGCCCGGGAGATGGAACGGGCGCTGGAAGAATGCAGGGGGCTGGTGAACTCGCTGTCCATTCGCAACAGCGAACTGGAGCTGAGGCTGGAGAACGTTATAGAGAAAGCCGACGTGGAGTTTAACATCCCCATAGATGACATGAGGAACACATCGTTGGAGGGGGTGGACCTTGAAGAGGGTACCCGGCGGCTTGCGTTCCTGCGGAGCGAGCTTTCCCGTATTGGGGATGTGAACATGAGCGCACTGGAGGAGTACGAGGAGGTGAACGGCCGGTTCGAGCATATGAAGAACCAGCATGCCGACCTGGTGGCCTCCATCGCCAACCTGCGAAAGACCATAGAGAGCATCAACGAGACCACCGCCGAAATGTTCAACGAGACCTTTAAGGTGGTTTCGGCCAATTTCGAGAACGTGTTCAAACGGCTGTTCGGCGGAGGCCGGGCCGAGATGCGGCTTGTGCAGGAGGAAGGCCAGGCCGAGCCGGGGCTGGAGATATTCGTACAGCCGCCGGGCAAGAAGGTCCAGAACCTCAACCTGCTTTCCGCCGGGGAGAAGGCCATGACGGCCATATCGTTGCTGTTCGCGGTGTTCATGACCAAACCCAGCCCCTTCTGCCTGCTGGACGAAGTGGACGCCCCGCTGGACGAGGCCAACATATTCCGCTTCCGCGACATGCTGATGGAGATGAAGAAGAACACCCAGTTCATCATCATCACCCACAACCAGAAAACCATGAGCTTCGCCGAGCGCATGTACGGCATCACCCAGGAGGAAGAAGGGGTATCTAAAATACTCTCCGTCAACCTGGTGGACCACAGGCCGGAGGAAGAGCTGGAGCTTACCGCGGCGTAGTGTTTCAGACCGGATTTTACAGGGGCGGGCCAATGGTTCGCCCCTTTTTTATGGATATTTAGAATCAGGGGGGGGACTTATACATTGCCGGAGGCCTGGTTTTCTTCCTTCACAGAAATATAAGTTGAGATTGATGTGATATTCAGGCTACAATTTGCCCCTTTTCAATTAGCTGGATTATCTCTCATGGACACGTTACCCAACTGCCCCAAATGCAACTCCGAACTCACCTACGAAGACCGCGGTATGTATATCTGCCCGGAATGCGCTCATGAGTGGCCGAAGGATGACGTCCATGCAGAGCGTTCTGAATCGGCAGAAGTTCGTGATGCGGTGGGAAATGTCCTTAAGGATGGCGATACAGTCACGGTGATCAAGAATCTAAAGGTCAAAGGATCGTCCCTGGTAGTGAAAGTGGGCACAAAGGTCAAAAATATCCGCCTGGTCGAAGGTGATCACGATATCGATTGCAAGATAGATGGCATTGGTTCCATGGGTCTGAAATCGGAGTTTGTGAAAAAGGCGTAAGTGTCTATGGCTCACAGAAATGGGCCAGCATCGCGCCGAACGAATTAGGGTGGCATTCATGAGGTAACCCCATCCCCCCATCATCTGGCGCCATGGTCATTTCATAGCAAAAAACCTGGGTCGCTACCACGGTAAAACGTGGGTTCATCATGCTATGACGCACCCTTGCCCTCCCTTACTTATACCTCCCATCCTCTATCGCTGATTTCGCCCTCTCCACCGCGGCGGATACTGCTTCTTCTTCCGTGGCGTAATCGCCACCGTAAGAGGCGGACATTACTTTGCGTTTGCGCCCTTCACCCGTGGGCCAGGATAGCACCGCCTCGGCCTCAAACCGGCCGGTGTCTTTTTTCCTGGCGCCGGGGAATATCTGGTAGTTTTTATGAATCACAGGTTGCTGGGCCATTTACTTCTCCACTATTCTTCAATTGGACAGTAACTAAGTTTTTGCCAGGATGGCCCAAGGCCAAATGTAACGTATGGCAAAACCGAGGTGTTGCAACAGTTGTTATCCCTCGACAAGCTCGTGATGACAATTATGTAAAGCGCCCGAACAAGCCGGGGATGGCAAATTTGAGCCTCACCCCCCAGCCCGTTTTAACGCGGCTATCGCCGCTTCGTTTTCCTCCTCACCGGCGATGTTCGCGGGGGTTTTCCCTTCGTTGTTTTTCACTTTGGGGTCTGCCCCGGCTTCCAGCAGGGCTATTACGGCTTCCGCGCCATCGGCCTGGGTGGCGTAATGCAGGGCGGTGAAGCCGAACTTGTCCTTGGCGTCCACTTGCGCTCCGCGCTGGATCAACAGGCGGATTATCTGGGCGCCGCCGTTTTGCGCCGCGCCCATAAGCGGGGTGAAATTTTCCACATCGCCGGTGTTCGCCCCGGCGCCCTTGTCCAGCAGGGTTTTTACGAAATCCTCGTCCCCAAACTCCGCCGCGGTCATCAGGGCCGTCAGGCCATCATCATCCCGGGCGGTCACATCGGCCCCGGCCCGCAGAAGCTCCCAGAAAATGTCCTCATCCCCTACCCGGATGGATTTTATAAGCGCGGTTTCCCCGTAAGCCCCGGGTATGTTCGGGTTGGCGCCCCGGTTTAACAGGGCCCTGGCCATCTCCGCCTGCCCCTTTTCCACCGCTGTTGTAAGCGGGGTGCTACCGTTACCCAGCTTCACATTTATATCCACACCCTTTTCCAGCAACCCTAGCGTAGCATCCATATCACCATCGCCAGCGGCTTTTACAAGCCTCATGTCTTTATTGGAGTAAGACATGACGGCCTTGGCGGCCAGCGCCAGGATAACTATCGCCAGAACTACCGTTTCAATTGACATATTCCACCATCAGCTAAAACTTTATCCGCATACCGTCATGACCCGCGAAAACCTCGCCCCGGTACCCGCCCTTTCGCACGGCCTCCACAGCCTTGGCCGGGTTAACCTTCGGCGTCATGTGGGTCAGCGCCAGCCGTTTGCATCCCGATGCCACGGCAACCTGGGCCAGTTCACCGGCTGAAAGATGCCCTTCCATGGCGTCATCTTCCGGGAATGAACATTCCGCCAGCAACAGGTCCACCCCGGCGGCAAGCTCTAAAAGCTCCTGGCAATAGCCGGAGTCCCCAGAATACGCGAACGAGGGCCCGCCGGGTTTCTCCACCCGGAACCCCACGGCGTTAGCCGAATGAAGCATGGGGAGCGACCGGATGGCGTAACCGGGGGCCTCCCAGGTATCCGAACTCATTTCCACTATCTCTATCCGGTAATCGTCGCTGATCACCCATTGGCCGAACACATCCATCAGTTTAGCGAAAGCGGTGCGGAACTCCAGCGGGGCCAGGATATGGACATCCCGTTTGGGTCCTTCAACGCAGTTTTTATAGGTAAAAAGATATGGCAGAAGGTCGGCGCAATGGTCCAGATGCAGATGGGTGATGAGGATGGCTTCCACATCGAAAGGATCCACCCCCGCCTCCACCATGCGGCTTACGGCGCCCGGCCCCGGGTCTATTATGAACCGTTCGGGGCCAGCGTTAAGGTAGTAGCAGGGAGGGGTTCTTCCCGGCGCCGGGTGGCATGTTCCTGTGCCGAGAAGGTAAAGCTCCACGGCGTCACCTGGCGGCCAGTATCCGCTCCAGGCTTCCCGTATGATACCCCCCGCTTAAAAACTCCTCGGTGGATAACACGTGCTGGAGCAGGGGGATTGTGGTCTTGATTCCCGCCACGTGGAATTCGGACAAAGCCCGGTTCATCTTGGCCAGCGCCTCGGCGCGGTCTATCCCGTGGACTATCAGCTTGGCCACCAGCGAGTCGTAATATGGGGGTATCACCGCATCGCTGAACAGCGCCGTATCCACCCGTACGCCCGGGCCGCCGGGGATGTTCAGCCCCGTCAGCTTTCCGGCGCATGGCACGAAGGTAAAAGGGTCTTCCGCGTTTATGCGGCATTCAATGCTATGGCCGTATTCGCGGACCTCGTTCTGGCCGTATCTAAATTTCTCGCCGGCGGCGATGCGGATTTGCTCTTTCACAAGGTCCAGCCCGGTAACGCTCTCGGTAACGGTATGCTCCACCTGTATCCTGGTGTTCATCTCGATGAAGTAGAAGTCGTCTTTCCCGTCGTACAGGAACTCCACAGTGCCAAGGCTCTGGTAGCCAATTTTTTTAGCGATGGCCAGGGCGTGCTTTATCATGGCCTCGCGCACCTTCTGGGGCATGGTGACCGAAGGGGTTTCCTCTATCAGCTTCTGGTGACGGCGCTGTACCGAACAATCCCGCTCCCCAAGGTGGATAACGTTGCCGAAAGCGTCGGCCATTATCTGTATTTCTATGTGCTTGGGGTTTACGATAAGCTTTTCTATGTAAACGTTGGGGTCGCCGAAAGCCGTGGCCGCCTCGGAACGCACAACCTCGAAAATGGCCTCCAGCTCCTTCTCGCCGGTGATCATGCGCATCCCGCGCCCTCCGCCGCCCGCCGCCGCTTTCAGCATTACGGGATAACCGATTTCCCCGGCGATGCTTTTAGCGTCTTCCAGGCTCTCCAGTGTCTGTTTGGATCCGGGTATCACGGGCACGCCCGCCTCCATGGCCGTTTGCCGCGCGGCGGACTTGTGCCCCATCAGGCTTATGTGCGAAGGTTTGGGGCCGATGAAGGTTATGTGGCAAGATTCGCACACCTCGGCGAAATGGGCGTTTTCCGCCAGATAGCCGTAACCGGGATGGATAGCGTCGGCCCCCGTGATCTCGGCGGTGCTGATGATAGCTGGGATTTTAAGATAACTCTCCGAAGATGGCGCGGGGCCGATGCATACCGCTTCGTCGGCGAACCGCACATGCAACGCATGTTCGTCCGCCGTGGAATGCACCGCTACGGTGCTTATCCCCAGCTCTTTGCAGGCGCGGATGATGCGTATGGCTATTTCGCCACGGTTGGCGATAAGTATCTTTTTGAACATTGAACTCGCCTCTTAAAGCGGCGCTATCTCGAACAGGGGCTGGTTGAACTCCACAGGCTTGCCGTTTTCCGCGCAAATCTTCACTATGCGCCCGGCGGCGTCGCTCTCGATCTCGTTCATAAGCTTCATGGCCTCTATTATGCAAAGCCGGTCGCCTTTTTGAACGATGTCACCCTCTTCCACATATGGCGGGTTGGTGGGCGACGGGGCCCGGTAGAAAGTGCCCACGATAGGAGAGCGGACGATATGGTTTTTGGATTCACTCTCTTGCGTAGCCGCTTCCGGCTGGCCGCCAGCGGCTGGCGCGGCCGGGGCGTGGGCTGGCGCCACGTGATGGACAATGGCCGGGGCATGGGCCACAACAGCCCCGCCCTTGCTCATCCTGACACGGGAGCCTTCCCGTTCCAGCTCCAACTCCGAGATCTTGCTCTCTTCGAACATTCGGATAAGTTTCTTAAGCTCGGAAAGATCCATGACGAATCCTTTTTTATTGAACCATTTGGTTTTACGCCGGTTATATCAATATCCGGCTTATGAAGTTTTGTATTCTACCCTATATTCCATAAAAAAAGGAAGGAATCACATTAACCTGAAAATGCCCATAAAACGGCCTGCAGGAACATGCGCCTTAGGCTGGCGCGTCCATATACCCCGCCCGCTCCGCCCTGTCCTTCAATTCGTCCAGGGTGGCGCGGTATTCATCCTTTAGCCGGTGGGCGATATTGTCCCTCTCAAGAAACAGGATAAGCCTTTCCCAGCTCTCATACTTCTGGGCGGGGCCTTTTTTCAACTTCCGGCACGGATTGTAGCCAGCTTTTATGGAGGCGATGTCATGCCGCATCCGCTGGATGTTCATAGCCAGGGCCACGGCGCGGCTTTCATCATCTCCGCTTGCGAATTTGGCGTAATAATTCTCCTGCCTCGTTTTTTGGGAGGCAACCTTGTCCGGCTCGGAAACGCTAAGGGTCAATTTATAAACCTCGTCACCAAATTCCATAAGCTGGCCCGGGGTGGTCTCGCTTTTCTCCAGTACACAACCCAATATACCGGCGGCCACCACCTCGTCGCGATAACCGGCCCGTTGCAAAATGAAGCCAACCGCTGACGGATATGAAATGAACGGTATCACCTTCTCCGGGCTTTCCCGGTACTGGCCGTGATGGGCCAGCGATGCGAAGGTTATTGCCCTGTCTATAAGCTCCGAATAGCTCATAACCCACCCTGACCCTCTATTTTCTGGTTCGCGGCGCAGGGGCGGCATTCGCTGAGTGAGGCTTCACGAGTCCCACGTTTTTGCCAAACCCCCGCTCACCCACCAGGGGGACGAACCGGCAATCCTCCAGCTCTTTTACATCCACCCCCCATTTGCGTTTGCGCGCCAGAACCAGCTTTTGTTCCGGACCAGTACCCACAGGGGCCACCAGCCGCCCCCCGGTCTTCAACTGTTTTATAAGCGGCTCCGGCAGGCTTGGGGCCACTGCGGTCACCAGTATGGCGTCGTAGGGGCCGTGTTTCTCCGCGCCCAGGCTACCGTCCCCCACAAGGCACATTATGTTGGACAACCCAAGGTGGTTGAAAACCTTCCGGGCCTTGTTGGACAGGCTGTTTATCCTTTCCACGGTTATCACGCGTGAGCACATCAGGCTCAACACCGCCGTTTGATAGCCGGAGCCGGTGCCTATCTCCAGCACGGTTTCGTCTCCGGCAAGCTCCGCCACCTGGGTCATAAAGGCCACGGTGTATGGCCTGCTGATGGTCTGGTTCTTCCCGATGGGCAGGGCGTTGTTGTCGTAGGCCATGGAGGTAAGCGCGGTATCGAAAAAAAGGTGGCGCGGAAGGGCGCGGACGCATTCCAAAACGCGAGGGTCGGTTATCCCCCCGGCCTTCAGCTCTTCGACAAGCTTGCGCCTGCGCGGCTCGGCGGCGTCACCCTCAAAAGACCTGATAGCCGCCGTAAGTTTTACGGCATTCGACCCGGTGGGCTTTTGATTTCGCATTAAGCCATTTCCAATCCGCAGTTTACAGGCCTTTTATTTTGGAGGCTCAAGGACCGGTTGACAACATCAATTTCAATGATTCACACTAGTTAATTTGGGCTGTTACGATGGCTCAAACTGGAACATGCAGGAAATCAACAGAATCGTTCCAGCGGGTTTGATGGAAAAACTCGCGGGAGAACCCGGCCAGCCGGAGGAGGAAACCGCCAGGACCCGCTGGAAGTCCATGGTGTGCATGACCTGCGGAGCATGCTGTTTTTCCCCGGTCATACCCATTTCCGAAACGGATTTTGACGGGTTTTACGGGCGGCTTGCCCTGCCGGTCGCCAAAAAGGATTTTGCGGAGAAGTTCCTGCAAGACCCTGGCTCCATAGGCCCCACCCATTATATAGAGACGGAAAAAACCGGCGGCAGATGCATGTTCCTCTCCAGGAAAGGTTATTTCGATTGCGTGGCGTGGAACCTGCGCCCCGGCGTGTGCGCAGAGTATTTCTGCTGGGAGATGGTCAATTTTGAAAAATGGATGAACGGCGAGCCGCAGGATATTTTTTCGGCCGACGCCTCGTTCGAAGACAATATGGCCCTCCTGTTGAAGCTGGTGTCGCAGGATTCGCCATTATCGGTTTTCCCGCAGGAAATGGCCAGGTACATCGCAATATCGTCTAAGGAAAAGGCCCCGTCTTACTTCGAGTCCCACCCCAAAGAGTTCGGCGGACCGGCAAGGTGAATGGCATGAAGTCTATGCGCAAGGTATCGTTTGAAACGCTTGGGTGCCGGTTCAACCAGTTCGAGACGGCGGAAATGGCCTACGAACTGTCACAGGCCGGTTTCACCGCCGCCGATGAGGGTGAGCGGGCGGATGTGGTGGTGATAAACACCTGCACCGTCACCGGCAAAAGTGACGCCCGGTGCCGCGCCGCCATAAGGAAAGCCAGGGCCGACAATCCCGGCGCCAAGGTGGTGGTGGCCGGATGCCTGTCTGAAATGTATCCGGAGAAAGTGGCCGCGGAAGAAGGGGTTAACCTTGTGTTGGGGAACGTCTCCAAGTTCGAGCTTTCCTCGGCGTTGAAAAAACTGGAGGGGTGGAAGAACGGTCCGCTGGTCATCACCGGGGGAGAACAATCCGGAGTCCTGCCTGTGAGGCCTGTGACAAACCTTGCGGGGCGCACTAACGCCTATATAAAAATCCAAACTGGATGCGGCGAGGTTTGCTCTTTCTGCGTGGTGCGAATCAGCCGTGGCGCCAGCGTGTGCGCCGAGCCTGGGGCCATCGTAAACCAGGTGAGGGCCATGGCCGGGGCTGGCGTGAGGGAGGTGGTGCTGACCGGCATAAACCTGGGCCAATACCTTTTCGATGGGCTGAGCCTGCCGGGGCTTATCAGGAAAATCCTGAATAAAACGGATGTGGAAAGGATACGGCTCTCCAGTGTTAACCCGCAACACGTCAGCGATGAGCTTGTCGGGCTCATCGCCGGGTCAGCCAGGATTTGCAGGCATCTGCACATTCCGGCGCAGAGCGGTTCAGCCAAAGTACTTACGCTGATGCGCAGGCCCTACTCCCCCGAATTTTATGAGGGTCTTGTAAACAACCTGGCCCGGAACATACCGGGAATAGGCATAGGGGCAGACGTGATGGTAGGTTTCCCCGGCGAAACGGAAACGGAGTTCACGGAAACCTTCGATTTACTCAACCGTTCGCCGCTGATGATGTTGCATGTTTTCACATACTCGCCCAGAAAAGGAACCGACGCTTTCGAAATGAGCGGCAGGCCCGTGAAGGATGAATTGAAACGCCGCGCCGGGCTTCTAAAAGCGTTGTCGGCGGAGAAACGGGCCCAGGCCGGGGAGAAAATGGCGGGGCAAACCCTGTACGTCCTGGTGGAGAACACGCGGACGGCCCGGGGCCAGCTTAAAGGGTTCACCGACAACTATTTCCCCACGGTTTTCGATGGGCCGGACAGCCTGATGAACACCATAGCCCCGGTGAAAATCCTATCCGCCTCAGCCACCGGGCTTTCCGGTGAGTTCATAGGTTAGCGTGGCTATAATAACCCTGACAACGGATTTCGGGATTACCGACCCGTTCGTGGGGGTTATGAAGGGTGTAATGCTCTCCATCAACCCTTCCGCCCGGTTTGTGGACATCACCCACGAGATAGAGCCCCAGAACATAAAACAGGCGGTGTACGTTATAAGCTCATCGTTCGAATATTTCCCGGCGGGCTCCATACACCTTTGCGTGGTGGATCCTGGCGTAGGCTCGGAACGAAAACCTTTGGCGTTCGAGGCGGAGGGGCATTTTTTCGTGGGGCCGGACAACGGTATTTTCACCGAGGTGGCCCGCAAACGCAAACCGGCCCAGATACGGGAAATAACAAACCCCGCCTACATGTTGGAAAAAATATCCGCCACATTCCACGGGCGGGACATTTTCGCCCCTTCAGCGGCCCATCTTTCCATGGGGGCTCCGCTTGAGTCTTTCGGCCCCAGGCTTGCCAACTTGAAAAGCATGGATCTCCCGTGGGAAATGCGCCCCTCACCCAACCTTTTAGTGGGAGAGATAATTTATATAGACCAGTTCGGCAACGCCATAACAAACCTGACCCGCGCGCTGATAGAAAAAACGGCGCGGGAGCTTAACTCCTCAGTCATTAAAGTGGAACTGGAGGAGGCCAGCGTGGACGGCATTCTTCCCCACTATTCAGCCGCCGGGGATGAAGACACCTTATCGGCCACCTTTGGAAGCTGGGACACGCTGGAGCTTTTCGTGAAAAACGGCGATGCGGCCCTGCTCTACGGGCTGGAGACAGAGACTGATGTCCGCATCCGGTTCCTTTAAGCGCCTTTTAGCGGTTATCGCACTGGCGTTAATGCCTTCCTGCGCGCCTTTCATCCGGCCCGAAGCCAAACCCGCTCCATTAACGTTCGTTAAAACCGGGGCCATACCCGATTTGACAATGGATTTGACGGACGGCCCGATTGTGTCCGCGCTGGAACGGTCGATAGAAGCCCTTGCCGCCAAAGATCCCGCCGCACTTATAACCGTGGGAGGCATGAGCGTTACCAATGGAGATATCGACAGGTCCGCCCGGCGGTTGCTTGAGATTATACATATTGAGAAAGACCCGGCAAAACGAATCGCGATAATCCAGCGTGAGTTCGGCATTTACCGCTATGCGCAAGAGCCCAGCGGGGTGGAGACCCTGTTCACCGGATACTACTTGCCTTTCATCAGGGCTTCCCGTGAAAAAACGGATTCTTATAAATGGCCCATCTACGCTTTGCCGGAAGATTTGGTAACGGCGGACCTGGGCCTGTTCCACAACGAGCTTAAGGGGCGCAAAATAACCGGCAGGGTGGAGAACGGAAAACTTGCGCCATATCATGACCGGCAGGCCATAGACCTGGACGGGGCGCTGGCGGCCCGGGGGCTTGAGATTGCCTGGGCAAACGACCCATTCGATCTATTCGTTATGAGCGTCCAAGGCTCCGGCAGGGCGGTCTTTGAGGATGGCTCCTCTGTTTTCCTGAATTACGCTGGAAGTAACGGCCGGGCCTACCGCTCCATCGGCAAAACGCTGATAGAGCGGGGTGCGGTGAAAAAAGAGGATATGTCGTTAAATGCCATCCGCAGGTGGACGGACGAAAACCCGGAGAAGATGTTCGAGCTTTTATTTACAAATCCCAGTTATGTGTTCTACCGGGCCATGGAGGATGGGCCTTTCGGATCTACTGGAGTGAAACTCACGGCGGGCCGGTCGGTGGCGGTGGATCCGGCCTATTACCCGGAACACGCCATATTGCTGGTTTCGCTGGACCTGCCGGAAGTAAAAGATGGGGTGGTTATGGGCTGGAAGCAAACAGCCCGTCTGGCGATAGCGCAGGACAGGGGCGGAGCGATAAAAGGCCCGGGACGGATGGATATTTATTTCGGCGAAGGGCCGGAAGCTGGCGCCACCGCCGGCCTGTTAAAACAGACCGGCCCGGCGTATTTCCTGATATTAAAGAGCACCACCCGGCAATAAAACCACCGTCACCCCAAGGTAATGGTGGCCCTGCAGGAGCCAGCCCCTTCAGCCAAGGTTTCCTTAACCTCATAGACTGCGGCTGGGTTCAATTCGCTGACAAAACCCGCGAGCCATGCGTTGGTGAGACCGCACATGGCCTTCACATCCGCTCCAGTATAGCTCCAGTTCTGAATGTGGTTACAGCTGGAATGGCAATAACCCATAACGGTTTTGGATTCCTGCGTTGTTTCAGCTCCAGGGTCGCACGGCATCCCTTCCATGTGGTGGTCATTAACCTGCCGGTATATGTCTTCCAGTGTTTGCGGATTGCTCCCCGCTTTTGCAACGGCCCCGCGGGCGGTCTGCCTGCCATGCTCTTCGGCGACCTTTACCAATTGAGCGCCACCGTCCCCCGCCAGTTCCATAAGGCGCGCTTCCATTATCTGGGCGCGGCCTATGAGCCCGTACAGGAACTGGTGGATGGAGTTGTCCCCCAAAATGTCAGCAAGGTTCCGGCCTTCCAGCCTTTGGCCATATTCTTCCACCACGGCGCCCACGCCGCCGTTCCCGCTTTTTTCCAAAGCCTCGGCCAGGGCGAACGCCCGCGATTCGAGGATCAATATCTTGTTAAACATCCATATGTGGATGGGGCCTAAAAATAAACTCATATCTACTCCTGAAATCTCCTCATTTTTTATAATACGCGGCGGGCCGGTGGCGATATAACTTTGGTCATACATACTCCCCGCCATCTGTTTGGGCGGAGTTTAGCATTATCTGGATTATGCGGAGCGTCAAGCCCCATACTTCATGGCCATGGTAATGATATGCCGGGCGGGGAGCGCTTTCACCTCTCAGAATTTCCGTCCTCCGTTCCAGATTGGCAGGTTCCAGAAAATGGGAGACCGGCGCCCAGAAAAACTCCTCCACCTCCACCGGCGACACTTTTATCTCTGGCGCCCCGTTTATAACGCCCACCACAGGCCACACCGCAAAACCGGTGCTGACTGTCTGCAACACCGGCAAGTGACCAGCGACGGTGACCATGTTTCCGCCTATCCCGGTTTCCTCCTCGGTTTCCCGCAGGGCGGCGGTCAACACTGTTTCCCCCTTTTCAATCCTGCCGCCGGGAAACGAAATTTGCCCGGCGTGCAGAGGCAGTTTGGCCGAACGCCGTATGAAGCCGAGAACCGCCTGTCCTTTGTGGCTTGCGATGGGTATCAGCACCGCCGCCTTCACACGGGTAGTGCTCTTGCGTTGTGGCTCACCGAGAAGAGCCGGTTTTATAAGCTCTAAAACATCTTCAACCACCATGGCGCCGCGCCTTTCTCCAATATCATTGAAAAACATACCCCGGGGGCCAATAATTACAGTTTACAGCAGTAGCGCCAGTTAATAGCTTATATCCGGACAGAAAGGTTTCGCCTGGAATGGACATTAAAATAATCAACGGCGAGGTGGTGGACCCTGCGCAGGGTGAAAACCTTGTCTGGCGAGACATTTATATCCGCGATGGCATAATAGACAAATCCACCGGGCCGGACTTCGTCACCATAAACGCCGAAGACTGTCTAATAATCCCCGCCGGGATAGACCCTCACACCCACCTTCTGGGGCCGCTGGCGGATTCGGCTTCGGAGCTTACATCTGAAAATCCCGAGGATATGCGTAAAGACGCTGGGCTGAATTATGCCCGCATGGGTTACGCTGGCGTTATAGACCCGGGCGTGCCCCCCGCTTCAGCCGTGGATGCCTGGCGTGAGGCGAAGGAAATACCGCTGGTGGACGTGGGGATGATAGCCATGGTCGTATCGTCCCCACCACTTATAAAAATGGCCGAGGGAAAAAACACGGCGGGTCTGCGCCGGTTCGTTGAGCAAACCATAAACGACACCGGAGCGCTGGGGATAAAACTGGTTAACCCCGGCGGGAAGTTTTTGGACAGGCCTCTGGAGGCCGGGGCCGTTGAACGAAAACTGGATGGGTTCAACATCACCCCTTTGGAGCTTATCCGGCGCATGGCGGAAGCCGTGGCCGAATCTGGCGCGAAGGCTCCGTTACATCTGCATCTGAATGATCTGGGCGCGCCATGGAGCCATGAGGCCACCATAAAAACCATAGAAGTTTTAAAAGGCGTAAGGGCCCATATCGCTCACGCGCAGTTCCACAGTTATGGAGGAAGGAGCGGTTTTTCATCGGAAGCCCCGCTGGTGGCCCGGGCGGTTAATGAGAATCCAAACATTACCATAGACGTGGGGCAGATTGTGTTCGGCAACACGGTGACGGCCACGGCGGATGAAACTTTTGGGCCGGATTTTGGGCGGCGTGGGGCCACCGGCTCCGTCATCACGGAACTGGCGGATGGCGCATGCCACTGCGCCCGCTATGAATATCGCCGCCAGTCCGCTGTGAACAGCGTCCAATGGGCCTGCGGGCTGGAGCTTTTCCTGCTGGTGGAAGACCCCATGCGGGTATTTCTTACTACCGACCATCCCAACGGCGGGCCTTTTACCGCGTACCCAAACATCATCGCCATGCTGATGGGCGGGGATTTGAGGCGCAATGAGTTTTCCAGGTTACATGAAGACACCCAAAACCGCTCCACGCTCCATACAATAAACCGGGAATACACAGCGTATGAGGTAGCCTCCATCACCTCCGCAGGACCGGCGAAAACGCTGGGGCTTTTGGACAGGGGGAGCCTGACGCCGGGAGCTATCGCCGATATGGCGGTTTACAGGAAATCCGGCAAATCCAGCCACATGTTTTCATCACCTGGGGTAGTTATAAAGTCCGGCCGGGTGATTGCAAGGGATGGGGAGATTGTTAAAACTGGCGTTGGGGTGAGGGTAACAGGTTAAAACCCTAAAAACCGGCTTACCCTTGGCACAAGCTCGTTGGGGGCCACAGGTTTGGTTATAAAATCATTGGCTCCCAGGTTTAAGGCCTTGTGGCTGTCCTCCATGCCAACGCTGGACGTGGCCACTATCACGGGTATGTTTGCGGTCTTCTCAGAGTTTTTCAGGCTCTGTAAAAACTCGAAACCGTCCATCTCAGGCATGCGGCAGTCGGTAATTATAAGGTTCGGGGTGGTTTCCATTATCATCCGCAACGCCTCGTAACCGTTGCTGGCCTCCATGAACTCCACCTTAAGGCTCTTTAATATATCCTTGTAGGATTCGCGGGCAATTTCCTGATCGTCCACCAGCATCACCAGCGCGCGGGTTTCGGGAAACTCCACAATAACCGTGGAGCCCTCGTTTTGGGCGGACTCTATCTTAAGCGCTCCGCCGTGGGCCTCCACAATGTCCTTGCAGAACGACAGCCCCAGCCCCGTGCCTTTCTCCCCGGCGGTGCCGTTGGAAGAGGCAGTCTCCCCCTCGCCCATTATCAGGCTGATAGTGGCCTCGGTCATGCCGATGCCCTTGTCTTTCACGGCGATTATGCGGCTCCCCCCGTCCGGAGAATATATTTTTATAAAGCAACCTTTGCCGCAAAACTTGATGGAGTTGCCCACAAGGTTGCGTATCACCTCGGCGAACAGGTCGCCATCAATAAAAAGCTTCATGTTCTCCGGCAGGTCGTTTACCACCGCTATGCCCTTGGCGTCGGCCTCCATCAACACGCTTTTCACCACCCTCTCGCCAAGGGCGCGCATGTTGTGGTATTTGCGGTTGAGTTTTACGGCGCCGGACTTGAGCTTGCTGACGTTTAGAAGCTGGTTGATCATGGACAGCATGCTTTCGCAGATGAAGATGCCTCTTTGCATAATGTCCGCGCTGTCGCTGGCGGAAGCCTGGCCGCCGTCTATAATCCTCAAGCCTAACAACAGGTTGGAGATAGGCGAGCGCAGGTCATGCGACAGCAAGGTTATGAAGCGGTCTTTGAGCTTCGTGGCGGACTCCGCCGCTTCCTTGGCCTTCCGGAGTTCCTCCTCTTTCCTGATCATCTCGCTTATCTCCCGGCCAGTGCCCATAAAGCCGGTTATCTGGCCGTTATCGTCCTTGATGACCGAGCCGATGCAGTGGAAAGGAACCAGCGAGCCGTCGCCCTTTATGAAGCGGTAAACGTTGGAGTGGAAACCGTTCTCGAAGACTTTTTGCACGTCTTCCATCACTACCGGCCTGTCGTTCTCGCAAACG